>CAZMEL010000313.1:0-9189 GCA_964565225.1 uncultured Thermoanaerobaculia bacterium | reverse complement strand
CTACGGCATCGGCCGTCGCCAGCTCGGCGCCATGGGGGCCGACGGTCTCCAGGAGATAGCAGTCGTCGCGGGTCGGGGAGCCATGGCAGAGCAGGGCGCGATCGTCCGCTTCCGGTCCCAGGGCGATGGAGAGGGTGAGCGGGAGGGAGACGTGCCACTCGAGGTCTTCGGGTTGCAGGGTCCGCAACAGGTGCTGAAACGTGGGGGAGCTTCGGACCTCGGGGCCGGCGTCGCCGAGGGCACGGTCCTGGTTGCCGCGGACCGTGGGCCACGACCTTCGCCGCAGTCGCTCCATGGTCCCCGCGGGGTCGAGCGGGCCGTAGGTGCAGTCGCCGAGATGAAAGACATGGTCGGGAGCCCACGGCTCGAGATCTTCCAGGACCGCGTCGAGGGCCCAGGAGTTGCCGTGGATATCGGCCACGACAGCGATTCGCAGGTGCCGGCTCACGGCTTCTCCTTGTCCAGATCATCCAGCAGGTCGTCGATCACGGTTTCTTCTTCGATACAGATCGCCCGCTCGACCATCGCTCCGGTGAGCTGGGAATCCCACACCGCATAAACCGGGTTGCCTCCCACTTCCGGCGCCGCCAGCACCCGTTCGCAGGCCTGGATGTAGTCGCCGACACCGAATCGCCAGGGCTCGAACTGGATCGTGCGGTACAGAGCATTGGCGATGCGGAGACCGGTCCAGTCGAAGTCGCCGTGATACCGCAGGCGGGCGCCACGCCCGGCGAGCCGGGTCAGCACGGCTACCGCCGCGGCGTTGGGCAAGCCTCCGGTGCAGAGGATGGGGCGGCTTCGAGCCCCGAGGTGGTCGGCGGCAGCGGTGATCACGGCCGGGGTCTGGCAGAGATAGATGCAAGAGCCGGGTGGGACCGAGAAGGCGGCCGCCTGCACCTGGCGCAGAGTGAGTCGGGCCGGCTCGCCGGCTTCGGCCAGCTCGGCGATGGCGCGGTCCACCGCCGTCTGTCGGTTGGTGGTGAGGCCGAAGGCGAGGACGTCGGTCGAGAGATCGTCGGTCAGCACTCCGGCCCAATGCCAGAGCTGGTGCCGGGCCTCGGCGTGCTTGGGCCACGACCGCTTGGCCAGCACCGCCAGGCCGCCGAGCACCAGCTGGCCGATCGGCTTGCCGGCATTCAAGGCCCGGGAATCTCCGAGAATGCGTTTCGCCAGCTCGGGGAGCCGCACCGAATCGGCCGGCAGGGCGGCGAGAACCTCGAGGGCCTGCTCGAGGGTGTGGCCCTCGCTGCCCGGTACGAGGCGGAGCAGAAAGCGTGACGACGCCAGCTGGTCGAGCCAGGTGCCGAGACGGGGCCGGAGCTGCACCGCCGGATGGGCGCGGGCGTGGGCCCAGAGATCGGGAACGTCCTCGTCTCCAGGGGGATCCGTGGAGATCTCGGGCAGGCAGGCGAGAACCTCTTCGATTCCGGTCGCGAAGTGGGACGCCCGCAAGCTGGTCTCGATATCCACGAGATGCAGCTCCAAGGGGCCCGACCCCATTTCCAGGCCGAAGAGGCCGGCAATGGCCAGGCGTTCGCCGGGAGAGGTCTCGGTCAAGACCACCCGGCCGCCGCCGATGGGATCGGCGGCGCGGGCCCTGGCGACTTCCGGCCAGAGCCTCCGCAGCTGGGGCCGGCCGAAGAATCGCCGGATGGCGGTTCGGCGCTCGCCGGAGCTCGGCGGGGCCTGGAGATTCGAGGGCTCCAGGGATTCGCCGCGCTCAGCCTCGGGAACGCCCGGACCTGGCCGCTGGGTACCTTCTCTCATCGATGTCGGCTGGATGGATTCTCGGGCATCGTGAGGGAGCAGAGGTGTCTCAGGCCTCGAGCAGGTCCAGCAGGCTCTCCGGCGGACGCCCGACCGCGGCCCGATTTCCCAACACGCCGATGGGGCGTTGCAGCAGGGTCGGATGTTTCGCCATGGCGGCGATCAGCTCGGCATCGCTCTCCTCGCCGGTCAGCTCCGCGGCCGCGCGATCCCGCCGACGCAGGAGGTCCCGGGGCGAGCTGCCGAGCGAAGCGAGCACGTCGCGGATCTCGGCCTCGCTCAACGGCTCTTTGCGATAGTCGCGGTACCGATGGGGGATCTCGTGTTTTTCGAGCAAGGCGACCGCCTTGCGACAGGTGGATCACGTCCGAGTGCAGATCAGCTCGAGCATTTCGTCCTCCACGGGGTTGAAGATCGAGGCGACATCCTATCGGATCTATCCCGGCTCCAGCATGCCGGAGAGTGCGGTTGCGATCCCGAGGAACGACAAGAATCCCGCGATGTCCGTGACGGTCGTCAAGATGATCGACGACGACAAGGCGGGGTCCTGGCCGAGCTTCTTGAGAACCAGAGGCACCAGGGCACCGGACACGGCGGCTATGGTCATGGAAGAAATCATGGCCAGGCCGATGATCAGAGAGAGTCCGACGCTCCGGCTCCAGACGAAGACACCTGCTCCGCAGGTGACAGCAATGGCCACGCCGTTGATCAAAGCCGCGCCGGCCTCTTTTCTCAAGACCGCGAACCAATGCCTCACCGTAATTTCTCGCAGGGTGAGACCGCGCATGGTTACCGCCAGCGCTTGTGCGCCCGTATTTCCCGACTGTCCGGCAGCGATGGGCAAGAGGATGGCCAGAGCGGTGTAGGTCGCGATCGTTTTTTCGAACATTGCGACCACCGCCGAAGCCAGGAATGCGGTCATCAGATTGATCTGCAGCCAGGGCAGGCGTTTCTTGACCGCAAACCAGCTGCTGGAGAGTGCACGTTCGTCCTTGCTCGCACCTACCATGGTCAACATTTCTTTGGCGAGTGTGTCTTTCAAATCTCCGAGGAGATTCCTCCCCCGGACGACGCCTACGAAAAAATCGTTGCCATCGATGACGGGCATCGTATCGATCTTGAGCCTCTCCAGCGTTTCCATGACCTCGTCCCTGGGATCCAGGACGGTGGCGAACGCCTGGAGAGGTATGGAGATCGAAGCGAGCTTCTCGTGCCCATCTGCCAGGGCGAGGCGTTGCACCGGTACCTGGCCATTCAGATGCATCTCGTCGTTCAAGAGGAACAGGTGGTTCAGGTCCCTGACTTTTTGATTGCGAAGCTGGGTCAGTGCTTCCTGTACGGTCATGTTCTCGCTGAATGCCGTGATATCGGTGCTCATGAGAGCTCCGGCGCTGTCGGCCGGATATTCCATGAGCTCTTTCAGCTCTTTCACGACCTCTTCGTCCAGGAGTGCGAAGAACCGGCCCCGAGCTCCGGCATCGAAGCGACTCAGCAAGGCGGCGCAAGACCCGGAATCCATGGAGCTCAAGAGGGCAGTGGCTTCTTCCTCCGGAAGGTGCAACAAGATGTTGTCGGCCACCCCCGGAGGGAGGTTTCGCCAGACTGGCCGGGATACATGGGTCGGCTGGCCAGCGAGAAGAGTTGCGGCGTCCTCGGGGAGCATGGTCTCGATCTTCCGAGCCGCATCCTTGGGGTAACGCAGCAGGAACGCATGATTCAGGGCCTCCACCGGTTTGCTCTGTTCGATCGTGCCTACATCCTCTGTCGTCATCGATTTTCTCCTTGTGGTCTTCTGGTGCCGCCGGCTTCCCAGGCCGCGCCGAATAGAGCCAGAAGGCTGGTTCCGTAGACATCGAGGAACCCTGCGAGCGCGTCGCTGCTGCCTGGCCATGCTCTGGTGCCGGAGACCTCGTCCAGGCCCCTTCGGAGGTCGACATGACGAAGCATGCCTACGATCTGCTGTTTTCTGTTGAGTACGGCGACCGTATCCTTCTGCACCCAGACGGGGTGGTCCACCACGGAGAGGAGAGCGGCTCGTCCCGACAAGGCTTCCGGATTCTTCGTGGCGATCGAAAGGATCGCGGTGTCCGGGGCAGCGCTCAGCAGCCTCGTGATACCGATGACTCCTTGTAGTCTTCCATCTCGATCGACGACATGTACCGCATCGGAATCGAGGAGGCCCTGCCCCGATGCGAGCCGCGTACAGGCCTCCGCGGCTGTACAATCGACGGGGAGGGTCATGATATCTACCACCATCCACGCGCCGACCGCGTCTGCGGAATACCGGAGGAGCAGTCTACAGGCCATCTTGATCCTCTCGGGCAATCGCTCGAGGACTGCTCGGCTCAGGGCGCTGTCGAACCGTCTCAGAACCGCGGCAACGAGGCCGGTGTCCATTTCCGACAGGAACCTTGCAGAAACGGACGGCTCGAGCTGCCGGCAAACGGCTGCGATGTATTGGGGAAGCATTCTCTTCAGAACGGCGGCTGCCTGGCTGCCGGGTACATCGCAAAGAAAGGCTGCAACATTCTCTGCCGGCTGTTGCTCCAGGACGGCGGCTGCCGAGTCGGGTCGGGACTGCAGGAACGCCAGCGCCAGGTCGATCTTCTGAGCGCTCATTCCTGTGCTCCCGGCTGGGCGGAATCGGCCTCGTTCCTGGTGGGCACTTCGCTGCCGGGCGAAAAGTCTATGACCTGCTCCTGAAAGAATTTGGCCGGGATGACGGTGCGGCCGGATTCGGTTTCGAGCACGATAGAGGTCTGAGTGACCTCGACCACCGTCCCGTCGACGCCGTCCATTCGCATTCTCTCGCCGAGCTGGCAATGCCTGCGGAGGTATTGTGCGCCGATGATGTTGGCGATCAGTGTCTTGGCTCCGAGCCCAAAGGCCAGGGCGCTGCCTGCGAGCAGGACTCCGAGGGCGACGACGATGGTATCGGACAAGAAATGTACATTGATGCCGATCTGCTCGATGCCGATGACGACCGTGGTGAGAAAGATCACGGCCTGAGCAAGTCTCGCCAACACTTCGCCCCGCTCCACACCCGCGGTATGGGCTGCGCTCGTGATCCCTGCTCTCGCCCCATTGCCCAGGAGGAATCCGGTGAGGATGATCAGCACGCCGGTGATCAAGTTGGGCAGGTAGGAGATGACACTGTTCATCCAGCTGGAGAACAGCTGCCAGCCGAGCATATGGGCGGTCGCGGCAACGAAGAAGACCATGGTTGTCCAGAAGACGATTCTGCTGATGAAAACGGCGTAGGAGACCTTGATCTTCTCCTGCCGTGTGCCATCGACTCTGGCGGCACGATGGAAGAGAACGTCGAGGCTGCTGATCAGCCTCCGGCTGGCGACGCGCAGCAGATGAGACACCATCAACCCGAGGAGCAGCAGCGCGATGGCTGCTACGACTTGCGGAGCATTCGCCACGAGCTGGCTGATGAGCTCTCGATAGGTCTGGGTCAATGATTCCTGCCAGCTCGATGCAATCGTCTTGTCCATGTCGAATCTCCTTGCCAGGTTCGGGTGCAACCAGCAGAGCCTTCGCAATACTGCGGCTTCCCCGAGCGAAGGGATGGCCGGGGCGCCGGCAGGCTGGCTTTCGAGAGGGCTCGTCGAGAGCCCATTCTCGCAGGTTTTGTGCAACGACGCCGCGGGCCGCGGCGAGGTCGGCCCTTCAACCGGTCGGGGCGAAGAAGGAGACGAGACGGGAGAGACAGCCCTCGCCGCGGCGCCCGGGGCCGGGCGGAGGGCCCGGGGAGGGCTCCTGGCCGGCCTCCGAGATCGTGGTGGCCCGGTGGAGCCAGTGCCAGTGCTCCACCTGATCTTCGCTCCAGGTAGCGGCGAGGTCGCGAGGGGGCTCGGGCCCGAGGCTCGGCTGCCGCAGATCGCGGGCCCGCCGGACCTCTTCCGGTGGCAGGGAGGGGTTGCCGGGCACTCCGCGGATCTCGGAGAGGGAAGACCGGACCGGGAAAGAGCAGTGGATCGTCAGCGGGCCGAGGGGGGTGGAAACGGAGAGCTGGGGCAGACCGCCGAGGGCGAGGGGGCCGGTCGGAAGGAGCTCCACCTCTCCCCGAGAGCCGTGGATCTCGATGCAGAGCCAGAGGAACGGGGAAGACTCCGGAACCCTCGGGCGAACCACCAGCTCGCCGCTGCGGATTCGATGATGGGTGTGCCCCGGAGGGCGACGTGCCGTGTCGAGGAGGTGTTGCAGGCAGGCCTGCCGGGCCGAGTCGCCGTCGCTCTCCGGTCGCTCTTCCGAAGGCTCGCAGGCGCGCAACAACCGACGCAGGATCCCGACCAGGGCCGAGAGGGATTCCTCGGTCTGCTCTCCGGCGACGATGTCGGCGGTCTCGTCGGGAGATTCTCGCCGGGGCTGTGGCCCTCGCTCTCGGACCACCAGCACGAGCAACCACAGAGTCCGCAGACGGTCGCTGGCCACCTCGTCGACCCCGAGGTGGTCCAGGGCGTCCAACACGCAGGAGAGGAGCCGGTGGTCACGAGCCCAGTCTCGCGCTTCGGGAAGCGGGCCGATTCTCCGCAGGAGGTCGGGCATCGCTCCCGGAGCCCCGGCGATCAGGCTCGAGGTCTCGATCGCGCGACGCAGGGCCGCGACCAATCGGTCTTCCAGGAGATGTAGCCGGGCGGAGTCGCCGTACTCGGGCAGCTGCTTGGAGCGCAATGCCTGCAAGCGAGAGCGGAGTCGATCGGCGGAGAGACTTCCGGTCAGTGCGGCCACGAGCCCGGGTCCCTCTTGCGCCCACCAGGTAGCGAAGGAATCCGCGCCCGGTGGATCGGCGGATTCGGGATCTCGGGACTCGGCCGAGGCGCGCCGGAGGCCGAGGGAGACGACCGCCCCGAGAGGATCGTGGCAGCGGCGGCAGCGCTCGAGGAAGTCGCGGAGCAGCAGCGGAAGCCAGGGATCGGGAGAGCACCCCGCGGCCGCCAGCGCCTGGAGGAAACCGTAGCTCGGTGTGACGGTCTGCCGCAGACCCTCGGCCAGGAGAAGGTCTCGCGCTGGTGAGCTCCGCCAGTCGACCGTGGGATCCGAGCCCAGGGCACGGCAGGGTCGTCGCCAGACTCCCGGGCGCCGAAGCGAGGCCTCCATGATCCGGAACCCGCGTTGCCACAGACCCTGCAGATCGTCGGGAGATCTCGCGGCGCCGACCAGGAGCTCGAAGAGAGAGGAGGAATCGCCATGGGACATGCTCGCTCCTTGTACGCCGCGGGAAGCATCGAAAAAAAGGTCATACTTCCCGTACAACAAGAGCGTAAACGGAGCGTCCGGAGTTCAACCGAAAGAGAATTTTCCCGATTCTTTCGACTCAGAGCTCGATCTGGAAGGCCTGGCCCCGGAGCAGCGGAAGAGGGGCTCGATCGGGGAAACACAGGTCGACCGACCGTGCCCGGACCCGCGGCTGCACCTGGGGAATGTAGATCCGGTCGATGTGGACCACGGCCTCCGGTCGGCTGAAGTCGCCGGCACCGACCTGGCCGCCGAAGTGGTCGCTGCGGCCGAAGGCGATGTGCAGACCGAGCTTTTCGTCGAGCAGGATGGAGCCGATGGGCTCGAGCCCGAAATCTCCCAGAACCCCGAGGCCGAGCTCGGCGAGGTTGCCGTAGGCCGGCTCACGCTCGAGGAGCTCGGCTTCCTCGGTCGCCCGAGGGCCTCCGCCGAGCACCTTCACCGCGCGGTTTTCTTCGATCTGGTAGATCACCACCTCGTCACCCAGCTGTACCGGCAGCCGGCCGCGGCTGCGGCTGGGATCTCCCGGTCGCTCCCCTTCGTAGGGCACGATGTAGCTCTCGCCCGAGGGGAGGTTTCCCGCCGTTCCGGGGGTGGTCACGAGCCCGCCCGACGCATGGCCGCGGCGGTGCCGCAGGTCGAGGTGCAACGAGTGCTCGCGGTCGCCGACGGTGAAGAGGAAGTCGGCTCCCGAGGCACGGTCGAGCAGCGCGGCGAGCTTGCGGACCCGGCGGTCGATCACGCCGTAGTCGAGGCGCAGGGCGGGGATCATCTCCGGCCGGAAACCGGGCATCGTCGCGGCGCGAAACCCGTATTGCCCGGCGCTGAGCTTGAGGGGAGCCGTGGTGGAGAAGAGGGTCGGCGCCATCACCAGGGAGGCTCGCTCGAAGATCTCCTCGAAGCGCACGGCGGCCGCGGCCGGCAGAGCATCGGCGTGGCACGGAATCGGTCCGTCCGGGGCCACGGGCCACGCCGTCGCCGGGAGGTCGGCATTGTTGGCGCGGACGTTGCGATAGAAGAAGAGCTCCACGTCCAGGCCGAGGTCCGAGGCGGCGAGAGTCCGGGCCCAGTCGGCGGTGATCCGGCGCCGCGTCCGCCAGGTCTCGTCGTCGCCGACGTGCTGATCGGGCAGGTCGCCGAGAAAGATCAGGTTGTGGTCGTCCGCTCCCGGACGAAACACCCGACGAATGAGGTCGCCGAGCTCGGTGGGGGTCATCGACGGTACGTTGCTCATGGCTGAACGAGGCTCACGACAGGGCTCCAAGTGGCGATCCGGAGATTTCTCGCAGGAAATTTGACCCAATCCCCGAAGACATGGGAGAGACCATGGCTCTACGGCAGGGAAATAGGCTCTGCGGCTCGCGAATTGTAACAAGCAATTTTCAGGGGGTGAGCTATACTGCAGAGAATGTTCGGATTGCGGAGTGTCGGTGCCACCCTCGGGGTATTGGCGTGGCTCTTTGCCTGGGAGCAGATTGCGGCAGGTCAGGATCTGCAGGAGATCGCGGAGATGGACCTGGCAGAGCTCGCCCAGGTGGAGATCGCCACCGGAATCTCCGTGCCGATCTCCGAAGCTCCGGCGGTGGCCACGGTCATCACCGCCGATGAGATCGCCGCGATGGGCGCCACGGACCTCGACCAGGTGCTCGAGACGGTGCCCGGCTTACACCTCGTTCCCTCGCCGATTCGCCGTTTCGATCCGATCCACTCCCTGCGCGGGATCCATTCGGAGAACGGCTCACGGATCCTCTTCCTCCTCGACGGAGTCCCCATCACCCAGGCGTTCGGCAGCGGGCAGATCTTCAACCTGCGTCTGCCGGTGCACCACATCGCCCGGATCGAGCTGATCCGCGGGCCGGGCTCCGCGGTCTACGGGGCCGATGCCTTTGCCGGCGTGGTCAACGTGATCACCAAGACCGGCGAGGAGATCGGCGGCACCGAGGTCGGGGTCCTGGCGGGATCCTTCGGCACCCGCAACGTCTGGCTCCAGCACGGCGGTCGGCTCGGTTCCTGGGATTTCTCGGTCGCCGCGGACTGGTTCGAAACCGACGGCGACGACGACCGGATCATCAGGCGGGACGGGCAGACCACGATCGACGAGATCCTCGGGACCTCCGCCTCGCGGGCTCCGGGGCCGATCGAGACCCACGGCGAGTACACACTCCTGCATCTCGGCCT
>CAZMEL010000312.1:0-9226 GCA_964565225.1 uncultured Thermoanaerobaculia bacterium | reverse complement strand
GCCGATCCTCGCAGCCTGTGAAGGACTGAGCCGGGCCGTCGACACCTTCGGCCATTCCCTGCGATCGACCTTTCTCCGCGACGTCGAGGCCCGCTATCGGCGGGAAAAGGACCGCCTCGGAGCCCTGACGTTCGACGACCTCCTCCGTCGCCTGCACGAGACATTGCAGCACCCCAAGAAGGGAAAACACCTGGCCAGGATCGTCGGCCAGCAGTACCAGGCCGTTCTGATCGACGAGTTCCAGGACACCGATCTGGTGCAATACCAGGTCTTCTCTCGCCTCTTCCGCCACCATCCCCTGTTCCTGATCGGCGATCCCAAGCAGGCCATCTACCGCTTCCGAGGAGCCGACGTCTTCGCCTACATGGCCGCCAAGACCGAGGCCCGGCGGGCCTTGACGCTCGACCGCAACTGGCGCAGCACCCGACCCATGGTCGAGGCCGTGGGTGCGCTCTTCGGACACCCTTCTCGTCCCTTCGTCTTCGACGAGATCCCCTTTGCCCAGGTCGTGGCCACCGGGCACGCCGATCGCCATCCCCTCCGCGGTGACGACGGCGCCGCCCTGCGCTGGTGGTGGATTCCCGGAACGGGGAATCGCGGTATCTCCAAGGAGCGGGCCTCGGAGATGATCCAGGGAGCGGTGACCACCGAGATCATCCGCCTCTTGGAGCAGGGCATCGAGCTCGGCGACCGCCCCCTCGTGCCGGGCGACCTGGCCATCCTGGTACGGACCAACGAGCAGGCCCAAGATCTCCAGAACGCCCTCGTCGAAGCCGGGGTCCCGGCGGTCATCAGCCGCGCCGGCGACGTCTTCCAGAGCTTCGAGATGGCCGAGCTGCGGCAGATCCTGTGGGCGATCGTCGAGCCCGACCGTGCCGGACGCATCCGTGCTGCAAGTGCCACCCTCTTGTGGGGAGACGACGCCGAAGCGCTCCAGGCCCTCGAAAGCGACGACGATGCCTGGCAGGACCGGGTCGAACGTTTCACCCGCCACCGGGAGCGTTGGATCCGGCGAGGCTTCATGGCGATGATGGAGGGGTTGGTCCGCGAGCAGAGCCTCCGGGCGCGAGTGCTCTCGACCCCCCAGGGCGAACGCCGGCTCACCAACCTTCTGCATGCGGCGGAGCTTCTCCACCAGGCGAGCATCGAGCGCCACCTCTCTCCCGCCGCCCTCCTCGACTGGCTCGACCGCGAGCGCCAGCGGCGCGACCGGCGCAGCGAGAGTGCCGAGCTGCGGCTGGAGAGCGACGCCCGGGCGGTGCAGATCTCCACCATTCACAAGAGCAAGGGCCTGGAGTACGAGATCGTCTTCTGCCCCTTCCTCTTCGAGGCGAGACCGGTGAAGAAACCCCCGGTCCTGGCGCATCTCGATCACCGGCAGATGGTTCTCGACTACGGTTCCGAGAAGCTCGAATCCCACCGCGCCGTGGCCGAGGCCGAGCGCCTGGCCGAGGATCTGCGGCTGGCCTATGTGGCGCTGACCCGGGCCCGCTACCGCTGTTATGCCGCTTGGGGACAGATCGGCCAGAAGGGCACCGCCTCGGCCTCGGCTCTCGCCTACCTACTGGCCGGGGCGTCGCGGATCGAGCCACAGCCCTTTCCCGAGAGCGCCGACGCCTGGGTCTCCCGAGCCCTGGCCGAAGCCGGCAAGAGCTGGGGAAGCTGGGAAACCGCGCTGCAACAGCTGGTCGACGGCAACCCCGAAACCATGTCCGTGGAGAGACTCGAGGAAGAGCTCGGTCTGCCGATGGCCGATGCAACCGAGGACAGCATCGGCCCCTGGGCTTGCCGCCGCTTTCCGGTCGCAGCGGTTCCACGCCTCCGACCCTGGCGTATGGTGAGCTTCTCCAGTCTCGCACGCCACGATCCGAATGCCGCTCCTCTTCCGCTTCCGGCCGAGGGAGAAGACCTCCAAGCCGCGGACTCCGCCATCGACCTGGCGGCTCGGGAGCTTCCCGACCATGCCGACCCCGCGCTTCCCGGCTCCGTGCCCAAGGCTTCGACGCAACCACCCCGCGGCCTCTTCGCCTTCGCCCAGGGAACCCGAGCCGGAACCTGCCTCCACCTCGTGCTCGAGCGCTGCGACCTCTCGGCCCCCGACACGAAGAAGAACCAGGAGCTCGTGCAGGAAGTTCTGCGCCAACACAGTCTGCTGGAACCCGCCGCTCACCAGCGCTACGACGACCCCTCCCCGGCCGATCTCGATCCACCACGAGCCGTGATGGAAATGCTGGGCGTCCTGGCCCGTGCTCCCCTGCCCGGGGTGGACTTCTCCCTCGGCCAGGTCCCTCGCGACCACCAGCTGATCGAGTGGGGGTTCCACGCTCCCCTGCGCGACTTCGCCCCGCGCCAGCTCTCGCAAATCTTCACCACCTTCGGCGAGGGTCGGATCGCACGGGAGTACGCGCCGCGCCTGGAGGCTCTCGAGAGCGAAACCGTCCGCGGCTTCCTCACCGGCTTCGTCGACCTGGTGTTCCAACACGACGGACGCTGGTACCTGACCGACTGGAAATCCAACCATCTCGGCAATCGGCCGCTCGACTACGGCCCGGATGCCCTCTGGGGGGCGATGCAGCACCATCACTACATCTTGCAGTACCACCTCTATCTCCTCGCACTGCACCTCTTCCTCACCCAGCGCCTGGCCGACTACCGCTACGACCGCGACTTCGGAGGGGTCTTCTACGTCTTCCTCCGCGGCCTCGCACCGGATCCTCATGGGTCCCGGGACCCGGCGACGGGCTGGTATGTCGATCGCCCCCCCTTCGAGCTGATCGACGCCCTGGGCGAGCTCGTCGAGCGCCGGGAATCTCCAGAGGTCGAGAAATGAGCTCGTTCTGGCCCCTGGCGGAATCGCTCGATCTCGGCGCCATCGATCACCAGCTCGCGCGGCTGCTGCGCCGCCGGTACGCCGCCGAAGACCAGCGCGCCGACGATCTGGTGGTGCTGACCGCCGCATTCCTCAGCCGGCAGCAGGGCCGTGGGCATTCCTGTCTGTTTCTCCCGTCCTGGGCCGACGAGCTCCTGCCGACGACCGGCACCGGCGACGAGTCCCCTCCCCGCTTCCCCGACCTGGGGACCTGGAAACGGCGCCTGGCGAGCAGCCCCCTCGTGGGTGACGGACGGCACCCGACACCGATGGTCCTGCGGGGAGACCGGCTCTACCTCTACCGCTATTTCCGGGCCGAGCAGAGACTCGTGAAAAACCTCGAGAAGAGGCTGCTTCGTCCGGCTCCGGAGATCGATCTGGAAGCCCTGGGGCCATCGTTCCGCCGCCTGTTCCCACCACCGGACGATCCCGGCGTCGACTGGCAGGCGGTCGCTGCCGCCCTGGCCCTGACCCGCCCGGTGGCGCTCGTGAGCGGCGGCCCGGGCACCGGCAAGACCACCACCGTGAGCCGAATCCTCACGCTCGCCCTGCTCGAGAATCCGGATCTACGAGTGGCCCTCGCCGCACCCACCGGAAAAGCCGCCGCCCGACTCGGGGAGTCGATCGCCGAGCAGGTGGTGGGGCTCGACCTGCCCGACAACCTCTCCTCGGCTCTCGCGCTCCAGGCTTCGACCCTGCACCGGCTGCTCGGGTACCAGCCGTTTCGCGGCAACTTTCGACATGGCCCCGGTCGCCCCCTGAGCTGCGACTTTCTGGTGGTCGACGAAGCGTCGATGGTCGATCTCCTGATGATGGATTGCCTGGTCGCGGCCATGCCTCCGGCTTGCCAGCTCCTGCTCCTGGGGGACCGCAACCAGCTCGCCAGCGTCGAGACCGGCTTCGTCTTCGGCGATCTCTGCGCCGCTGCCGGCGGCTTTTCCACTGCCTGGCGACACACGTATCATCACCTCGCTGGCCGCCCGATGCCTCCTTCGGACGATCCCGAGCCCCATGGCCTTGTCGACCTCGGGGCCGAGCTGCAGGTCAACTTCCGCTTTCGACATCAGCCGGGCATCGGTCGCCTGGCCACCGCCGTGCGGGAGCAGAGCCTCGAGGGAGCCCTCGAGGCTCTCGCCGACCCGGCGCAGTCCGACATCTCCAGCTCACCTCCGCCGGAACGCCCAGAGCACATCCTGCAGCCCCTTCTCGCACCTCTCGAGGAGTACCGGCAATCTGCCGAGCCGGCAGAGGCTCTTGCTCGGCTAGGAGGTTTCCGCCTGCTGGCGCCGGTCCGCAGAGGCCCCTGGGGCATCGAAGCCCTGAATCAACAGGTCGAGGCTTTCCTCGCCTCTCACCCGATGGAGAACACGGCTTCGGGCTCCCCGCTCTCTCGAAGCTTCGGCCGCCCCGGCGAGAACGAGTGGTACCCCGGCCGGCCGATTCTGGTCACCCACAACGACTATCAGGTGCGCCTGTTCAATGGTGACCTCGGGGTCTGCTGGCCGGAGGAGAACCGCCTCTACGCCTTCTTCCCCGGGCTCCATCCTGGCGACGGCCTCCGCCGCTTCCCGCTCGCCAAGCTGCCACCCCACGACACCGCCTGGGCGATCACCGTGCACAAGAGCCAGGGCTCGGAAATCGACCACGTGGTGCTGGTGCTCGGAGATCGAGACGTCCCGGTGCTCTCCCGCGAGCTCCTCTACACCGGCATCACCCGGGCCCGGAAGCGCGTCTCTCTCTTCACCACTCCCGAGGTTCTGGCAGCCGCCATCAGCCGTCGCAGCCAGCGCGATTCGGGGCTCGCCGAAGCCCTCGCGCCGCCACCCCCTCCCGAGCCTCCACCGGTGCCCCGGCGAACCGTGATTCCCGCAGCCGAACCGAACGAGCCCGAAGCCCCCGAAGAGGAACCCGGCGGCGAGCAGCTCTCGCTCTTCTGAGCACCTGGCTGTCCCCTCACAAGCTGGGCCCGGCGGCTCGTGACCGGAAATAAAAAAAGCGGAAATGAAAAAAGGCTGGCACCGGTCGGGAGCGGCTCGTGACCGGAAACGAAAAAAGGCTGGCACCGGTCGGGAGCGGCACCGGTCGGGAGCGGCTGGACTGTCCCTCACGGGCTGGGGCCCGGCGGCTCGTGACCGGAAATGAAAAAGGCTGGCACCGGTCGGGAGTGGCTCCCGGGCCGCGATTCAGACGGCGAAATTTTCGGGCAGACGCAGGGGACCGGTAGCGGCGGGTCCGCGGGTCTCGGGCCGGCGATGCAACGGCTTTCGGCCGTTCGGCCCGAGCTTGGGGCGCGGAGGTGCCCAGCGTTCCAGGCAAAGGTCGACCACCGTCGGGTCGAACTGGCCTCCGGCGTTCTCTCGCAGCTCGGCGGCCGCCTGGTGCAGGGAGAGCCGGCGGCGGTAGGGACGGTCGGAGAGCATGGCGTCGAGGGAGTCCGCCACGGCGATGACACGTGCCGGCAGCGGAATCACCTCTCCCCGCAAACCCGTGGGGTAGCCGGTGCCATCGAATCGCTCGTGGTGGTAGAGCACCGCCACCGACGCTTCCTCGAGGCCACCGACCCGCCCCAGCAGACGCGCTCCGATCGTCGGGTGCTCTCGTACCAGGCGCCGCTCCTCCCGACTCAAGGGGCCCGCCTTGTCGACGACCTCGGGAGCCAGGGCCAGCTTGCCCACGTCGTGCAGCAACGCCGCGATCTCCAACGTCTCCAGGCTCGACCGGCCGAACCCGAGGGAGCTGCCGATGGCCGAGGCCTCCTGCATCACCCGGATACCGTGGGCCCAGGCCACGGGATCGAGCTCGAAGAGATACCCCGCCAGCGCACGGACGTTTCTTCCCGAGCACCAGCGATTCTCCAGCTCTTCGGCCAGAGCCTCCAGAGAGGCCGCCGGGCAAGGTTCGAAAGAGATCCGGACACGGGCGGTGGTCGTACGAGCCATACTTCGATTCCTCTTCGTTGCAGCCTCCTCGAGAGAGGGATGCCCACGGGAGAACAAGAGTCAAAGGATGGCAGTAGCCTACCCGATTGATCGCAAAATAGAAATAAGCACAAATTCAGATATGGATCAGAGCGAGCTCTTTGCGGCTCAGGAAACCGGTGCCCGACCTCGAAGGCGGTCCCAGACCAGCTCTTCCGCGGCCGAGTGCAGGTCGGGGGGGGTGATCCCGAAGACTCCGGTGCCGGAGGACGGTGGCAGCCCCAGGATCTGTGCCAGCCGGGAACCGAGCAGCCGCACCTCGACCTTCTTCTCCGGCCGCACACCGACCAGCAGAGCGTAGCGGAAGCGCCGGGGATGGAGATCTCGCCACTGGCTCTGTCCGGGAATGAAGATCATGACCTCGTCGGGCGGGACCTCGGTCGGGTCGGGAGGCTCGAGCCCGAAATACAGGAGGGCCGGCGGATTTTCGTCGGAGGGCAGATCGAGGTAGAGAAAACCCTCCACCGGCTGGCCCCAGTCCAGCAGAACCTGGTCGCCGACCCGCGGGAACCTCTGCCGGGGCCCTTGGGAGAGGGGGATCCAACGATCGAGCTGGCGGTGCCGGACCCGGACGGGGCCGAGCCGATGGGCTCTCTCCCCGAGGCGAAAGGGGGGCGGACGATCCACCGCCGCTTCGCGCAGGCGCCAGCGGCCCGTGGGAGGACGCTCCCAGACCCGCGGGGCTTCTCCACCGCTCAGGGTCTCGGCTCGATACCAGGCACGCTCGAAGCGGTGAAAGACTCTCCAGTCGGCATCGCTCACCACCAGGGGCCGACGCGAGCCATCGGTCTCTTCCACCACCAGGCTCGCCAGCATGCCGCCGATCCCCCGGCTGCTGCGCACCTCCACCACGATTCGATTGCGGCCCACCCGCAGGAGATCGGTCACCTCGTACCGGTCGACCTGGCCGTCTTCGGAATACCGATTGGCACCCACGTGCCGACCGTTCAGACTCAGCGAGTAGCTCTCGTCGGCGGTGATCGAGATCCATGCCGGCGGCGCCTTCTCGAGCTCGAGCTCGCGCACCAGGTAGAATCCGATCGGTTCCTGGAAGTCCGTCGGCCCGGACGTCCAGATCCAGCAGGCTCCGTGGGCCGGAGGACGCGAGGCCCACCAGATCCCGAATCCGCGCTCGACGCCGATCGCCAGAACCGAGACCAGGGCCGCCGTGGCGAAAATTCCTGCAGGGCCGAGGGCGATCCGGGAGGCGAGGTTCTGCCGCAACGTACGCACCGCGAGAATCTACCACTCCGGCGAAACCCCTCCAAGAGAATCTCTTCCGGCGTTGACGGCCCCGGATCTCGGCGTTAGATTTAGACGTGCTCGCCTTCCATTCGATGTCTTCTCCGACCTGGCCCCCTGTACGCCCGATCTATCTCTTCTCACCATGTCTTCCGACGTGATCTTCGGCGCCATTCCGGCCCGGTACGCCTCTTCCCGGCTCCCGGGAAAACCGCTGCTGGACATCGCCGGCCGCCCCATGATCGAGCATGTCTACCGGCGAGCGGCCGCGGCGCCCGGGCTGCACCGAGTCGTGGTGCTCACCGACGACGAGAGGATCTTCGAAGCGGTGCGTGGATTTGGCGGCGAGGTGCAGATGACCCCGGAAGACTGCGCCAGCGGCACCGACCGCATCGCCTTTGCCGCCCGCGACTGGCCGGCGCAGGCGGTGGTGAACATCCAGGGCGACGAGCCCATGATCGATCCGCGGGCGATCGGCCGGGTGGCCGAGCACCTCGCAGCCCATCCAGGCGACCCCGTAGTGACCCTCGCCTCCCCCGCTACCGACGCCGAGATGGGCGACCCCAATACCGTCAAAGCCGTGCTCGACCGCCAGGGCTACGCTCTCTATTTCAGCCGTGCCACCATCCCGCATCCGCGTTTCGTGGGGGCTGCACCGCGCTACAAGCACATCGGAATCTACGGCTACCAGCGAGAGGCTCTGCTGCGACTCGCGGCTCTCGAGCCGACCCCTCTCGAACGTTGCGAGGGGTTGGAGCAGCTTCGAGCCCTCGAAAACGGCATATCGATTCGTGTTTTGGAATCCGCGAGCTCCGAGCCGGGGATCGACACCCCCGAAGATCTCGCCCACGCTCGGGCTCGACTCGCCCAGAATCAAGGAGCAGATGCATGACGACCAAATACATCTTCGTCACCGGTGGCGTGGTGTCCTCGTTGGGAAAAGGGGTCGCCGCCGCCTCGGTGGGGTTGATCCTCGAGTCCCGAGGCTTCTCGGTGACCCTGATGAAGCTCGATCCCTACGTCAACGTGGACCCCGGTACCATGTCGCCCTATCAACATGGCGAGGTCTTCGTCACCGACGACGGCGCCGAGACCGATCTCGACCTGGGGCACTACGAGCGGTTCACCCACACCGTCACCAGCAAGCGGCACAACCTGACCACCGGCAAGATCTACGAATCGGTGATCAACAAGGAACGTCGCGGCGACTATCTCGGCAAGACCGTGCAGGTGATTCCCCATGTCACCGACGAGATCAAAGAAGGCATGCGCCGCCTCGCCGATGGCCACGACGTGGTGATCGTGGAAATCGGCGGCACGGTGGGCGATATCGAGTCCCTCCCCTTCCTCGAGGCGATCCGCCAGTTCCGCCAGGAGCTCGGGCGCTACAACGCGCTCGACATCCACCTCACCCTGGTGCCCTACATCAACGCCGCCGACGAGCTGAAGACCAAACCCACCCAACACTCGGTGCGCGAGCTGCGGGCCATCGGCATCTCCCCCGACATCCTGCTCTGCCGGGTCGACCGCCCTCTTCCCGACGACCTGCGGCGCAAGATCGGCCTCTTCTGCAATGTCCACCCCGACCAGGTGATCGCGGCACGCGATGTCGAGACCATCTACGAGGTGCCGGTGCAGTTCTGCCGCGAAGGGCTCGACGAAAAGCTCCTCGACCTGTTGAACCTCCCCCACTACGACCGCGACATGAGCAAGTGGGAGGCGCTGGTCAACAAGTGCAAGAACCCGAAACGCCATACGCGGATCGGTATCGTCGGGAAATACGTCGACCTGCCCGACGCCTACAAGAGTCTCAACGAGGCCTTGATGCACGGCGGAATTGCCAACGAGGCCAAGGTCGAGCTCGTCTACATCAGCGCCGAGGAGATCGAAGGGGGCAACTGGCCCCGGGAAGTCTTCGAGGTCGACGGCATCGTGGTGCCGATCGGTTTCGGCGTGCGGGGCAACGAGGGCAAGATGTTGGCCATCCGGTACGCCCGCGAGCAACGGGTCCCGTGTTTCGGCATCTGCTGGGGCATGCAGCTCATGGTGGTGGAGTACGCCCGCAACGTCTGCGGCATCACCCGCGCCGCCTCGACCGAGTTCGTCGAGGAGACGCCGGATCCGGTGATCTACAAGC
>CAZMEL010000311.1:0-9290 GCA_964565225.1 uncultured Thermoanaerobaculia bacterium | reverse complement strand
GCTCCAAGCTCGCCAAGCGCTCCCGGATCGAAAGAGACGACTCGTACGATTCCCGAGCACGGTCTCCTTCTCCCAGGGCGCTGTACAGATCTCCCAGCTCGACGTGGGACTGGCCGAGCTGGCGCTGAAGCGGAGCGGAGCGGGGGTCGATAGCCACGAGGCTCTTGATTTCTCGGTGGGCTACTTGTCGAAAGCGAAGCGCTTCGGAGGTTCGACCCGTACGGAAGGCAATGCTCGCGAGCAGGGAGTGTCCGGAAATCACCGCCTGGGCCTTTTCGTTGGCTCGGGCGATCTCAACCGCTCGCTCGGCCTGTTTCATCGCATCCGAGAACTCTCCACGGCCGGCATTGATCTCGGCAATGCGCAGGCCCGCGTCGATTCGCGCTTCCACCGAGGCTTCGGGGTCTTCGAGCACTCGCGCCAATAGCCCTCTTTCTGCCTGGGCCTGCGGCCCCGAATCCTGGCGGCTTCGAGTGTGCCAGCCCGACTCTTCACCCAGTCTGTGAAGCATCGGGCGAGGTGTCGTTTCGAAGGTCGTGGGGAAGAGAAGAGTCGACAGGATGATGTTGGAGAGATCGGGCGCTGATCGCGCCAGCCGGGTGCGCCCCTCGGTCGACATCCACAACACGATCCGGGCCTGCAGGAGGTCGGGGAGCCGGTCACGCGCGAAGCTCAACGCTCGCGCGTGATGGTCTTTACCCGAAAGAGGAGCGAGGGCGTCGGCACTCAGGACGAAGAGGACCGGAGCCGGAGATTCTCGCAGAGCACTGGAGAGGGCGTCGAGAATCTCGGCGTCCGGCTCGAGAGCCCTGACGTCGATTTCGGTCACCGCGACGCCAGCCCGGCCCGCATCCTTGGTCGCCGCCGCGCGCAGCTCTGCGGCCCGCCGCGAATCGTTGACGCAGGCCGCCAGGATGCCGAAGGGCTTCCCCGGCGCCACGAGGAAACGCAGCAGCCGTTCGTACTCGCTGCGTGTGGGGGTCGGTTCGGCGACCATGGCCGGGGTCAGCTGGAAGAGTCTTCGGAGAAACGGCGATCGTGCCGGACGTACGGGTGGACGTCCCACCAGGAGATGCCGTTGTATTCGAGCACCAGCGAGTGCAGCATCAGGTAGCGGTCGGTCTCTTCGTTCGAGATCAGCTTCGTCTCGGCGATCTTGCGCAGGCGCTGCCAGTCGCCCGGCCGGATCTTCGCGGTATGCAGCCGGCTCAACCGTTGGACCGCACCTTCGATCTGCTCCAGCCCGATCTGGGGTCCGGTGAAGAGCTCACAGGCCTCCCGGGCGATGGCGAGCACGTCCCGGAGATGACCGCCCGAGTGGCGGAGCAGAGCGGTGACCGCCGCGTTTCCGTCTTCGAAGATGGCATCCACATCGACCCGGCGGTCGAGCAGAGCGCGCACCGCCGCCACACAGGCCGGATCGACCCGGTCGATCGAATCCTTCGATTTGCGAATCGGCAACGCCGGCACAGAGATGACCTTCTGGAAGGCCGCGCTGGCCATCACGGTTCGAGGCGCGTATTCATCGGCCGGATGGAGGAAGGTCACCAGGTGGCAGCGCAGATCCCGCAGCTCGCCCGCACGGCTGATCATCGCTCGCTCGACGATCTCGCGTTTCGCGAACTTTTCCAGGTTGTCGACCACCAGCAAAAGACGGCATGTTTCGCCGCGTCGCTTGCGAACGGCCCGGGTGGCCGTGTCGAGCAGGTAGTTGACCCGGCGAATGAGCTCCCTGGGATCACGCTGTACCGCCCTGCGTACTTCCCGGCGGTAGTCGCTTTCCGCCTTCATGCTCGCCTTGAACCGCGCCAGCAGTTTGCCCACGAAGGGTACTCCGCTCCAAGCCTCGGCCGAGGATTCGAGCTCGGCCTTCGTTCTGTGAGCCGAGGTCTCGATGTAGGCCTCGTCGGCGAAATACTGCTCGAGCAGCTTCGCCGCATCTTCCGGCACATCGATTCCCTCTTCCCCGAGCTCTACCAGCACCGAGCGGGACAGCGTGAAGAGGATGTCGGCGAAGTCGAGATCGCTGGGATCGAGCTCGGTCTGGGCATCGATCATCACCGGGAAGACTTCCGCCGCCGGCATCTTGCCGATCGCTCCGCGGACCTGGGTCGTCTTGCCGACACCGCTCTGCCCGAGAATGGCGACCTGGACGAACTCCGGTGCATTGGGAGCCGGGCGGAGGTGCTTCGAGAGCCGTGCACCGAGCCCGTAGCGTCGATCGGCCAAGTGCCACGAGAGATCCTCGTACCAGGGATCTCCCGGCTTGACGACCGCAAACGGATCGAACGCCCAGTAGGCGTCGTCGGGGTTGGTCGCTCGGCGGCTCTGTCGGTTGGCGGAATCCATGAGGTGCTTCGAGGATCATACCTCGGTCAGGATTCAGCCGCGAATCGATGGGGTAAGAGCTACCGCCCGAAGAAGCCGATTTCCCGCAGCTTCTCGGGGGCCAGAACCGTGTAGAGGTTGCGGATCCTGCCCTCGGCGTCGAGGTCCAGGGCGAGGACGAAGCGCTCGGCGAGACCGTGGGGGGCGTCGGGGCGTTCGGCGACGATGGCGGGGAGACCGTTGAGCCGGAGCATGTCGCCGCGGACACCTTCGTCGGCTTCGGGAGCGATCCGGCTGTAGAGCAGCGCCACCCGTTCGCGGCCGAGCACGGGTACCTTGGCGGCATGGTACTTGCCGTTGCCGTCGCTCAGGGCGCGGACACTTTCGGAGAGCAGGGTCTCGATGCCCTTGGCGTCACCCGTGGCCGTGTATTCCACCAGCCGCAGAAGGGCCGTGTGTGCCTGCTCCACGGCCTTCGGACCGGGAAGGCGGCGGCTCTGGTCGTAGGTCGTGAGGTCGCGACGGGCCCGCAGCAGGGTCGTCTTGACGCTGGCGGTGGAGATGCCGAGCACCTCGGCGGTTTCGCGGGTAGAGTAGTCGTAGACGTCGCGCAGGAGCAGGACGGCTCGTCGCTGCGGGGTGAGGGCCTCGAGGGCGACGAGGAAGGCGAGGGTGATGCTCTCGGTGCGTTCGTAGCGGCTACCGGCATGCTCGGCGGCCGGGAGCTGGGCTTCGAGAGCGGCTTCCGAGGTCTCCACCGGGGTCGGCAGCCAGGGCCCGATATATTTCCTGCGCTGGCGGCGACGCAGGAGATCTTTGCCCAGGTTCGAGGCCACCCGCACCAGCCACGGACGCCACGGACGATCGAGGTCTCGCGGCGGCCGCTCCATGGCGCGCACGAAGGTCTCCTGCACCAGGTCTTCGGCCTCACCGGCGTCGCCCACCAGGCGATAGCAATAGCCCCAGAGGTAGTCCTTCTCCCGCAGGTATGTCTGCTGGATATCGGCAGGTACAGGCATGCTTCTCACACTGCCACGGAAGCGGGCAGCTGGGCAAGGAGCTCCAGGGCGGTGGACCGCGCGCTGCCGAGAGCGGCGTCGGCCAGCTGGCCGCTGGACTCGACCCAGTCCCCGGCCACGCCGAGGCCGGGCCCCAGGACTCCCCTCGACCTGCTCTCGCCGGACGCCGAGAGCCAGTGGGCCACCCGCATACGAGGCATGAAACGACTCTCGACCTCCTCGGTTCGCCAACCGGGCTGGAGAGAATCGGCCAGCGTTTCGAGCTCCTGGCGCAGCTCCTGCCGGGAGCGCCCGTCGCCGGGAGCGAGATTCCTCATGAGATGCACCACCGCGCCTCCCTCGGGCGCCAGGCGGGCCGAAGCGGAGTGGACCGAGAAATAGAGAGGTCGATCGAGCCCGAGGGCGAAGAGTCGGTCTCGACGCGGCAGGCGGCGCAACCCCAGGTCGAGACAGGCCGCCTGGATCGGCGCGGCGCGGCGGGCGAAGTCGGCCAGCTCGGGGAAGAGCTCGCCCCCGAGAAGGGCCAGGGCACCTTCCGGATCGATCGCCAGCACCAGGAGCGAGCCGTGGTGGAAGGTCCCGTCGGCCAGCTCGACCCCGCGCCGCTCCGGCCCGGTACGCACGGCGACGACCCGTTTTCGAGTCTCGACCCGGACGCCGGCCTCTCGCGCTGTTTCCGCCAGCTGATCGACCAGCGTCTGCCAGCCGCCGTGCAGGTACCGCACGCCAGTACCGAGGGCGAGCTGCAGCTGACCCAGCGCGGCAGCTGCGTCGAGCTGCTCCGGCGGATGAGCGTAGGTCGAGAGGCGCACCAGGCCGTGAAGCAAGGCACGGCCGACGCGAGAGCGCATGTGCTCCTCGCACCAGTCTCCCCAGCTCCGCTCCCGTGCGGTCTCGGTCTGCAGACGGGGTAGGCGCATGAGAAACCTCGAGACCTCGAGCTTGGCCCGCCCATCGAGCAGGCGAGACGCCAGCAGGGAGGCCGGGCCCGACGGCAACCGATACCGACGTCCCTCGTGGATGGCCCAGAGCCCCTGTCCCGGTGGCGGATTGCCCGCCACCTCGATACCCAGCTCCGAGAGCACACGATCGGCCTCGCCGCCGCGGTACAGGGCGTGGGGCCCGAGGTTGAAACAAAAGCCATTGAGCAGCTCGCTGATCGCGCGCCCTCCGGAGCGCGGGGAACGATCGAAGACGGTGACCTCGAGGCCGGCTCGGGCCAGGTAGGTGGCGGCGGTCAGCCCTGCAAGGCCACCACCGACGACGAAGGCCTGGGCTCGATGGGGATGTGGTGTTTGCATGATTCCTCCGTGGTCGAGTGGATTCCTGCTCACTCCACGCTCGAGCCACCCCGAAGGTGACACCTGGCCCTCCCCGAAAACAAGAAACCCGGCGAATCGCCGGGTTTCGAGGAGTTGCGGAGACGAGGAGGAATCAGAGGTCGGCGGCCTTGATGCTTGCCACGAGCTCGCCGATCACCGGCTTCATGACCTTGTCGAAGTTGCGCTCGTCGTCGGTTCCGCCGCTGGTGCCCAGAACCCGAATCTTGGAGCTCTTCTTCTGGCCCCGCGCCTCGTCGGCCCAGAGGATCTCACCGGTCTCGGTGTCGATGATCCGGGCATTCATGGCCGCCACGAAAGTGTTCCGCTTCACGGAGATGCCGAGGGCGCCGCCGCCCTTGGAGGTGTTGCCGTATTCGGTCACCGCGCCGGTGAGGAAGTACTGCACGCCGAGCAGCTTGCCGGCTCTGATCGCGGTGGCAGGGTCGATGTCGCCGGAAAGGGAGAGGTTCTTCTCCCGCATCAGCGCCTGGAGCTGCTCACGGTCGATCACGCGAAACTTTCCGCTCTTTACCAGCTCGGTCACGAAGACGTCCTGGGCAGCCGAGGCTCCGCCGCGGCCCCACCACTGGTTGTCGGCCTTGTTCTTGAACTCGAGCACCGCGATCCGCGGCTTTTCGCTGGCAGCTTCGGTGGGCGCCGCCAGGACGACCGCGAGCAGCGCCAGGCAAAGGGCAGTGGCTATCGATCTCTTCATGAGACTTCTCCTCCTATCGGTTTCAATTCTGTTTCAACAATCTCGGGATCTGGCGATGGAAAACCTGGAGCTTCGCGGACCAGGCAGCGACAAATCATACGTATACCAGTATATGCCGCGGCCGGGTCCGGTGTTTGCCGAAGACTCTTCGTTGTTTCGGTCCATAGATACCAACGAATTCTCGACGTAAAAAGGGACAACCCGGCACCCTGCCCGGGTCGAACCCACCGGAATCGCCTCGAAAATCTACCGCTCCTGGGCGTCGACCACACAAATGGCCGCCATGTTGACGATATCCGTGACCTCGACGCCACGCTGCAGCACGTGCACGGGTTTGCCCATGCCCAGGAGGATCGGGCCGATGGCTTCGGCATCGGCGAGGCGCCAGAGTAGCTTGTAGGCGATATTCGCCGATTGCAGCTCGGGGAAGATCAGGATGTTGGCGGGCTCGCGCAGACGGCTCCAGGGGTAGGTCTCTTCGAGAATCGAGCCCAGGACCGCGGTATCGGCCTGCATCTCGCCATCGATCATCAGCTCGGGCTCCCGTTCGGCCACGATCTCCACCGCTCGCCGCACCTTGCGGGCCGACGGATGAGCGTTGGAGCCGAAGTTGGAGAACGAGAGCATCGCCACCCGAGGGGTGATCTCGAACCGACGTGCGAAGGCAGCGGTGAGCAAGGCGATCTCGGCCAGCTCCTCGGCCGTGGGATCGATATTCACCGTGGTGTCGGCGAGGAAGAAGAGGCGGTTGCGAAACACCAGGATGTAGGCGCCGGAGACGCGCTGGGCGTCGGGTCGCAGGCCAACGACCTGCAAGGCCGGGCGGATGGTCTCGTTGTAGTGCTGGGTGAGGCCGGAGATCAGGCCGTCGGCATCGCCGGTCTGGACCATCATGGAGCCGAAGAAGTTGCGCGAGTACATCAGCTTCTCGGCATCTTCGAGGGTCACACCGTCGCGCCGCCGGTAGCGATGCAGCTCCCGGGCGTAGGCCGTGCGACGTTTGGTCGACTCGGTGTGGATGATGGTGATGCTGTCGGGCGAGAGGTCGAGCTCTCGCAGCTTGGCCTCGATCTTGTGGTGTCGGGCGAGGAGCACGGGGTGGGCGATGCCGCGATCGACGAGGATCTTCGCCGCCCGGAGGATCTTGTCGTGCTCGCCTTCGGGAAACACGACCCGTTTCGGATTGCGGCGCGCCCGGTCGATGATGCCGTGCATCAGCTCCAACCGGCGAGAGATCATGGTCTCGAGCTGCCGCCTGTAGGCCTTGAAATCATCGATCTCGACCCTCGCGACCCCGGATTCCATGGCTCCCCGGGCCACCGCCGGGGCCACCCGCAGCAACACCCGGTAGTCGAAGGGCTTGGGGATCAGATACTCGCGCCCGAACTTCAGGCTCTCCAGGCCATAGGCCTTGAGCACCGAGTCGGGCACGTCTTCCTTGGCCAGATCCGCCAGAGCCTGAACCGCCGCTAGCTTCATCTCTTCGTTGATGTCGGTGGCTCGCACGTCGAGAGCGCCGCGAAAGATGAAAGGGAAGCCGAGCACGTTGTTGACCTGGTTCGGCGTATCGCTGCGGCCGGTGGCCATGATCACATCGGTTCGGGCCGAGCACGCTTCTTCATAACCGATCTCAGGATTCGGGTTCGCCAGGGCGAAGACGATCGGATCCTTGGCCATGGTCTTCAACATCTTCGGCTCGACCAGGCCGCCGACCGAGAGCCCCACGAAGACATCGGCTCCTGCCAGGGCCTCGGCCAGGGTGCGCGCTTCGGTTTCGGCCGCATAGCGCGACTTGATCTCGTCCATGCGCTCCTTCCGGCCCTTGTAGATCACCCCCTTGCTGTCGCAGAGGACGATGTTCTTCTGGCGCACTCCTAGCTTGAAGTAGAGCTCCAGGCAGGCGATGGCCGCGGCACCGGCTCCGGAGATCACGAGCTTCACTTCGGAAGCCTTCTTCCCCGCTAGCTCGAGAGCGTTGCTCAGCGCAGCCGCGGAGATGATCGCGGTGCCGTGCTGGTCGTCGTGGAACACCGGGATGTTCATTTCTTTCTTGAGCCGCTGCTCGATCTCGAAACACTCCGGCGCCCGGATGTCTTCCAGGTTGATGCCACCGAAGGTGGGCTCGAGCAGCTTCACCGTACGGATGAACTCTTCGACGTCCTCGGTTGCCAGCTCGAGATCGAAGACATCGATATCAGCGAAGCGTTTGAAGAGGACCGCCTTCCCCTCCATCACCGGTTTGCTGGCGAGAGGTCCGATACTTCCCAGGCCGAGCACGGCGGTACCGTTCGAGATCACCGCAACGAGATTGCCCTTGGCGGTGTAGTCGTAGGCCAGGAGGGGGTCTCGCTCGATCTCGAGGCAGGGTTTCGCAACGCCGGGGGTGTAGGCGAGCGAGAGATCCCGCTGGGTGGACGTTGGCTTCGTCGGAACGACCTCGATCTTCCCTTTCCGGCCTTTGGAGTGATATTCAAGAGCTTCTTGATCGGTAGTTTTGGACATGGCGATAGTTTATCTCGACACGACAGGACCCACCGGGGCCTTTCACCGATGATCGTTGCGGCCGCCTCGGAGCCGGAGAACGGCTCCTCGCTGCGCGTGATCACCCAGAACGACCACGCCCATCTCGCCGCCCGGATCCTCGGTCTGTGGACGACCCACGGGCTCCCCGAGCACCCCCGGAGGCAGCAGCTCCTCATCGCCGCTCGCGAGCACGACAACGGGTGGCAGGAAGCCGACTCCGCGCCGTCTCGCCGAGAGGCGGATGGCCGACCGGTGGATTTTCTGACGATCTCGACCGAGCAGCGCCTCGAGATCTGGCACCGGGGAGCCCGACGACACGCCGAAGACGACCCGGAGGTCGCCCTGCTGATCGTTCAGCATGCCCTCCGGCTGCACTCTCGCCATTTCGTGGACGAAGAATGGCAGCCGGCGCTCCGGGCCTGGGCGGACCTCCGCTCGGAGCTTCTCGAACGAACCTCGAGGCCCGCGGAGGAGCTGGCCGCCGACGATCGGTGGATCGATCTCGCCGACGCTCTTTCCCTCGCTCTGTGCTCGGGCTGGTATCGGACTCTGGAGCTCGGTCCCTGGCGGGTCCACTGCGCGGGAAACGTGCTGGAGATCGAGCCGTTTCCCCTGGCGGGTGCGACCACTCTCACCGTCCCAGGCCGTACGATTCCCGATCGCCGGTTCGAGAGCGCTACCGAGCTCGCGGTAGCCCTGGCCAGCGCCCACTGGGAACAACACTCGGTGCAGCTGCGACCGGTGTGACTTGTCAGGCGGTCTGTATAATCGTACCGGCCGCGTTTGTGCCCTCGAGCTTCGAACCTCCCGCTCCAATGCCCTGAGAGACCGTAGACGATGGAACATGATCTGAAATGGCTACACCGCCAGAACCGGATGGCTCGATGCAAGAAACACGGGCTGCACTTCGATCCCAAGGTTGCCAGAGGATGCATTCTCTGTTTGAAGGAAGCGCCGCGACGGGTCAGCAAGCCGAAGTTCCTGCTGCTGCTCCTCGCCATTCTCGGTCTCTCGTTCGCCCTCTTCCAGATCTTCGGCAAGAAGCCGCCTCCAGCGGACGACGGTCTGGGCATTCGGGGGCTCCCGGTCAGCGCCAGCAGCGGCATTGAACGGATCGATCCGGAAGCCCACCGAGTCTCGATACTGGCCTTCGAAGATACTTTGTTCGATCGAAACCCTTCAGGCCCGAGCCGGACTCGCGACCGCCTCGACGCCACGGGTCAGACTCTGCAGCAGGAAGTCTCGAGACAGGGGAAAGAAGCCATCGCCGAATTCCGCGACGACATGGAGGGTTTCCTGGAGCTCGTGCGTGCGCAGCCGGTGGATCCGGCACGGCAGGTGCAGTTGCAGAAGGCCTGCAACTGCACCTGCCGTGCCGGATCC
>CAZMEL010000310.1:0-9291 GCA_964565225.1 uncultured Thermoanaerobaculia bacterium | reverse complement strand
CCTCTTCTACTGGAACAACATCATCCACGATGTGATGTGGGAGTACGGCTTCGTCGAAGCCGTACTCCCACATCACATCGTGGATGATGTTGTTCCAGTAGAAGAGGTTGGCAATGGCCGCCTGGCGGTAGGTGGAAGGTGCCTGACCGAGGTCCAGGGGCACCGTCGCACCGGTGAAGTCGAGACCCGCGCCGCCGTCGGGCTCGGCGCTGGCGCCGCCGTCGGGTGCATTGTCGGCGTTGGCGTCGAGATAGGCATGCACGTTGTTACCGCGGGTGATGGTGAACTCGGCACCGGCGGAACCGTCGGTATCGTGCCAGCCGAAGGGCGAGCCGGCACCGTCGAGGAAAGGATCGACCACGATCGTACGAGCATCCGCGGGGGGCACCGGGGTGGTGTGATTGGGGCTCTCGATCGGAGTCGGGTAGACCTCGTATTGCTCGAAATCCACGTAGTCGGTCTTGTGCAGAAGCTGACCGGTGGCGGCGTCGATCCGCACGCTCCACCAGTGGTCGTTGGCCGCGGCGTCGATCTCGAGATCCCAGGCCAGGCGCAGGCGATTCTTGGCCATCGGCTGGTAGACGAGGCGCGCAGGGATCGGCTGCGAGGCGATGCCACCTTCGCTCAAGACCACCCGCTGGTCGGCACCGAGGCTCGACTCGAGCACCCGCAGGCCCTCGGGGGTGCCGAGCTCCAGAGCTTCGGCCGCGCGCTCCACCGCTTCGATCGCGCTCAGCGAAGCCGAGCCGGAATCGATCGCGCTGGCAGCGTCACCGATAAAACGATTCGCCACGTGAGCCACATTGCCCTGCTGCGAGATCGCCATGGAGAGAATGGCGTTGTAGACGTCGATCCCGTCGACCTTCTGTTGCAAATAGACGTAGCTCGCCCGGGTCGGGCTGCTGAGGTAGCTGTTCGCCACCTCGGCTTCGTCCAGATCTCCTTCGCTCAACCCCAGCTCGGCACGGTGCGCTCCGAGGTAGTCGAAGGCGATCGCGGCCGCCTCGTCGGGCGTGGCAGCCGCGGCCGATATCGGTAAAAGTAGTACGGAAGCCATCACCAAGATGGCACCGGCGCCCCAGGACAGGGTCCGGTCCGCGGCACAGAGACGTTCGTTGTCTCGCAGCATGGTAGTCCCTTCGATTGAGTTTCGGCCTTGGCCGAGCGGCGTAGTTTGGCTCAAATGTGAAGTACGGACTTGTACAAGGACTCCGAGAGTACCACGCAGAGGGCGGCGAGCAAACCACACAATCCATACATTCCAGACAGGCGCTACCTGCCCTTCCCAGCGCACGAGCAAAGGCCCCGCACCACATGGCACGGGGCCAAGAACAAAAGGCAGATCTGACAACGTCGAAGGCGGTTCGATGACCGGCCTCCAGGACAGGGTAGCGCCTCGGGCTCTCTTTCGACGGGCTCTGCGGCTCTCTCCGCGGAGCTTCGAGCTTCTCGAGGTCTGAGGGATTGACCTTGGGATTAGAGAATCTTGGAGGTCCGAGCGAGAGGCCCTTTACGCTACTACTCCTTTAGAGCCCTGGCCGCATCTAGGGGTTTACTCCAGCCGTGAATTCTTCCGCGATCGAGGGACCCTCGGGGCGGAGGCTTTCAGCTCTTCGTCTCCGCCCCGGACGATGAGCGGGCTCTCGTCACACAGGAACGCGATCGCCACGCCATTGAACAAGGCGCTGAACCGGCCACCGGCGGTGAGGGTCGGCTGGATCCAGGTCTGGTCGAAGGTCTCGACCTCGATGAGGCCGAAGGGGTAGTCGATCGCGAAATCGTCGATGTTCTTGCGCTGACTGGCCAGGGGCAGGCCCTCGTCCGAGAGCATCCGCATCCGGTCACTGCTCTCGTCATAGGATTCGATCCTGGCCAGGAGCGGATGCCACGGCGGCCGGGTACCACAGAGTCGCGGTTCCGTGGTGTCGATCCCCGTATCCCGCCAGGCCACGAGGCTGGAGCCACCCGCAAAGGCGCCACCATTGAAAAAGCGCTGATCCCAGAGAAAGGGAAGCGGCACCCGGTCGTCGCGACCATCGAAGTCACTGTAGCGGCCGTAGAAGGTGAAGATGTTGTCACCCACGAACTTGTCGGCATCCGCCCAGATCCCCACGGCCTCGGCACCCTGGGCGGAATTCTCGTTGGAATCGATGTAGACGACATCACCCCAGAGCCGGTTGCTGATGATCGCCACGCCTTCGCTATCACCTCCATCCACGAAGTACGGAACGTTCGGGTTGTTGGCACTGGCGGGAGTGAAGACCGGATCTACGACCTCGACACCGCTGCACTCGTCGACGACATCTACCGTTACATAGCCGCGAAGGATGTCGTCACCGAAGAACTCGCCACGACAGGTGCCCTCCTCGAACGGTCCATCGAGACCGAGGTGGTCGGCGGCGAGCTGGAGCGTTTCTGCCGAATCGAGCACCGGGTTCTCGTGGAATGGCGGAAAGCTCTCGCAGAATGGTATGCCGCTCAGGTCGGCCTCTTCGCCCGTGGACGGCAGATTCCCTTCGAGCACCCCGCGCACGTTGACGGTCTGAATGTCGAGGCCCTCGAGATAGATGTCGAAGGCCAGGGTCGGAATGCCCCAGTCGGTCCAGAACACGACCCGGGCCAGAGCCGGGTCCAAGAAGCCGTTGTTCACCGAGAAAAGGGTGTTGACGCCGTTGGGATCGTCGAGATCCACTTCGAAGTAGGGGATCAACAGGCTGGAGCCCAGGCCGGGCCCCACCAGGCAGTCGCCGGCCACGGGCTGGCCATACACCGCACCCGAGGTCAGCAAGAGGGTCAGGACTGCGAGCACGAAAAATCTCTGGAGCATGGGGGTTCTCCCATTGTCGAGTGGTCGGAAGCCTCGAACCGAGGCGAGAGATCAGAACGAAAGTCTTCTGAGCAGCTTACCACTCGGCCCGGGAAGAGGCGCCCCGGGGAGAGACGCCTCGCGGAAGCTCAGCTGAGCTCGCGCCCCAACGGCATCAGCGACATCGGAATGAGCTTGATGTGCTGCTTGGCGAAGGGGATGCCGATGATGGTGATGCCCAGAATCAAGGCGAAGAGCAGGTGGACGAGGGCGATCTCCCAGCCGAAGAAGAGCAGCCAGAGCACGTTGAGCACGACCACCAGGGGGCTGTCGGCATCTTCGAGCTGCTTGAGCTCCTTGCCGAAGGGGGCGAAGGTGGCGACCCCGAGCTTCATGGACTGGATGCCGAAAGGAATGCCGATGATGGTCAGGCACAACCCGATGCCACCGACGATATATCCGAGACCGGAGAGAAAGCCGCCGAAGATCAACCAGATCAGGTTTCCGAGTAGGGACATGGATTCTCCTTGGAAATTCCCCCGCCACGAGCGGGGTCTACGGAAGCTACGGCCGAGCTTCTCCGCACATTCAGTCGTCCTGGGGCCGTGGCTTCCGTCGCTGGTCCTTCACGGAGCTGCGCCGACGTTTGTCCTCGAGGCGACGCCGCTGGGAGCGCCGCGGCACCCGCGTGGGCCGGCGCTCTCGGGGAACCGCCAGTGCCTCCTGCAAGAGCTCCACGAATCGCTCCGTGGCACGCTGCCGGTTGGCCGACTGCGACCGCTCCTTCTGGGCGCTGACCGTCAGAATTCCGTCCTTGCTGATCCGCGTCGCCAGGCGCTCTCGAACTTGAGCTTTCTGCTCTTCGTCGAGAGACGGCGTTGCTTCGAGGTCGAAACGCAGGGTCACCCGGCTGTTGACCTTGTTCACGTGTTGCCCGCCGGGTCCGGCGCTGCGCGAGGCCACAAAGCGGAGCTCCCCTTCGTCGATGGAGACTCGATGGCTGATCCGTAGCATGATCTGCGTATCATAGGTCATCGGACGCCACGATTCCTCCAGGAGACCCGATGCGACCACGACTTCCCATCGAAGACATCCTCGCCACCGACACCGCCGCTCCCCGCCACCTCGCCGAGACGATCGGCAGCTCCCGTGCCGGGCGACCGATGCTCGGCTACCGTTTCGGATCCGGGGCGTGCCACATCAGCCTGATCGCCGGCTGCCATGCCGACGAGCCCGTGGGGCCCGCCATGCTCGACCGCCTCGCCACCTGGCTGGCGGCCGAGGAGGCGTCGTCTGCCGTGCTGAAGGACTACACCTGGACGCTCGTGCCCCATGCCAACCCCGACGGCGAGACCGACAACGCGGCGTGGACGTCGGAGCTCTTCGACTCTCCGGCCTCTCTCGCCACGGCCACGGTCGATCTGCCGGCATACTTGCGCCACGTGGAGCGGGAGCTGCCCGGAGACGACGTGGAGTTCGGCTTTCCTCGAGAGGCTTCCGACACCGGCGCCCGGCCCGAGAATCGCAACATCGCCCGCTACCTCGAGGCCGGCGGGCCCTACCACCTGCACGGCAGCTTCCACGGCATGGCCTTCGCCGCCGGTCCCTGGTTCCTGATCGAGCAGGGCTGGATCGACCGCACCGCCTCCCTGCGTTCCTATCTCCGTGACCGGGTCCGCGCTCTCGGCTATCGTCTGCACGACATCGACCGCCGCGGCGACAAGGGTTTCCACCGGATCGACGAAGGCTTCACCACCCGCCCCGACTCGCGGGCCATGATCGAGCACTTCCGGGCCCGCGGCGACGAGGCCATGGCCGGGCTCTTTCGCCCGAGCTCCATGGAATTCGTCCGCTCCCTCGGTGGCGACCCCTTCACCCTGGTATCCGAAATGCCTCTCTTCGTCGCCCCTGCCGAGATCTACCAGCAGGGCAACCTCGTGCGCCCCGAGGCCCTGGCCGAGCTCCGCGCCCTGGCTCGAACCGGTACCACCGAAGAGGTCGAGGCCGCCGCTCGCGCGGCAGGAGTCCGGCCGATGCCGATCGGCGACCAGATGCGTCTGCAGCTCGAATTCCTCGCCGCCGGGCTCGAGGCCGTGGCCCGAGCGGGCGCAGCGCGAAGCTCCGCCCGAAGTCGGATCGTCGAAAGATCGTTATCTGACTCTTAATCCCACGCTGACATCCTCCTGCCTACGAGGAGGGCATGTCATGAATACCAGGATTCGAGCGGGCACTGAGCCCCACCCCAACGTTCCCGAGACCTTCTACGAGTTCGAGATCCGGCGCCCCGATGGCCAGATCCAGCGGATCGTGATCTCCGAAGAAGGCCAGTTCTGCACTCCCCCCAGCCGCGCCCTCGAGGTCCACGTCGATCCTCTGCAATCCTGAAATCCCTGCGACACTCTTTTCTTCGCTGCATCTTCGCCTTTCACCGCTCTATTCCGTAAAGATCCCTTTCGGGATGTGCATGCTCACCAACACGTGGGGCACGTCGACCACCTCGGAGATCTTCAGGTCGGCGGCGAGGGATGCCAGCACGTAGGCCTCCGTACGCTCCAGCCCCCGCACCTCTTCCAGGTAATCCACCATGTAGCGGGTGGCCTTCTTCGCCGCCTCGTCGAGGGTGGTGGCGAAAGCGGTCACGGCGTAGTGCTCGTCGGTCTCGTATTGCGGCTCCGGGATCGATCGGCCGCCCTGGATCAGCTCGACCTCCACCACCAGGCGCATCGGTGCCTCGATCGCCGTACCCGACACTTCTCCATCGCCCTGCACGGCGTGGGTGTCGCCAATGGAGAGGTTGGCTCCGGCCACCCACACGGGGAGATATACCCGCGAGCCCACACCCATGTACTGGTTGTCCATGTTGCCGCCGTTGGCCCGGGGCGGAATGGTGGAGAGCATCTCGTCGGTGTCGGGGGCCACGCCGATCACTCCCGGGAAAGGCTCGAGAGGAATCTCCACCCCGTCGGCAAAGCGCACGGAGGTCGCCCCCTCGGCGAAGGAGAAGGTGCGGATCCAGGGCTCGGTGAACTCGTCGGCCAGCCAGCCGAAGCCGGGAGACACCGCCGCCCAACCGTAGCTTCCCAGCTCGATCTCGTGAATCGTCACCGCCAACACGTCGCCCGGCTGGGCCCCTTCCACCGCGATGGGGCCGGTGAGCGGATGGATGGGCTCGAAGTCGAGGCTCATGACGTCCTCGGTGGTGGCCCCTTCCCGGAGCTGTCCGTCGGAGGCTTCTCGGGTATCGATCTGGATCACCGCTCCCGAAGGCACCGTCAAGATCGGCGGGATCTTGCGACTGAACTTGCTGTGGGTTTGGCTGCCGTCGAGAAAATACTCGGGCTCCACCTTCAGTGCCCGGGGCACCGATTCCTCCACCCTCGGAGGTGCCTCGGCTCCGCTCTCCGGAGCCTCCGGCGGCGGGCTGCAGGCGGCGACGAGGATCAGCAGCACGAGCACCGACGACGCGACAGGCGAGAACATTCCTTTTTTCATCTGGGGGCTCCTACGGATCGAGGTGATGATGCGGAGGATATCAAGCGAGCGCCAGGCCTCAGCGGCAGGGCCCCACCAGGAGGCTCTCGCGGGGACAGTCGGCGCAGCGCAGCTCCCAAAGGGGGAACCAGGCGCGCCATTCCACCTGCTCGCGGGTGAGGGGCTGGTAGAAAGTCAGCGGACGGTAGATCACGAATCCCGCCACCACCGCCACCAGCAGCAGGCCCCAGATCCCGTTGCGGCCCCGGTTGCCGAGCTCCAGAGGACCGAGGCGACGGATCTCGCCCACCGCCAGGGCGAGCAGGACGAAGCTGAAGAGCAGGGGCAGGAAGTAGTGGTAGAGGTACATCACCCGGTCGATCTGGCTCACCGCCAACAGATAGGCGAGATAGAGACCGAGGAAGGTGTCGAGCAAGAACGGGCGACGGAGAGGCGCCTGGAGATGTACCAGCCAGGAGACGATCCGCAGACCGGCGGCCAGCAACACACCCAGGAGCCCCGCGAGCCAGACCGCGGGATTGCCCTGGAGATAGACGTAGCGGTGCTGCTCGTGGCCCGCCTTTTCCCACCGGTAGTTGATCGACCGGGCTCCTAGAGGCCAGAAGAAGAAAGGGCTGCCGTTCTCTCCCGGCTTGCAGAGATTCAGCGTCTCCACCCCTTCCTGGTGACGGAAGAAGAACCGCCAGGCATCGGTGAGCTGCACCGGCAGGGCGCCCAGGCTCCCACCCCGGCCCGCCCGAAGGATCTCGCGATGCTCCTGGGAGGCACAGTAGAAACCCTGCTCGGGCAGGTTCTCGTTGATCTTCGTGGCCAGCCGGAAGTGGATCACCCACACGGCGAGCGACGCCGCGAGAAAACCGACGATGAAGACCCCGACGATGCGCAGCGCGTCGCGCAGACCGCCCCGCCGCTTCCAGATCGCCGCCGGCAAGAGCAGGATCGAGATCAAGCCGAGCAGCTTGGTGGCCAGGGCCAGTCCACAGGCTCCGCCCAACACCAGGGCCGCCACGAGGCTGCGTCGAGGGGAGCCCCGCCACTCCAGGAGCAGCAGGAAGGCCAGGATCGCCAGGGTGGTGAAGAACAGCAAGGGTCCTTCGAGCATGGCCCCGCGCTGGTGCACGATCAGGGCGTTGTCGAGCCCGTAGAGCATGCTCAGGGAGAAGGCCGCGAGAACCTTCCGGGTGAGGAGCAGGAACACGGCGAAGAGCAGGCCCGTGGTCAGCCAGGCGAGCACTGCCGGCACCCGCCGGTAGGGTGTGAAGTCGAAGGCCTCGGGAGTCCAGGTGGCGCGGTCGGTGTCGATGAAATGGGCGCTGCGCCCCTTGCCGCCTTCGAGCTTCCGCCCGAGGGCGATCAGCAGCTTGCCCAGAGGCGGATGCGACTCCATGTAGAACACACCGTGCAGATACTTCTGGGCGCTGGGGACATGGTAGCTCTCGTCCCAGAAGAAATCCCGCGGCGTGCCGATGCCATGGACGTAGTGGCCGTACCCCACCAGCAGCACCAGCGCCAGAGCGGCCCGGGCGATCCACGGCCGATCCCCCACCGGACTCTCCGGCCGTTGCGAGACCTGCTCCTCTGCCACCAGCTCGGGCTCCATCTTTTCTCGTGCTCCTTCCCTCCACTCTACCCCGCCCGGCTCGACGTCCGGGAACCCCGGACATCGCCACTCCGGAGCTTCTGTCGTGCGACATCCATTTTCCCGTTCTCTGGATCCGCGAAAACCTCTCCACTCTCCGGTTTCCGATCACCCGAGGCGGAAATCCTCTTCTCCGATGCCTACCGCTATCCAGAGATCGTCTCGCCCTGGCGTAGATCGCTCAAACATAGGAGAAAAAAGGACATACGGCGATTCAGCGTGCCGGTTTCCGCTTGTTATTACGCCTTGTTTACGCCTATCCTCTTGCTGTGAGCAAGCTCCTCCATCGACTCGTCCATGCGCCGGAAGAGGCGTCCGAGCCCGCCTTCCCCAGGGCCCTCGTGCGACAGATCCGGACCGCTCGCGACCTCGCCGACCGGCGTCGGCGAGAGCCCACGGAGGGCTCGTTCCCCACCACCTGCCAGGCCTTCGACCACCTTCTGGCCGGCGGCTTGCGACGGGGGCAGATGGTCGAGCTCATCGGCCGGCGTTCGAGCGGCCGTTTTTCACTCACGGCCATGGCGCTGGCCGCCGCGACCCGCAGCGGCGAGGCCGCCGCCCTGATCGACCTCGGCGACGGCTTCGATCCGCGCACCGCCGAAGCCTTCGGGGTCGACCTGGAGCGCCTGCTCTGGGTGCGCCCACGGCACCTGAAAGAAGTGTTGACCAGCGCCGAGGTGGTGTTGACCAGCGGCATTCCCCTGGTCGTCCTCGAGCTCGGCATGCCACCCCTCCGCGGCGGACGCGGAGCCGAGGCCTCCTGGCTGCGGCTCGCCCGGCGAGCCATCGTCCAGCGCACCGCCCTGCTCGTCTCGAGCCCGTACCGAGTCACCGGCACCGCCGCCCAGCGGGTGATCCAGGCCCGGGACGGATCCAGCCGCTGGCACGGCCGAGGAGCCTCGCCACGGCTGCTCACCGGCGTATCCTCGACCCTCGAGCTCCTCAAGAGCCGTGCCCGCGAGCTCACCCCACGCCAGGGAGACCGCGAGGCGATCGCCCTGCGGATCGAAGACATTCCCGGAACCGAGAGCCGGAGCCCGACGCCGACAGAGACTCCGGCGACCGGGGCGCCGGCTCCCGTAGAGACGGCCCGGCGAGCCATCGCATGAGCCGCCTCGCCTGTCTCAGCGTGCCCCTCTTCCCCCTCGCCGCCCGCCTGCGCAGCGAGCCGGAGCTACGCCACGAGGCTCTCGCAGTGGCCGTGGGCCAGGGCGACACCGCCCGGGTGACCGCCGCCACCCGCCTCGCGCGCAAGGCCGGCATCCGCCCGGGCCTCACCCTCGCCCAGGCCCGAGCCCGGCTGCCCAAGCTCATCGCCCGTCCGCGGGACGAGGAATGTGAGCGGGCCGCCCAG
>CAZMEL010000309.1:0-9457 GCA_964565225.1 uncultured Thermoanaerobaculia bacterium | reverse complement strand
CGTGAAGACTCTTTGAGCATTGATCCGGAGCTCGTTCTCCGGTTGACCGAACGCCATCGCTGCCATCGACCCTCGGGGTCGGTCGGAGTCGGAGGCGAGCAGGAGGAAATCGCATGGCCGTACGAGAAGCACAGCTACCGAAGCGTTACCACGACGCCGTTGTTCACTGGCGTGAGACGTTCATGCCCGATTTCGACTTCCTGCTGGACAGCTGGGAGAAACACTTTCCCAAAGAACGCCCGTTCAAGCTCTGCGCCTTCCGCGAGAAGGGCATCTGCGGGCAGGTGGAGTGTGGCGCCGACGAAGGAAAGCCGAAGGCGACGAAACCCTCGGAGCTGAGCGAAGAGCAGGCTCGATACCTGCTGGGTGCAATCCGGGCCCAGGCATCGACCGAGTTCGGCTCCATCCAGCAGCACCGGCTGACCCTCGCCCGGGCCCAGGAAGAGCAGGATCAGGTCTGGGTGTTGCGAATGATGGCCGAGGAGCTGCGGCACGGCTACCAGATGTTGCACCTGCTGATGGACGACGACTGGAGCTCGGTGAGCTCCACCAGCGGCGAGGACATGGTCGAGGAGATTCTCTCGATGCAGACCGGCTCCCACGTGCTCGGGGCCTTCAACATCGATTTCGATTCCTTCGTCGACAACATCGTCTTCTGTGCCCTGATCGACCGGGTGGGCAAGTACCAGCTCGCGATGCAGAAGATCAGCGCCTACAAACCCATGGCCGAGTCCATGCCCCAGATGCTCCGAGAGGAGGCCTTCCACCTGGCGACCGGGGTGGTGCCCATGCGTCGTTGGGTGACCGCGGCGGCCTCCGGCGATGTCTACATCACCATGGACATGATCCAGAAGGCCCTCAACAAGTGGTTCCCGCGCGGCCTGGAGATGTTCGGTGACGAGCGCGGCGGCGGCAGCAACGTACGCATGGGGCTCAAACCCATGAAGAACGCCGAGGCGCAGGAGGATTACTACCAGGAGGTGAAGAAGCTGGTCCGCGATCTCAACATGCGGTATCTGCGGGCCCGCCTGCCGGAGCTCTCCCTGGCCGAGGCCGACAGCCTCTTGCATCGGCTCGAGGAGGGACGGGGCAAGGAGCAGGGAGTGTCTTGGGACGATCTCCTGCACCTCTGCCACCCGGGTTTCTTCCGGCGCCGGGGAGTTCCCGCCTTCACCCTGGTCGATGTCGACGGAGGGGAGATCGCTTCCTTCGAAGAATACCGCGACTACCTGCGGAAACACCTCCCCGAGTCCTACCTCGCGGGGCGCGACTTCCGGGGATACCTGGAGACTCTGGAGAAGGTCTGCTCGGGAGAGCTGGCCATCGCAGACGCCGCCCGCAAGATGCCGAATCTGAGTCGGGTCGCGGGTACCTGTCCCTGCTCCAAGTCCGTGCGGTGGGTACGGGAAGAACCCCTGGTCGGTGCGGAGTCTCCGGCTGGCGCCGAGGTTTCCGCCGGCACCTGAGCCGAGCTTCTTTCACTCCTTTCGCGAGACGCCGATGTCGCTCTTCGATCACCTGGTCGTCGCGGGCCTACCTCTGGTGCCCAAATTCATCGTCGGTCGAGTCGCCTCCCGCTACGTGGCGGGAGAGACCCTGGCCGAGGCCGTCACCGAAGTGCAGGCGCTCAATGCCAGCGGCTGTATGGTGACCATGGATCTGCTGGGAGAGGAAACCCGGGATCCGAAGGCGGCGGAAGCGGCGGCAGAAATGTATCTCCAGGTTCTCGACGCGATCGAGACCCGGGGGATCGACGGCAATATTTCGGTCAAACCGACCCAGCTGGGGTTGCAGATCGACAGCGCGCTCTGCCGCCGGCTCTTCGAACGGGTGGTGGAGAAGGCTGCCGGCATGGGCAACTTCGTCCGGCTCGACATGGAAGACCGGACGACCACCGACGCCACCCTCGAGCTCTACCGGTATCTCCACGGACGCTACGGCCACGTGGGTGTGGTCTTCCAGTCCTACATGCGCCGCACCCTGCGAGACATCGCCGAGCTGCCGCGGGAGGGGGCGAACGTCCGACTCTGCAAGGGGATCTACATCGAGCCCCGGCCGGTGGCCTGGAAGGGCTTCGAGACGGTACGAGCGAACTTCGTCGCGGCCCTCGAGAAGCTCTTCCACCAGGGGGCCTACGTGGGGATCGCGACCCACGACGAATTCCTCCTGGCCGAGGCCGTGGCGTTGATCGATCGCCTGGGCTTGAGCCGTGACCAATACGAATTCCAGATGTTGCTGGGGGTCGAGCCCGTTCTGCGCCAGATCCTCGTCGACGAAGGGCACCGCTTACGGGTCTACGTGCCCTTCGGTGAAGACTGGTACCTCTACAGCGTGCGCCGCCTGCGGGAGAACCCCGAGATCGCCCGCCACGTGACCAAGGCCTTTCTCCGGGGGGAATGAAGGGGACTCCAATGTCGCCGCGAATCGAACGGATGGCGGTGCTCGGTGCCGGCAAGATGGGTGAGACCCTGATCTCCGCCCTGTTGACGGCGGGGGTGGTGGCGCCGAATCAGGTGGTGGCCACCGCGGTCCACCGCCGCCGGCTCGACCACCTTGCCGAGCAATACGGAATCGACACGACCCTCGACAACCGGCAGGCGGTCGATGGGGCCGGCGTCGTGCTCCTCTGTGTCAAGCCCCAGGTCGCTACCGGGGTGTTGACCGAGCTCGGCGATGTGCTGGCGCCCGAGCAGGTTCTGATCTCGATCGTTGCCGGCCTGACGACCCAGAAGATCGAGGCGCCCCTCGCCGCAGAGGTTCCGGTGTTGCGGGTGATGCCGAACACTCCGAGTCGGCTGGGGGTAGGAATGAGCGCGGTCTGTGGCGGCACCTGGCCCCGCGCGGAGCACCTGGAGCTGGGGCGCGATCTGTTCTCCCGGGTCGGCCGCAGCATGGTTCTGGAAGAGAAGTATTTCGATGCCGTGACCGGGCTCTCGGCCAGCGGGGCCGCTTTCATCTACATCGTGATCGAGGCGATGGCGGAAGGTGGAGTCAAGGTGGGCCTGCCGCGGCAGGTCGCTACGGAGCTGGCGGCTCAGACCTGTCTCGGAGCCGCACACATGGTGCTCGAGACCGGGGAGCACCCGGCTCTGCTCAAGGACGAGGTCACGACTCCCGCCGGCTGCACGGTCGATGGAATCCTCAAGCTCGAAGAGGGCGGGTTGCGAGTGACCTTGATCAAGGCGATCGTCGAAGCCAAACGTCGAGCCCAGGAGCTGGTCGAAGACTGAGCGCTACTCGGGGGGCCCTCGCCACGCCCTGGAATCCTGGCTCGGCGTTGCGTTGACCCTCTCTCGGGGCGGCTGGTACGATGCCGGAATCTCCCTGGCCGGAAAGATGGGCTCTGCGCCCCGCCGGAATCCAGAATCGAGCTCTCCGGGCCAGAGGCCGAGCTCTCCGGGCCAGAGGCAATGTGTTTCCGTGACATACCGGGCGGCGAAATGTCTACCCTCGGGTCGCTTCGGAGCCCCCGCGGCCTGCCCGCGGTCCGATTGTCGAAGGACGACCTCATTGATTCCTCCGGACCCGTCGTCGGGTCCCGACCGTTTAGCGGAACGATCCATTGAGTCGAGACAAGACCCCTTCCGATGAGACCACCGTGGACCTTGGAAGCCTCTCCGGTGAAGAGACGGTGCTCTCCCGAGCCATCGATGCCGACGAGCGCGACAGCGTCACCTCGGTGCCGATCGCTGCCGACATCATTTTGATCTCGCACCCCGACGCGGCGATGCTGGGTCGGCGCTTCCAGCTTCCGCCGCAGGGCACGCTCAACATCGGCAGGTCGTCGGCCGCCGACGTCAGCCTGCCCAACGTGGCGTCGATGTCGCGGTTGCACGCCCGGCTTCGCCACTGGGGACTCTTCGTGGAGATCGAGGATCTGCACAGCACCAACGGCACCTATGTCAACGATGCAAGGTTGGAGAGAGCGCAGACCCTGCAGAGCGGAGATCGGTTCCGGGTCGGCGCGGCACATTTCAAATTTCTGCACGAAGAGGATCCCGAAAACGCCTACCACCAGGCGATGATGACCGACGGCCTCACCCGTGCCTTCAACAAGCGCAAGTTCGACGAGGAGTTCCATCGCGAGGTGGAGAGAGGGCGTCGTCACGAGCGGCCTCTGAGCCTGATCCTCTTCGACATCGATCACTTCAAGACGGTCAACGACACCCACGGCCACCGCTGCGGCGACGTGGTGTTGCAACATCTGGCTCGCCACACCAGCCACTACCTGCGCCCCGAGCAGATCTTCGCGCGAGTGGGCGGCGAGGAGTTCGCGGTCCTCTGCCCGGAAACCGAGCTGAAAGGAGCCGCGGTGCTGGCCGAGAAGCTGCGCCAGAGCATCGCCGAGGAAGTGATCCCCCACGAAGGCCTCGATCTGCGAGTCACCTGTTCGTTCGGGGTGGCCACTTTCGGTGAGAACGCGCCGACCACCGCGGAGCTCTACGAGGCGGCCGATCAGGCCCTCTACGAAGCCAAGGATCGCGGCCGCAACCGAGTGGAAGTCGCGGGTTACGCGGCTTGAATCGCAACCGAGTCAGCCGGTAGTCGAGCTCTTGCTTCGCGATCTCCACATTCGAAACCTGGCGGTTCTCGAAGAAGCCACGGTCTCTCCTGCCCTCGGTTTCATCGTTCTCAGCGGTGAGACCGGAGCCGGCAAGTCCATCGTGGTGGATTCTCTCGCCCTGCTCGCCGGCGGGCGGGCCAGCAGTGAGCTGATTCGCACCGGTGCCGACTCCCTGTCGGTGACCGGGGTCTTCGCCCCGTCCGGAAAAGCCTGGCGCGAGGTGCTGGACGAGGCCGGCCTCGAGAGCGATGGCGAAGAGGTGGTGATCCGGCGCGAGATCAGCCGCAGCGGCCGCAACCGGGTCTTCCTCAACGACCGGCCGGTCACCCTGAAGCTGGTCGGCGATCTGGCGCCCTGGCTCCTGCGCATCCACGGGCAGCGCGAAGAGCTCGGACTGGTGGATCCGGAGCTCCAGCGCGTGTGGCTCGATCGTTGCGGCGGCTCCGGCGCGACAGAGCTGCACCAGCGCCTGGCCGAAGCCCACACCGAATACCGCCGCCTCGCCCGCCGCCTCGAAGAGCTGGCCGGTGATCGTCGCAGCCGGGGCGAGAGGGTCGACTTCCTGCGGTTCCAGATCGCCGAGATCGACGACGTGGCCCCCGAGGTGGACGAGGAGATCGGCCTGCGCCAGGAGCGAGCGGTGCTGCGGCACAGCGAGGCGATCCAGCAGGCCCTGTCGGTATCCTGCAACTCCCTCTTCGATCAGGACAACGCCGCCTACGACGAGCTCGGGCGTGCCCTCTCGGCCCTGGAGCAGGTGGAGTCCTGGGAGCCCAACGCGGCGGGGTGGGTGAGTGAGCTGGAGGAGATCCGCATTCGCCTCGCCGAGATCGAGAGCGGAGTGCGCCACCGGCTCGACTCCATCGACGCCGAACCCGGTCGGCTCGATTCGATCGAAGACCGCCTGGCGGCCCTGGAACGGCTGTTTCGCAAACACGGCGACAGCACTCGCGAGCTGCTCGAACGGCGGTCCCAGCTGGCCGCCGAGCTGGCCGCCCTGAGCGGCGACGAGAGCAGCCTCGCCGAGCTGGAGGCTCGAGCTCGAGACGCCCTGTCGACGGTCCGTGAAGGGGCCCTGGAGCTCTCGAAGGCACGGCGTGGCTGGGCCCGGACCCTGGAGCGCCGGGTCACCGACCACCTGCGGGAGCTGTCTCTGGGGAAAGCGGTTTTCGAGGTCGAGCTGCGAACCCGACGCAAGGAGTCGAGCCCTCTGCGGATCGCCGGGGAGCCGGTGGAGTTCAACGCCCTGGGCATCGACCAGGTGGTCTACCAGTTCACACCCAATCCCGGAGAGGAGCTGCGACCTCTGGCGAAAGTGGCCTCGGGTGGTGAGCTCTCGCGCCTCTATCTCGCGGTGCAGCTGGCGGCAGGGGGAGATCGCGAGAGCGAGGGCCCCCCGGTCACCCTGGTGTTCGACGAGGTCGACGCCGGCATCAGCGGCGCCGAGGCGGCGGTGCTCGGCGCCAAGCTGCGTCGCCTGGCGGCTGGCGGACAGGTGCTGGCGGTCACCCACCTGCCCCAGGTGGCGAGTCAGGCGGATGTGCACTACAAGGTCAGCAAGGTGGTCGAGAGTGGACGCACTCGAACCCGGATCGAAGAGCTGCGCGAGGAGGGGCGGGTGGAGGAAGTGGCCCGCATGCTCGCGGGCAGCGAGATCACCGAGCTCTCCCTCTCCCATGCCCGGGAGCTGATCGTCGGAGCGAATGCCTGAGCCGGGCGCCGTACTCCGTTGGCGTTTCGGCGAGCCGATCGGCCCGTTGCGGGCGCATCTCGCGGCCGGCGGGGTGCTGGCGATTCCTACCGAGTCGAGCTACGGCCTGGCCGCCGACCCGCGGGGGATCGCGGGAGTGGAGCAGATCTACGAGATCAAGGGACGACCGGCCGGGAAAGCCCTGCCCGTGGTGGTGGCCGACCTCGACCAGGCGAGGGCTCTGGGAGCTCGGCTCGAGCCCTGGCAGGTGGATCACCTCTCCGGCTGGTGGCCGGCGCCCCTCACCGCGGTATTGCCCCTCGACGCCCCGTTGCCCGCCTCGGGAGGCGAGAGAACCCTGGCCATACGCATCCCGGCCCATGCCGGCCTCCGTACCCTTTTGCGGGACCTGGGATTCGGCCTCACCGCCACCAGCGCCAACCGCTCGGGGGAGCCTCCGATCGTGAAGGTGGGGGAGCTGGAAGAGTTGCTGGCGGGGAGACCGGCGATTCTGGTCGACGGTGGAGACTTGCCGGGAGGGCCTCCTTCGACACTGATTTCCTGGATGCGTGGAGAGCTCGAGATCTTGCGCCAGGGCGCCTTTGCCCTCGAAGATCCGTCGGCTCCGGAAAGGACACGATGAGACGGACGGTCGGAACGGGGCTGTGCCTGCTGTGGCTCTGGGGAGCCGTGGCGGCTACGAGCTCCGAAGCTTCGGCGGAGTCGGTGCCCGAGGGTTCCACACCCGCAATGACGACGGAGACCATCGCTCCCGAGGAGCTGGTCCGCGGGCAGAAGGGGTGGGGGCTCTCGGTCTTCGCGGGCTCCGAGCCGGAGCGTTTCGAGGTGGAGGTCTTGGGAGTGGCCAAGAACTCCACGCCGGAGCTGAGCTACATCCTCGCGCGCCTCACCGGTCACGGCCTCGAACGCAGCGGTGTCGCCGCCGGTATGAGCGGCTCTCCGGTGTATTTCGACGGCAAGCTGGCCGGAGCGGTGGCCTACAGCTATCCCTATGGCCTCGACGCCATCGCCGGGATCACCCCGATCGGTGGCATGCGCCGTCTCTCCGAGATCCCGACCACCGCCGTGCCGTCGCAGGTTCCGGCAGCATCGGTTTCGGCTTCGGGTCTCGCTCCTTCCTTCGAAGACCTGGTGCGGAGATCGTTCCCCCGATCCCTGCTGGACGACCAGCTGCAGCGGTTGTTGCCCTCCGGCGAGGAAAAGGGCCCGTCGTCACCGGCCCTGCGTTTCACCCTCAGCGGTTTTGGCTCCATGGCCTCCAACCTGCTGCAGGACACCGTCGGCATGCCGGTATCGGGGCTCGGTGGGGGCTCGGTGCCGGAGGTTCCCGGCGAGCTCGGCCCCGGGAGCGCGGTGGCCGCGTTGCTGGTGACCGGCGACATGATCATGGCCGCTCACGGGACGGTGACCGAGCGCCGGGGCGACGAGATCCTCGCCTTCGGGCATCCCCTCTTCTCCCTCGGCCCGGTGAGCATTCCGATGGCCCGGTCGGAGGTGGTCACGGTGCTCGCCAGCGCCGCCAACTCCTTCAAGATCTCGAATGCCGGACCGGTGATCGGCACCTTCGACCAGGACCGTGAGCCGGGGGCTCGCGGCTACCTGGGAGCCGAGCCCTGGCTGATGCCGGTCGATATCCGGCTCACGGGAATGGTGGAGGCGAGCTACCGGATGCGCATCGCCGAGATCCGGCAGATGCGTCCACTGCTGACGACCCTCGCCGCCCTCGGAGCGCTCAACGGGGCCACGTTCTCCGCCGGTCCCCACGGCATCGACCTCGAAGCGCGATACCGGCTCGAAGGGCACGACGATCTGGTGGTCCGCCAGTCCTTCGATGGGGATCAGGCCGGGGTCGATTGTGTGCTCTTCCTGCTCGGATTCGGCGCCTTTCTCGATCTCAACGATCTTGCAGAGGTGGATCTGCGGGGCGTGGAGATCCACCTGCACCAGGTCGCCGAGCAGCGCCAGGCGACCCTGGTCTCGGCCCATCCGGAGCAGCTGCGGGTCGCCCCGGGGGACCGGGTCCCCGTGTGGCTGGAGCTCGTGGCCCACCGCGGCGAGCGATTTCGCCGCCGGGTGGAGGTCGAGATTCCCGAGGGAATCGGTGAAGGGCGTTACGTCGTGCTGCTCGGCGACGGCACCAGCATGGATGCCGCCCGCCTGCAGGTGGAGAAGGCGAGCCCGACGAGCTTCGAGCAGGCCCTGCGCCAGATGTCGCGCCTGCATTCGCGGCGCCAGCTGCAGATCTTCGGCCTGGTCGGCCGCAAGGGTCTGGCCCTCCGGGGCGAGGTGCTGCCCGACCTGCCGGGGTCCCTGCGAGCCATCTACGGCTCCAGTGGCTACTCCACGGCGGAGCCCCTGGCCCTGGCCATCGTCCAGGAAGAGGTTCTCGACCTGGAGAATCCGATCGAAGGCGCCGCCCGAATCGACTTCGAGGTCCGGCGGCCCCGTGACTGAGCATGGCAACGAAAAATCTGGAACCCATTCGCCCGCGGGCGGAAGATTTGCGCGAGGAGCACTGGTGAGAGGGAAAACGAAACGTCGGGCCCTGGGGCTCACTGCCGTCCTGTGGGCCGCTTCGGCGCCTCTGGCGCTGCAGGCGGAGGTGAAGATCTTTCGCGCCGATCGCCAGGAAGCGATTGCATCCGGCACGCTCGACGGCGTGAGCCTCGATCCTGAAGGACGGCTGGCCCTCGCCCGCGAGGTGACCCGGGTCGCTCTGCTCGAGGAACCCTTCGTCTTCTCGGGCGCCGCCGCCAGCGACGGCTGGTGGGTCGGTACCGGCAACAGCGGCAAGGTTCTGCGGGTCGACGCGGCCGGCAGCGTGAGCGAGGTCTTCGCCGCCCCCGAACCGGAGATCTACGCCCTGTGGGCCGAGGACGACGGCAGCCTGCTGGTGGGTAGCTCACCGGCGGGCAAGGTATACCAGGTCGCAGACGGTGAGGCGAGCGAGATCTTCGATCCCGAAGAGCTCTACATCTGGGCCCTGGCGCGGGATCGCCGAGGGCGCCTGCTGGTGGCCACCGGATTCAGTGGCACGGTCTACCGGATCGAAGGAGATGGCGAGCCGGAGGTGGTGTTTCGCAGCCCCGACACCCATGTGCGGTCGCTGCATCCGCTGGCCGATGGCGGAGTGCTGATCGGCACGGCCGGCCAGGGATTGGTGTTGCGCCTCGGCACCGACG
>CAZMEL010000308.1:9169-9477 GCA_964565225.1 uncultured Thermoanaerobaculia bacterium | reverse complement strand
TGGGTGGCGCCATTACGGCGGCGATCAGTGGCGCCATTAGGGTGATCGGTGACACCCCTTCTGGGACTACAGGATATTCAGGTTGAATTAGGTTCCCCCGCGCCCGCGGGGATTGCCCCGGTGTACATGCCCAAACAGCTGTTCGATAGAAGGTTCCCCCGCGCCCGCGGGGATTGCCCCAGTGGTGACTACATAAGGGCCAAGGGTATCTCGGTTCCCCCGCGCCCGCGGGGATTGCCCTCCCGTGCCTACCCCTACGCACGGATTCGTTGCGGTTCCCCCGCGCCCGCGGGGATTGCCCTCCTCAT
>CAZMEL010000308.1:0-9069 GCA_964565225.1 uncultured Thermoanaerobaculia bacterium | reverse complement strand
GCGCCGGCTCACTACTGACCAGCTCGGGTTCCCCCGCGCCCGCGGGGATTGCCCCTGCACGCGATCACGAGACCGCTCCCAGCTGGAGGTTCCCCCGCGCCCGCGGGGATTGCCCTCCTCATGCGCCGGCTCACTACTGACCAGCTCGGGTTCCCCCGCGCCCGCGGGGATTGCCCCCTTCACTTTTCCCTGAAGCGGCGCCGGTATGGGGTTCCCCCGCGCCCGCCCTGGTGGTCGACGAAGGGCCGGGCGGAGCAAGGGGCCAATTCGTGCTGGAAGTATTGCCGCGAGCCCCTGCGTTTCGATCCATGAGCCGTTTCTGGCGGGCTCTCGGGAGGTTCGAGACCAGAATCGTACTTGATGATTAAACTTGACAATAAAAAACTCTTGCGTTAGTATTGTTAAGATAAATAATTCTATTAGATTCTGTGCAAGGAAGGTCCACGAGGCGAGGCAGCTCGTCTCGGTCTGGGCCGAACTCATTGTGTCTTTTGTATCCGTGCAACTGATCCGGCAGTGTGTTTGGGGAGGAGGGCCGGACCCATCGAAAGGAGTCAGAAGTGTTGCAATGGAGTCGAGTTTTGTTCGTGGGGTGGGTGTTGTTGGCGGCGCCAGTCGTCGCGGGTGAGGAGGTGATCGTCAATGGAATCGATACCTGGACTACACCAGGTGGAGGCTGGAGCTTTCTAGATTTCGGCGACGAGCCGATACCGGCGGGTTTTTTCTGCGCCCGTTCCGAGCCTTTCGCCGGACGCATCAACTGGCAGGGTGAGCCGCTCGCCACCCTGCCGCCTGGAGCCTTGAACGGTGCAGACACGGTGGTCCAGCGCCTGGACGACGCGGTGTTCGACAAAGATGGAAGGGCCTTCACCCGCCTGCAGATGCGAGCCCTCTCGTTGGCGAGCTCCGAACCCGTGCGGACGGCCTGTGGTGCCTACGACGTGAAGGCGTCCCTGAACGGAGCGCAGCCGATTCGCGGTATGGATCTGTACGAGAACGCCAAGGAAGGCGGGCATTTCGTAGCTCACATGCTGATCAACGTGAAGTTGGTGTTCACACCTGTAGCCCCAGCGGGCGGGCGTTCCCTGGTGCTGGAGAGAGACGGCGTCACGGTTGAATCCGACAGCATTCCCTGGACCCGCTCGTTGCCCGAGAGCGAGCTGGCAGGGCAGATCGGAGGCTTCGTGCTCGTCGATACGGATGGTGATCGGATCGCCGATACCTACCTGCCGGGGCAGTCGAACTTCCATCCCAAGCCGTCAGAGTCGTCCGAGAGCCTCTCCGAGTGCTGGCCCGAAGGAGAGCCTCTTCCGCCAGGAGTCTATTGCCATCAAGTGGGTGGTAGTGCTTGCCACTGCGTTTACCCTTGAGGTTCTGAAGATCCAGGAGAGACTTCTTGGAGAGGTCTCGGGAAGCCGGAGCCTTTCGCGCTTCGGCTTTTTCTTTGGTACGCCAGGCATGGCGCGACGCGCCGGGTTGGCGAAACGGCTAGCGATTTGACGTCCGCAATTGAGCGCACGCACCTAGCCCACAAGGCCGAGCACGCGGTGGACATGGAAACCGGTGCGGTGGTCGGTGTGACGGTGCAGCCGGCGGATCGCGGAGATACCTCGAGCTTGGAAGAGACGCTCGAGGGTATCTACTCGCCGCGGCCCGTCTTGCCGGGACCGCGGCGAGCTGCTGAGCCAGGTTCGAATATCAGGAAGGGAGCGTGACCGTGCCCGGTCGGCGGATCGAGTCCCATCCATCGGAGCAGCGAGCCTACCAAGCCTTCGGCCTGGCGAAGAGGCAGATTGAGGATCAGGCGCAGGGTCAGCGCGGCCACGATCGCGGGCAGTGGTTTTCTCGTGCAGCGAGTCGTGCCGAACGAGAATCTCCCATTTCCACATCCGGTGCAAAAAAGGGACCTATCTGAGCTCGGCACGAGTTCCTGTCAATTTCCGCATCCGGCCACGAGGACCAATCGCTCGACCACTATTTCATACAAGAAGACCTTTCCTGACTAGTAGCACATACAACATCCAGTGAATGGGCTGCAGAAGCCCTCGGGACCGCAGCCTTCGCTACAAGGCGCTCCCTGATTACAGGGCCGTTCCCAGGCTTGTGGGCCTTCTATAGCGGAAGAGCTAGACTTCTCTTGTAGATCTTCATCAGAGCTCGGAGAGGCATCGAAACCCTCCCTCCGATTGATTGTCCCGTCCTCGCCCGAGAAGTCATCGGCTACCACAAGGCCTAGAGAAGAGTGGAGATCTTCAGCGGAGCTCAGCGAGAAATCCAAGCTCTTCTTCAGATCGACTGTCTCACCTTCGCTCCGCGGGTCATCAGCTGCTGCGAAGACTAGAGAAGGAGTCAACAGTAGGAATACAAGCACGAGAGGCAGTGAAAGTTTGATCTTTTTCATTTTCGTTCTCCATAAGTATTCTGTTCGAATCGAGCGCTACAACGCGATCTACTGTACCTGGCGCAGAGTCAGATAGAGAGCATTCGACAGTGGATCACTTACTCCTTTTGGAGGAGGCCGTGCCCGGCAAACCTTCAAGATCTCCTTGGAGTTGTTTATCAACGATTTTTTCTTGCTAGCAGCCCGTGGTGAAATTCGACCGCAAGCGCGAGCGAGCCATTTTTCGTCAGATCGAGGCGCAGATTCGCAGGAATATCGATGATCTTTCGAGATTCTGCAACGCTGAGCTGGCGGAAAAGGTCCGTTCGTAGCATGGTTCGAGTTTCACCACGGGCTGCTAGAACCAGGGAAGGTGTAGTGGTCAAGGCATTCCTCCCGCCGACCGTAAGACAAGATACAAGAACCGCTGTGATTCTACTCTACCGGAATTATAGCCAGATTTGTCAGTGAGCACCATCCCCGCCACGACCCGGTAGAAATGACACCGTTTCTAGCCGCGCCCTGTCTCGGCAGGAGCGCGGCCGTCTTTGCGCCGCGCTCCGAGTGTTTGCCGTAGGAGGTCTTCCGGCCCACCACCGGGCCACGCAGGATGCGCTCGGCCGGAAGGGCTGCAACCTACGCTCTTCCCCGGGGTGGTTCCCCCGCGCCCGCGGGGATTGCCCCGGAGCTCCGGGCTCCAGCTGTTGGCAACTATTGGAAACGGAGCCACCTCAACCCGCAAGGCATTGTCACGCTCTGTGCCGGGCCGATAAGCTGTTAGCGGTTCGATTTCTCTTTCCCCCTCGACCGATCGGGCACACCGGGTCCGGGCCGGAGAGCGGAGCTCGGACCCTCGGCTCGCCTTTTCTTCGTTCTCTTCCCCCGATGCAGGGAGCTCGAAAGCCGGCATGAACACAGTGCTCTTGGTCGAAGACGAGGAAGACCTTCGGTTTTCCATTCGCCGATTCCTCGAACGAAAGGGCTACTCGGTGGCGGAAGCGGCCAGTGTGGAGGCCGCGCGGACCTGTCTGCGGGCACAGCTTCCCGATCTCGCCGTGCTCGATCATCGGTTGCCGGACGGCGACGGTCTCGAGGTGTTGCGGAGCCTGAAGCAGCTGGCGCCCGGGGTGCCGGCCCTGATGCTCACCGGTCACGGCTCGATCGAGCTCGCGGTGGCCGCGATCAAGGAGGGGGCGCACCAGTTCCTGACCAAACCCATCAAGCTCGACGTGCTCGCCCTCATGGTCGAGCGATTGCTGAGCTCCGAGCGGGCGCTGCGCGCCAACCACGGGAATCGGCTGGCCCGCTCCCAGACCGAGCTCGATCCGTTCGTGGGCGAGAGCGAAGCCATCGGTCGCCTGAAAGACGATGCTCTGCGGGTGGCCCGGGCCAAGGTGCCGGTATTGGTGGAAGGTGAGACCGGGAGTGGCAAGGGGGTGCTGGCCCGATGGTTGCACGAGAACGGCCCCAGGGCCGAAGAGAGCTTTGTCGAGCTCAACTGCGCCGGCCTGTCGAAGGAGCTGCTCGAGACCGAGCTCTTCGGCCACGAGAAGGGAGCGTTTACGGGGGCGGCGACGGCCAAGGCGGGTCTGCTGGAAGTCGCCCACCGCGGCACTCTGTTCCTCGACGAGATCGGCGATATGAGCCTCGAGGTCCAGCCGCGCCTGCTCAAGGTTCTCGAAGAGCAGCGTTTTCGGCGCCTCGGCGGCGTGCAGGAACGGCGGGTGGACGTGCGCCTGATCGCCGCGACCCACCACGATCTGGCGGCCCGAGCCCAGGACGGACGCTTCCGCCTCGATCTTCTGTACCGAATCAACGCGATCCGGCTCTCGGTGCCGCGCCTGCGCGATCGCGGATCGGACGTCGTGCAACTGGCACGGACGATGATCGAACGCCTCGGCCGCGAGCTCGACCGACCTCGGACCACTCTTTCCAGCACGGCGGAAGCGGCACTCCTGGCCTACGACTGGCCGGGGAACGTGCGGGAGCTGCGCAATGTGCTCGAACGCGCTCTGCTCTTCGCTCCCTCTACCTCGCTCGAGCCGGGAGACCTGGCGCTGGCGGAACCGAGCGATTCGCCGAGCCCCACCGGGGCCCCCCTCACCCTTCGGGAAACCATACGTACGGCTCTTCTGCAGGCGCTCGAAGCGCAGGACGACGACGTGGCCCGCGCTGCCGAGCAGCTCGATGTCTCGCGCAGCGCTCTGTACAAGATGCTCCAGCGCCACGACATTCGGCTGCGACGAGACCGTCGCCGGTAACCTCACCCGAGATTTTGACCACCAAATATCTGAACGATTGCCCGTTCGTAGAATTCGCCGTCTCGATTTGTCCAATCGCCCTCCGGGCACGGGGCGATCGCGAGCCGTTGAGGCAGCGCCTACCGACCCGAAGCTCTTTGCCGTCAACACTTGTCGGCTTCTTCCCTCTGTGGCGCGAACGTTGGCATCAGGATTGCTGAACGCTGAGACATGCCGCCATCGATCCTACGCCCACCGGCCGCCCCGAGGGGAGCCGATCTGCAGGAGGCCTGCCTTGTCTCGCCGCGTTTTCTTTGTCGATGATCAGGAAGATATCGTCTGGTCGACGACCAAGATGCTGGCCCGCAAGTGCCCCGACCTGACCCTCGAAGGATTCACCGAGCCGCTGGCCGCTCTGGAGGCCTTGAAGCAATCTCCTCCCGACATCCTGGTGACGGACCTGCGCATGGAGGAGATGAGCGGCCTCGAGCTGCTGGTCGCCTCGCGCCGGATCGTCAGCGACCTGCCGGTGATCGTGGTCACGGCCTACGGCGGACCCGACGTAACCGCTGCCCTGCACGGTCGCTCCCTCGTGGAGTATCTCGAGAAACCGGTGCGAACCGAGGAGCTGATCGCCGCCATCGATCGGCTGCTGGCCCGTGGAGAAGGGTTCTCCGGCGCCATCTCCCTGCCGATGCTGCCCGATCTGATCCAGATCTATACTCTCTCCCAGACCACCGGCGCCCTCGCCATCCGCCAGGGTGAGAGCTCCGGAACCCTCTGGTTCGACAGCGGTAAGATCGTACATGCGGTCTGCGGCGACAAGGTGGGCGAGGTGGCGGTGTACGAGATGCTGGCCTGGCAGGGCGGAGAGTTCTCTCTCGACACCAACGTGCAGCCCCCGGAGGAGACCATCTCCGCCACCTGGCAGGAGGTGCTCCTCGAAGGCTGCCGGTTGATGGACGAAGAGGGCCGAGACTCCCCCTTCGCCGACGGCGCGGAATGGCTGCCCGAGGGCGACGACGTCCTCGCGCCGACCCAGGTCCGGGCCCCGAATGATTTTCGACCCCGGAGCGAATCCCGGAACGGGGCACCCGCTTCGACCGCAGACCCCGGATCACCGCCTTCTTCGAGCTCTCAGACCGCCGAGGCGAGCTCGGCTTCCAAGACTCATCGCCCGCCGGGCGACGATTTCCAAGACCCAACGTTCGACCAACCCAAGGAGAAACGAAACATGGCATCCGAACAACAAGCAACCGAAGCCTTCGAAAAGATTCGTGCCGATATCCCCGGTTTCATCGCCGCTTCCCTGGTAGATCTCGATACCGGGATGACCCTGGCCGTGATGTCGGCCCGGCCCGATTTCGATCTCACGGCGGCCAGCGCCTTCAACAGCGAGATCGTGAAGCAGAAGCTCAAGACGATCAAGGCTCTGAATCTCACCTCGACCCTGGAAGACATGCTGTTGACCCTCAGCGACCAGTTGCACATCATCAAGATGGTCGGCGACTCGATGTTCATCTATCTCGCCGCGGATCGTTCGATGAGCAACCTGGCGATCATGCGTTCTTCGCTGACCAAACACGCCCAGAGCCTCACCTGAGGCGCCGCGAGCGTTGACACCCGCCGGCTGCACCCGAGCGAGGGTGCGCCGGCAGGGTACCCTCGCCCGTCCGCTCTACTTCCAGGCTCACTTCCAGCCACCGGCCGGAGCCGATCGCATGGCGCTACTGGATCCTCGACATCAGCAAATCGTGCTCCGGATCGTCTACGACGGCCCGGCGCTGGCCGGCAAGACCACGAGCCTGCGGGCCCTGGCTCGGGCGCTCGGCTCGGAGATCTACTCCGGGGGAGAAGCCGAGGGACGCACTCTCTTCCTCGATTGGGTCGACTACGTCGGTGGGCTCTTCCAGGGCATGCCGATCCACTGCCAGCTCCTCAGCGTGCCGGGACAGACGGTGCTCGAGGCGCGCCGACGTCGTCTTCTCGAAACCGCCGATGCGGTCGTATTCGTAGCCGACTCGCGACCCGGCCAGCGGGAGGAGAACCTTCGTTCGTTCGCGGGCCTGCAGGCGACCCTCCGGGACGAAGACCCTCGGCCGGGGATCGTCGTCCAGGCCAACAAACGTGATGTCGACCAGGCGCTGTCCCTCGACTCCTTGCGCAGCGACCTGGGCGATGGAACGATGCTGGCCATGACCGAGTCGGTGGCGGAGAGCGGAGAAGGAGTCCGTGAAACCTTCGTCCTCGCCGTACGCCTGGCTCTCGACCGAGCTCGGGTGCTCTTCGATCGCGGCGAGCTACCCAGCCAAGAGCCTTCGGTCGCCGACGGCCCGAGCATGGTCGCGGTTCTCGAAGCCCAGGAGCAGAAACCACCGGCCGCATCCGCAGCGCCCGCGGCATCCGGCGCCGCGGCGGGAGCGAGCACCGCGCCGCGGGCCACGACACCCTCCGCGGGGTCGAGCCGGCTCCAGGTTCCTCCACTTCCCGATCCCTCCATTCCCGTGGGCCACGTCTGGCCGGCGATCGAAGGCCGGGTCACGCTGCACGAGGCCACCAGGGCCGCTCCCGGGCTCGAGCGTGACCGCTCCGGCAGCTGGATCGGCGAGAGCGGCTGCTGGAAGCTGTGCGCTCCGCTCGAAGGGTTGCTCTTCGACCTCGAGCAGGCCCGGGCCGCGCTGGCGGACTGGGCGCGTTGGCACTCCGAGGCGGGCCGTCGCCTGTCGAGCCCGAGGAGCCTCGCGTTGATGCCGGAAACCGACGGGGTCTGGAGGGTCTGGCAGATCGTCCGCAGCGTTCCCAGCCTGCTCGACACCCTGGAGGAGCTGTTCCGCCAGGAGGACGATACGAAGCTCGGGGCCGGGCTCGTGCTCGCCTTCGAGCACCGACTCCGGGCCGAACGCGAGCTCGTCGAGTCCGGGTGGCTCGACCACCTGACGCTCGATTCGATCGGCGTTTCCGCCCGCGGCGAGGTGTTTTTCACCGGCCTGTCTCCATACCCCCGCCAACCTCCCGGCCGACGGGCACCCGACCACCGGGTGGACGTTTGCCGGGCGGGATCCGAGCTCACGGCTCTCGTGCAGCACCAGCTCGGTCTCACACCCGGTAGACTTCCTGGTACATTGGCGAGCATCCGGAAAGACGCTCTCGAGCGCCGGCAGCCGGAGATCGCTCGTTCTCTCGAGGATGCGCTGCTCCAGAGCTGACCTCTGCCGGTACCGAAGATCCGACCCAGGAACCACCATGCACTTCGAGATACCGATCGTTTGCTCGAGCCCACACGAGACCACGGCGGCCCGCTCGTGAGGACCGGATCAGCCCTTGCAGAGACCGTGATCTGGCAACACCCGACGGCGATCGTCGGAATCGATTCGGCCCACCGAGTCTCCTATGCCAACCGCGCTGCCAGGCAGCTGCTCAACGGTGGCGAGCCGATCGACGGACGCGATCTCGTGGAGCTCTTCCAGGGAGACGATACCCTCGCCCGCGGAATCCGATCCGCCCTCGACAACCGCAGAGACGAACGGCTGTCCCTATCCCTCTCCTGCCAGGATCAATGCCTGGAGATCGGGCTGACGCTCTCGCCGCGAATCGAGGCCAGCAAAGAGCTCGCCCTCGTGGTTTCCTTCCAAGACCTGAAGGAACGCAAGGCCATCGAGGACCGCAGACGCCGCCGAGAGCAGTTCGAGCTCGCCGCACGCATGGCCGGCGGATTCGCCCACCAGCTGCGCAATCCGCTCGCGGCGATCTCCGCGTTGACCGAGAATCTGGTGGCCGAGATGGGGGAAGACGACCCGCGGATCGAGTACACCACGCGCCTGCTCAACCAGGTCCGCTACATGGAAGACCTGATTCGCGACAGTCTCCAGCTCGATCTCGACTCCCCGGGCCTGAGGCGACGGGCCACGGCGAAGAGCATTGCCCAGGCGGCGATGGTGTCCTTCGAAGAAAGGGCCGGGGGCCGCCCCGGCCTGCGTATCGATTCGCGAGCCCACGACGTCTTCGTCTGCCAGGAGCAGATCGTCCGATGCCTGGGCCTTCTGCTCGACAGGGCCTTCGAGACCTGTGGTGAGGTCACGAAGGTCGAGCTCTGGGTCTCCGCAGAGGGCACGGCTCCCGACCCCAGCGTCCGCTTTACGGTCCGTGACCGGGGCCCGGGAATCGAGAAGGGGCACCTCGACAGGATCTTCGAGCCCTTTTTCACCAACAAGGCGGCCGGGGTGGGCCTGGGTCTGGCCGTCGCCCAGGCTCTCGCCGTCCACAACGGAGGCACTCTCGACGTCCGCTCGGAGCCTGGAGACACCCGTTTCACCCTGCGGTTTCGCGCTGCGACCGCGAAGGGGAAGCCTTCGAGGCTTGCTCCACTCCCGGCCGCCGAGGAGCCCTGATCCTCCCCCATGCCGCCCTCGGACCTCACGCCCGCCAACCTCGCCGCCCTTCTCGCGCTGT
>CAZMEL010000307.1:0-9481 GCA_964565225.1 uncultured Thermoanaerobaculia bacterium | reverse complement strand
GACTACGACGAAGCCCTGTCGCGGAGCTCCCAGCTGCGATCGAGCCTGACCCGGGCGAGGCAGCTGCTCTCCACCGCAAGAACGGCGTTGGAGTCGGCCGAACGGCGCAAGACCGTAACCGCATTCAAGGACGCCGGGATTCTGGCGAGCGGCGCCTCCCGAGCCAGCGGCGAGTTTGCGCAACGTGCCCGGGCCCTTTTTCGCCAGATCGAGGCCGAACGTGCGCCTCCACCCCCTCCGCCTCCACCTCCACCCCCTCCGCCTCCACCTCCACCCCCTCTGCCTGCACCGGAGGAAGAGACTCCGGCACCCGCCGAGGAAACAGGGCCGCCGGCCGAGGTGCAGGATCCTCCCGCGGCTGCGCCGGGAGCCGAGCTCGAAGCGCTGCGTGAACGGGGAACGAAGCTGCTCTCCAGCCTCGAGGGACGGCAGCTGCCGCCCGACGTCCAGGCATTGGCGACCAGCCTGCAGGCGGCGATCGACCCCGCGGCGCCGGCCGCACCTACCGAAGCGATAGCCGTGCAGCGACTCTCGCGACTCGTCGACCAGTTCGCCGCCGCCGTCCAGGGGCTCGAGCCGGCGCCGCCGCCGAGCCGGAGATCCAGCTCCCGTCCGCCGAGGAGCCTTGTCGAAGGGGCAGAGGCCTATCTTTCCGGCGAGTACTCCCGGGTCTTGGAGCTCTTCGAAGAGCTTCCCCGCAACCGCAAAGCGCGCTCCCACGCCCTGCTGCTGCGCGCCGCGGCCCGCTACGCACTCTTTCTGCTCGGCGACGAAAAAGACTACGCCCTGCGTGGCACCGCCATCGAAGACGTGCTCGCCTGCCACGAGATCGACCCTGGCCTGCAGCCCGTCGAGGAGATGTTCTCCCCCCGCTTCCGCGAGTTCTTCGCCGCGGCGCGCTGAGTCACTGGCAAGGACAAACTCCGCAGCGAGTGCTTCCCAGGGAGGATCCACCGAAAATCCCGATCCGCCCACGCGCCGGGAGGCTCACGGCTCGCAAGCTCGCCGGATCGCCTCGAACGGCGAAGCTTCGAGCAAAAATGCCCGGCCATGCAGCCGGGCATCTCGAATGCAGCTCAGGGTTGGCGCGGGGATCAGGGCTCGGTGTAGTGGCTCTGGGCCAGGGTCACGAGCCGGCCGGCCTCGAAGCGCATGTAGAGGATGTCGACGAAGACTCCGCCGTTGGTCTCCCCGGCGTCCTGGATCTGAAGGCCTTCGTCGACCTGATCCAGCACCATCTCACCGAGGCGGCGATCGGAGGCGAAGAGGACGTCCTTGGCGCGGATCATGCCTTGGTCGTTGACCTCGATCTTGAGAGCGAGGTTGCCGTCGAGGGGTACGCCGGAGAGCTGGGAGAGCCTGCCGGGCATACGGAAATCGAGGCGCCGGCCTTCGACCTTTTCCTGACCGACGGCGGGGGAGAAACGAAAGACGTTGTAGGCGGCGGCGGTGTCGGCAGGTAGGTGGCCCTGGCCCAGGTTGGCGCATTGCAGGAGATCCTGGGCGTAGGAGGGGTCGGACGAGTACGGGATTCTCACCGGTAGATCGGCACTGCCAGCGGCGGAGACGTCGTACTCGAGCAGCGCCCAGCGATCGACCGGGATCTGGTGCCCAACGCGATCGCAGAACGAGGTCGAGTCGAACGTCAGGGCCTGGCTTGCCGGAGCACCGAGACCTGCCAGCAGCAGGGCGGCGGCCAGGAGTCGCCAGGATCGAGATTTCGGAGCTGTGCGGTTCGAGGTCGCGGCCTGAAACGAGCACCGGGTGCGACGTTCTCGAGTTGTAGTCGTCGTCATCGAGCAATCTCCAACGTATCGATCGGGTGCCTCGGAGAATTCCGAGGGTTCTGAAGAAGTCCTCTCCCCACTGCTTCGGCGATTTCGAGGCGCAGATCTCCTGGTCCCGACTCGGGTGAACGAGTACGAGAAGACTGCTGCTACTTGTGGGGAAACGTCGAGGTCGAGAGGTCTCTAGGGATTCGGCGAGCTCAAGCTCTTGCCCAAGAACCTTCTTTGGTCCGAGAAATTCTCCAGCTCATTGGATGTTCCGTAAGGCCAATGCCACTCAGACGATTTCGATCTCAGGAGCTGGTGTTGCCAGCCGTAATCCACCTGTCGAAGCCATGCTCGGACCGATCATGGGCAATGTATATGCCCTTTGTATCGCAAGCATTGGCATGTCCTTGCCATTTCATTTGTGCTCGGTGCGCATCACGCGACATGCACAGTATATGACGATACCTTTCGAAGGTGCAAGGGGTAAGGTGGAAAAAGATTGGAGAATGTCCAGCCGCAATGCGAAGGTAAATGAGTGCATATTGGAATGTTTGCATTGATAGAGGGTGCTCTGCCTCCCTCGGAAATTCTACCGATCGTTCGGTAGGGAGGCCGGGTAAGTCCAATGTTCCCAGGATTTCGATGGGGTCCGATGGGTCGTGTGATGCGCTGTACAAATGGGTCGATCGAGGCTGGGGTGTCGAGCTCGTAGGCGATGCTCCTTTGCCTTTGTTTCCTCTCAGTGAGAGTTTCCAGCCAAGAAAAATGGGGCCCCTCGGCGGGGCCCCCGGATCGAAGAAGCGATATGGCGGAAAACGAAGAGGCTTCAGTTCTCGGCAAAAAAGAAAGGTTTTCTTTCTTGCGGATGATTTCCGATCTGCTGCATCGAACGGGCATCGTAGAGCCGGCCGTTGAGCATCGTATATTTCACCGTCTCGGAGTGGCGTATGTTCTCGAGAGGGTTTTTCTCCAGCACCACCAGGTCCGCCAGCTTGCCTTCTTCGAGCGAGCCGACATCTCCCTCGAGCCCGAGGTACTCGGCCCCGTTGAGCGTCGCGGCCCGTAGGGATTCGAGGGGAGTCATGCCGCCCTGCTCGAACATCCACAGCTCCCAATGGGCTCCGAGCCCTTCCCGCTGGCCATGGGCACCGAGCTGCACCAACACCCCGGCGTCGGTGAGCTGTTTGCATCCGCGTGCGATGTCGAAGTGGTTGTACTCCTCGTCCGGCGCCATGGTGCGGCGCCGGGAGCGCGGATCGATCAGGAAGCGCGGAGTGTAGGTGAGGAGGCGCTCGTTCTCCCACACGTTGGTGTGGTGGTACCAGTAGTTCTCACCCCAGATCCCGCCGTAGCCGACCACGATCGTGGGCGTGTAGGCGGTGCCGCTCTTCGACCACAGCTGGACGACATCGTCGTAGAGCTTGGCGAGTGGAATCGCGTGTTCGATACCGGTGTGCCCGTCGACCACCATGGTCATGTTGTGCATGAAGAGCGAGCCGCCCTCGGGCACCACCATCAGGTCGAGCTCGCGCGCCGCGGCGAGCACTTGCTGCCGCTGGTCGCGCCGCGGCTGGTTGTAGCTCTTGACGCTGATCGCCCCTACCGCCTTCATCCGCTGGAGGTGGAAGCGGGCGTCGTCGAGGCTGTCGATTTTCGCCTGGAAAGAGGTCTCGGCACCGTAGAGGATGGTGCCGGTAGAGAACAGGCGCGGAGCGGTGATCAATCCCGCCCGGGCCATCTCGGCCGCGGCGAAGAACTGGCTGGTATCGGTCGAGGGATCGTGAATGGTGGTCACACCGAAAGCCAGGGAAGAGTAGTTGAACCAGTTCTGCTGCGGGATCATCTCTTCGGTTCCCTGGCTGCCGTGCCAGTGCACATCGATCAACCCGGGGATGATCGTGTGACCCGAGACGTCGACCCGGTGGGCCCCGGCCGGAACCTGGACCGAGTCACTGGGGCCGATGGCGGTGATCCGATTGCCGTCGACCACCACGGTGCCGCTCTCGATGACCTCGTCGCCTTTCATGGTCACGAGCCGGGCACCGACCAGGGCCACCCGGCCGTCGGGTACGTCGGCGGGAACCTCGAAGCCGATGGGCCGTCCCGACTCCGGAGGCTCGGGTAGCTCCTCGGGCGCACCGTCGACAAACGCGAAGGTGTCCGTCAGATCCCGGTGGAAGAGCTCCGGACCGAGGGACCAGTACAGGGTATTGCCGTCACCCGACCAGTGCAGGTATTCCCCCGCATTCTTCGTGACCTGGGTCATGGGGATCGACGACGTACCCGGCCCGATCTGGATCGGTTTGCTGGCGGCGACGAAAGGAACGATGTAGGCGTTGAAGCGCTCCGCCAGGGCGAGCCAGCGGCCATCGGGTGAGACGCTCATCTCTACGGCCGCCTCGCTCTGGTAGTGAGTCGCCACCGCCCGTTCACCATCGTGCGACGGCCGCAGCACCAGGCTCTTCAGGGCCCGCTGGCCGTCCGCCACCGGAGCCAGGTAGAACACCCGATCCTCGTCGGCCCCGAAATGGGGATCGAAACCCTCCCGGCTGATCCGTACCGCATCGCCGCCGACCGCGGGCACGGCGTAGAGCCCTTGCTCCTTGGAGTAGAGGGGGCTGCGCAGAAAGCCGCCTCCGGTCTTGCGGTACACCAGGGTGGAGCCGTCGGGAGACCAGGTGGGCTCCACGTAGTGGCCGGGTTGAGTGGTCAAGACCCGCTCGCCGCTGCCGTCGGCCGCGATCGTCCGCACGCTGCCGAGCTCTTCGTCGTGCCAGGTGGTGTAGGCGATCCGGCTGCCGTCGCGAGAGAACGAGGGGTAGTGCTCGAAGTACTGGTCCTGGGAGGTCAGGCGCCGCGGCTCGCCCTCGGGCAGGTCCCGGATCCAAAGGTGGCCGAGGGCCTGGAAGACCACCCGGTCTCCGGCCGGTGAAACCTGCACCCAGCGCAGCATCTTGGTCTGGACCTTCTCGGGGTGGACCTCTACCAGGTTGCGCACCACTTCCAGCATCTTGCGGGTGTCGTCGACCTCGAAGGGAATCTCGGTGCGCTCGCGGCGCTCGACGTGGAAACGGTGGAGCTTGCCGCCGGCCCAGAAGATCAGCTCCTGGCTATCGGGAGTCCAGGCCATGTTGGGGTACACCCCGTGCACCGCCCAGGTCTCCTGCAGGTCTCGCTCCAGACCGTCGAAGAGCATCGTCTCGCGGCCCGATTCGAGGTCGTGCACGAAGAGGGCGGTCTGGAACCGGACCCGGCGCACGAACGCCATGTGCCGCCCGTCGGGCGACGGTGTCGGCCGTACCGCTCCGCCGGCACCCTCCACCACGGTGTCGATCTCGCCGGTCTCCCGGTCGATCCGTCGGATGGTGTAGATCTGGCCGTTGGAGTCCTTGTTGTATTCGAAGCGGGAGCCGGGAGTGGTGTCCTGGCTGAAGTAGACGTAACGTCCGTCGGGGGAGAAGACGGGCTCGCCCAGATCCTTCTGGTCGTTGGGGCGCTCGTTGAGCTGCAGGCCCTTGCCGCCGCTGCGGTGGTAGAGCCAGATCTCGCCGGCTCCCAGGGAGCGCTGGGAGGTGAAGTGTTTGCGCGCCACGATCCATTCGCCGTCGGGGCTCCAGGCGGGATTGTTCAGCAGGCGGAAGCTCTCGTCGGTGACCTGCTGTGCGTTGCTGCCGTCGTGGTCGATGGTCCAGATGTTGTCGCCGCCTCCCCGGTCGCTGGTGAAGGCGATGGACTTACCGTCGGGGCTGTAGCGCGGCTGCATGTCCCAGGCCATGCCCGAGGTCAGGGACCTGGCGGTGCCACCTTCGAGGGGCAGGGTGTAGAGATCGCCGAGGAGGTCGAAGACGATCTCGCGGCCGTCGGGGCTGACGTCGAGATTCATCCAGGTCCCTTCGTCCACCCGGAGCGGCGCCTCGAAGGTGGGGCCGATGGGCTCGTTCACGTCCCAGGAATCTTCCTTCTTCTCGCCCTCGCTGTCTTTGGCTTCTTCGCCTTTCTTGGATTTCTTCTTCTTTTTCTTGTCGCGGGCGGCGGCCGGCACCTGCGCCTTGCCGTAGACCGGTCCTGGCGGGTGGGCGTCGGCGACGGCTTCGGGGGCCTGCGCCAGCAGGGTGATCAACCCGAGAGTGATCAGGTGGTAGAGACGGAGCCAGAGTCCTCGCAAGGCGTTTCCTCCTGGGGTTCGGGCCCGGAGACCGGGGCCATTCCATAGGTGCGATCAATGGCGAGCAAGCGGTCTGCTTCCCGCATGAATCGGCGGTTTTCGACGACTCGGCGGGGCCGTGACCAGGCCGAGCCTCGAGGGGTGACGAGGGAGAAGCTGTCGATCAGCCGGCGGGTGCCCCAGCCCACCAGCTCCTGGCGGATGCAGTCGAGCCCCGCTCGCTCCGCCATGTCGGCAAAACGCTCCGCCGACATGCTGGGAGCCCGCCAGTGGTCGAGGTCGAGGAGCTTGCGCCGGTAGAGGGCGAGGCGCCGCTCGTAGGGCAGCCGGCCGGTGAGCCGGAAGTAATGCCGGAACGGATGGAGATTCGAATGGTGCAGGAAGGCGATGCCGTCGGGCCGCAGGACCCGGGCGCACTCCCCGAGGTAGCTCTCGATCACATCGGCCTCGCAGTGCACCAACGAATCGAAGCTGAACACCAGGTCGACGGAGTGGTCACCGACCCCCACGAGGTGCCGGCCATCGCCCACCTGGAAGGTGATGCCCGGATCTCCCGCGAACCGCCGCCGGCAATGCTCGATGCAGCTCGCGGAGAGATCGAGCAGGATCAGGTGCTGGCAATGGGAGCGCATGTAGTGCGACCAGCGACCGTGACCGGGGCCGATCTCCAGCACGGTTTCGGCGGGTACGAAAGACCGCAGCCGGGGCAGCAGGGTACCCATCCACTGCAGGTCCGGGTGGCCCCAGCGCCACGACCATTCGGCACCGTCGAGCTCCCAGGCGTAGTCCTGGTCCCAGTAGCAGCGATTCTCTTCGAGGCTCGGCATGGGCGTAGTGTAGCCGCATCCCGCTCGGGACCGATGCTTTCGGATCGCTTCCGGGGTGTGGTAGAAACCGCCACGGAGGCATATCGATGCGATTAGTGACCCGGGGAGATCTCGACGGACTGGCCTGTGCGGTGCTCTTCACCCGCTTCGAGTCGATCTCCGAGATTCTCCTCGTCCATCCTCAGGACATCACCACCCGGCAGGTTGAGATCACCGGCGACGACATCATCGCCAATCTCCCCTACCATCCGGCCTGCGCCCTGTGGTTCGATCACCACCTGTTCACCCAGACCAACCGCAAACCCGAGGGCCCCTTTCGGGGTTGCTATGCCCAGGCGCCGAGCGCGGCTCAGCTGGTGTGGGAGCACTTCGGCAAGGATCCGGCCTTCGAGAAGCTGGTGGAAGAGACCAATCGGCTCGATTCCGCCCAGCTGACCGAGCAGGACGTGGTCGATCCCCAGGGTTACATCCTGCTCGGCTACACCATCGACAGCCGAACCGGCCTGGGGAGCTTCGAGTTCTACTTCCGCGAATGTGTGGAGTGGGTCAAGCAGCTGCCGATCGACGAGGTGCTCGAGCAGCCCCTGGTCGCCGAGCGGGTGCGGCGGATCCGCGAAGAAGACGCCCGTTTCCGGGAGGCGTTGCTCCAGAGCTCCAAGGTCGTGGGCAATGTGGTGCTCACCGATTTTCGCGACGAATACGTACCGCCCATCGGCAACCGTTTCCTGGTCTACACCCTCTTTCCCCAGGCCAACGTCTCGGTGCGGGTCCACTGGGGGCCGGAGCGTGAGTTCGTGGTGGTCGCCGTGGCGCACTCGATCTTCGATCGCTCCTGCAAGACCCGGGTCGGCGAGCTCATGGCCCGATTCGGCGGCGGCGGCCACGTGGGCGCCGGCAGCGCCCCCATCCCCGTCGACCAGGCCGAAGAGAAGCTGAACGAGATCCTGGAGATCCTGCAGGCCGCGGGTTGATTCGCTCTCACTACCGAGCTCAGGGCTCGCTCTCCAGATGCTCTTGCAGAGCCCGATCCATCTGCTCCAGCGCGTCTCTCAATCCCTGGGCCGACTCTCCGGATTGCTGGAGACTTCGGCGGAGCTTCATGGCGACGGCCGAGTTGCCGTGCTCCTCGATGTACCTTGCCATGAAGTACTCGGCGATCACGTCGTTGGCGAAGCGGAGGTAGATCAGGTCTTCGGAGATGTACTCCAACAGGCCGCAGCTCACGAGCTCCTCGAGCACCCGGGCCGGCGGAAGCTCCTGCTCGATTCCGAATAGCTCCAGCTCGGCCTGAAGGAACGCCAGGATTCGTTCGCAGGTTTCCGCTCTCGGTGCGAGGGCTTTTTCGCAGCACACCTTCGCCGCGATGCTCGCGGCACGGTACAGCTCGTTCTCGCTCAGCTTTCCCTTGCTCGCTTCCCTCGTATATTTCCAGACGAGATCCGGATAGGTGGCCGGCACGTCGCCGTTTTCCTGGAAGAGCTCCAGGGCCAGCCGTGCGAAGAGGGGTTTGATCGCCTGCTGCCGGGTCAGTTGCCGCAGCGCCGCGACCGCTTCGGCGACCTCGTCTTCCGCCACGTAGGCGGCGGCGAGATCCGGCAGTCGGTGGTCGGGGATCGGTGCCAGATCGATCACCTGAAAGGTGTCGCGAGGGTAGGTGGAGGCGCGGGTGGTGACGATCAGAGGAAAGTTGCTCTCGCGAAAACGAGACGCGAGGCGGACCGGCTCTTCCGCTGGGCGTCCCATCTCGCTGAGACCATCGACGACGAAGAGCAATCGACCTGCGTTGGCCAGCTTCTCGACCGTTTCCGCGGTCGGGCAGCTTCCCCCGGCCTTCAGGAGGGGTCGGACCTGTTCGAACAAGGTGCCCTTGATCCAGCTATCGACGAAGATCGGGAGCACCGGATGGCTCGACTCGTCCTCCCGCCGCCGCCGAGCCATGTGGCAGGCCAGGGTGGTCTTCCCGCAACCTCCCGGGCCACGGATCCAGGCCGCGGCGTGGCGGCCCTGGGCTCCGGCGTCGAGCCATTGGGCGATTTCGTGGCTCTGCCCGAGATCGGCGAAGGCGGAGAGGTTCTGGACCGTGGGTCGGCTGGCAAAGGCGGACTCGAAGAGCTCCTGGTCGTGGGCGCGCATCCAGGCGTCGAGAGCGCGGCGGCTGGTGCCGAAACGCCGGATCAGAGCCAGGGCCTGGGCCAGGTGTTTCCAGCCCTCGAGCTCCTGATGGGTTCCCTCGGGCATTGCCCAGGCCGCGAGCCTGGCGGGTTTCGACCACCAGAGGGCTGCGATTACCAGGAAGATCGACCCATACGCGGTGCCGGTGACCAGAAAGATCTGAGCCCATGGAGGAAGCTGGCGGTAGGTCGAGGTGAGGAGCTCGATCGTGTCGTGCAGGATCGCCCGGATTTCTTGCCACGACGACAGCCGACCCGTGGTGCTGGCCGTGGCCCGCAAGGAATCGAAGCGTTCCGCGATGTCCGATTCGGAGAGTCTTCGGCCCGAGTCGGAGTACATGGTGAAGTTGCGAACGATCTCTCCCTTGCCGCTGTAGAAGCCGTTCTCCGCGGCCAGGAGGATCCCCTCGGGCGTCAGATAGGCCCTGCCCAGGAGCTCGAGGGACGGGTCGAAGAAGCTGACGATGCCGGGTGGGCTGAGGATCCAGAGAGTATCGCTCAGGAATCCGACCTGAGATGCGGCCGAGGCCATGGGGGAAGGTC
>CAZMEL010000306.1:0-9498 GCA_964565225.1 uncultured Thermoanaerobaculia bacterium | reverse complement strand
GATGTAGGCCGCGGGAAGAAAGACCAGGGCGCCGAGAACCATGAACCACTGGGGATGCGGAACCTGGAGCATCGTCACCACGCCGCCGATCATCATCACCCCGCCGACCACCAGCCCGTGAGCGGCTCGTGAGTCGGAGACCAGCCGGGCGGCGACCCACGCGCCGATCAGGGTGCCGAGGAACCAGGCGACGAGAACCAGCAGAAGAGCGCCGATCGGCAATTCTGCGAGCACCTTGGCCAGAACCTCGGGATCACTAGAGCTCGCCTCCGGGGGCGGCGGGAAGATCCGGTGTCCCAGGGTCTCCAGGAAGGCCACGGACAGGCCGGCGACGATCACCCCAAGAATCACGGCTCCGATGCTGCGCAACATGCCTGTCTCCTTCTGCTGTCGCCGATCGCGGCTGGCGCTTCGGCGGCTCGGCTCTTCGTCTGGCAAAAAGATATCGCCGGGCTCCTCGAATGGCAAGGTGGCCCGCTGCGGCTCGGAGCCACCCCGCTCAGTCGTCCGCCCCCGGCTCCGGCCCCTCGCTGACGGGAATCTCCCACGAAGCTTCGAAGCGTCCTTCCCGCCGGTCGAAGCGTAGGTCTCGCCAGCCGAAGAGCCGTGCGAGCCGCGCCACGATCCGGCGGCCGCCGTAGGGCTCGAGATCTTCCTCGGGACGGCGGCCGGCCTCGGCGTCGATTTCGTTGGTTACGTGGCATTGCAGCTCGCGGCGGACGGGATCGAGGCGGATCGAGACTTCGGGCCGGCTGCCGGCAGCGCCGTGGGCGATGGCGTTGACGAGCAGCTCTTCGAGGAAGAAACCCACGCCGCCGCGTACGGGGGAGGTCACCAGGTAGGTTTCGGGCCACTGCAGGTCGATGCACACCGGCGGGCCTTCGCTCGGAAGGGAGAGGGTGCCGTTGGCCCAGCCCAGTCGCGTCCGGAGCCGGGGAGAGTCGCGGGCGACGGTGAGCACCTCGACCAGGCGCTCGAGAGTCTTGGCCACCTGGGTGGCGCCGAGGCTGGCCTCCGGGGGCAGGGGTGGCTGGTCACGCCAGTGCTCGAAGAGCCAGGCGCAGACCTCCAGGCGACGGCCTAGGTAGTCGGCCAGCCAGCGGTCGAAGAGGTCGGCGGAGCCGATTTCGAGGCGGTGTCGCAGCACCCGGGCGAGCGTGTCGACCCCGTGACTGAGGAGGCCGGCGAGGCGGCGTCGTTCGTCGTCGCGGCAATGGGCCTCGAGCTGGCGGCTGAAGATCGGGAGGTCGGCTTCGGGATCGACGACGAAGAGCACGGCGAGGCGATGCCGCTCGTCGGCCCGGAAGGTTTCGATCGGCGCGGCGACGGCCCCCGAGCGCACGATCACGTGGCGCACGTGGGCCGCGCCGTCGCTCCGCAGCTCGAGGGGCACTCCGTAGGCCCGGCGGGTCTCCTCGCTCACCACCTGCATGCGGCGGTAGTGCTCGCGGGCGAGAGGGTCCCTCGTATCGACCTTTTCCCCGATGCAGGAGCCCCGGTCGATCCCCAGATCCCGGGCGGCGCGATTGCCGAAGATCACCCGATCGCTGTTGGGATCGACCACGACCAGGGGGACTTGCATGGTCTCGAGCAGGCTCTGGCGCTCCCGGAGCTCACCGAGGGCCTTGTGTCTCGCGGCCTCGGCCTGGCGTCGGGTGCGATCGAAGCCGGCGAGGAGGAAGGATCCCGAAAGCGCCAGCAGACCGACCAGCAGCCAGGGGAAACGGAAGGTGAGCTCGGGGAAGAGGATCACCAGCCACTGGTTGCGGTAGACCTGGAACGCGGCCACCGCTCCCTGGCCCTCCACCACCGCCGTCTGGTGCGAGGGGATCGAGCGCGGCTCCTGGCGCGTTCGGCGCTCTCTCGTCGTGAGCTCGTCGAGCACGAGGTCGAGCCGAGGATCCGAGGAGCGCTGTCCGAGGGCGGCGCGCAGGGTCGTCCAGGGTCTGCCGCCGGTGGCCGAGCGAGCGGAATCGACCTCCGCGATCTGCGCCACCAGGGGGGGCTCGACCTGGCGCGCGAAAGCCTGCCAGTCGATCGCCAGGCTGAGATCGAGAGCGGCGACCCAGCGCTCGCCCCCGGACTCCTGGGGGACGAGGAGAGTGACCACCAATCCCTGGCCGGCGATGTCGAGGTAGAAGCCGGAGTAACGGGCTTCCTCCGGACGCCACGGCTCTCCGAAGCGGAAGAAGAACTCGTTGTAGACGTAGCTCGGGAGGTTCGGCCGCTTGCGGAATTCTCGACCCTCGGCGAGCACCCGGTCGAGAGCTCTTTCGGGAGCCTCGTTTCGAGTGGTGGGCAAGGAGAGGAACGAGGAGTCTTCGGCCAGGGCGTAGAGACGCACGGGCCGTGGAGGCTGCGGGCCGGCGATCGCGGGTAGAGGACGGGTGGCGAGTGCCGTATCGAGCCGGTTGCGGACCTCGTAGAGATAGGGCGCGACCGCGTGCAGAAAGCGGTTCGAGCCGTTGGCCCGGTCGCTCAGAGGGGTGTCTACCTCTTTGCGTCGGGTCAGGACCAGCCATTCCTCGAGCGGAGCGGGAAAGCGTTCCGCGCAGGTGAGGTATTTCTGGGTGCGGAAGAGCAGGCCGTTTTCCGGAGGCAGATCGAGGCCGGTCGTGCGGGCTTCCTCGGGCCGGATCCAGCGCAGCCCACATTCCGCTTCCGCCCCGCGGAAGGACATGGCCTCGGCCAGGTGGGCGAAGGGAGCGGGGACCGGGCCCGAGTCGGTGAGCTCCGCGATGGAGACGGTGTGCTCCGTTCGCGGGCCGGCCACCGTGGCGACATGGCGCTCGATCTGCTGATCCAGCCAGGCGATGGCCCCCGGGGCGTCGGTCGGTCGTACCGGCGTTCCTTCCTGCACGAAGTCGAAGACCGTCCGCGAACGTTCGTGGCGCAGTGACCGCTTCCACTCCTGGGCCATTTCCCGCGTGGTGAGCGCTGCGAGCGCACCGAACGCGAGCAGGCCCAGATAGAGGGCCCAGGGCTGCCGGAGGGCTGGCGACGGGACGATTTCGAGGTCGTCGCTGCGCTCCTCGGCGGGCTCGGGTTCTTGTCGTTTCGAGGAAGGCATCGAGCAGTTCGGCCTCTGGGTCGATAAGATGGTTGCGATGAGCTGGCTCGAGGCACATGGCTTCCAGCGGCGGCCGCTGGTGCTGATCGAAGACCACTTGTACCACATCGGCGAGGTGCTCGATCTGCTGGCACGGGAGCGGCCCGAATGGATCCGCCAGTTGACGGTGGTCTGTCTCGATCGGCCCGGGGCGGATACCCGCAACGCGGTCGAAGGCTGGCTGGAGGACCACCCGGAGCTGCAGATGGCGGCCCGGCTCGTGGCAGGTCCGAGGCTCGAAGTCTCGCGCTTCGTGCCCCTGGAGGACCGGGAGCTCGACCGTTCCAGCGAGCTGGCCCGGCGGATCGCGGGGTGGGTCCGGCCTCGCGGCCTGCTGCTGCAGGATGTGCAGCTCGAGACCCTGGCCTTCATTCCTCGCCAGCGTTGGTGGGAGAGCATCTACCTGGCGAGCTCGGTGCGTGGCCTCTTCGCCGAGCGCCCGCCCGCCTGCCGGTTTCTGTCCAACAAGCGGGGGTACGAGGCCACCTTCGGCCGGGATCTGCTGGACGCCGGTTTCGACCCGAGGGATGTGCTCGACAAGGGCCAGCTCCGGCGCCAGCTCCTGCCCACGGTGGAAACCTACCTGGCGCGGACGCTTCCCTTACGTCTGCGGTCTGGCACCGGTGGCGAGCCCTGTCTGGAAACGGTGGTGGGGCGTGAAGAGACCGATCGAATCGAGATCGAGGAAGCGTTGGACCTGGTGTTGTGGATCGCGCCCCAGGGCACGGAGCTGGGGGGAGGCTGGGTCACCTCGGGCTCCGGGGCCCGACACCGACTGCGCCTCGGCTCTCCGGAATGTGCCACCTGGCGCGCCCTGATCGAGGATCACCTCGGAGGCAGCGGGGGGCTACCGGTGCTCGAGGTGGGGGAGCGGGTGGCTCCGGAGCACGCGGGGCGTCCCGAGGTCACCAACTGTGCCGCGCGGCATATCCACCAGCTGCGCTCCCGCCTTCGAGCCGGCACCGCGATCCGCACCGCGAACCACGCCTACAGCCTCGACCACAGCCTGCGCGCAGCCATCGTCGAGGGTTGACTGCTGAGGGATTCTCCGGTTCTCGGCCGCTTACCTCCGGAGACCTCCTAGCTCTTCCGGTCCCCGGCCGGAGGTCGGGGAATAGCTCTGTTTCCGGTCGCTCTCTAGGCTCACCTCGCCCGCCCCGAGCTGGCACCGGGCGGCAAGGAGGTGACGATGAGCGAAGCGATCGATCGGGTAAACGGAATTCTGGCGATGATCAACGGGGTGTTGTGGCATCCCGTGGTCCTGTGGGTCCTGCTGCTCACCGGCCTGGCCTTTACGGTCTGGGGCAAGGGATTGCAGCTGCAGATTCTGGTGCAGGGAGCCAGGGCTCTCTTCCGCGGTCGCCGTGAGGAAGAGGCCGAGCCCGGAGCCATCAGCCATTTCCAGGCCTTGTCGGCGGCCCTCTCGGCGACGGTGGGGCTGGGCAATATCGGAGGGGTTGCGCTGGCGATCGGCCTGGGCGGCCCCGGCGCGGTGTTCTGGATGTGGATGGTCGGCCTGCTGGGGATGGCTCTCAAGGCGGTAGAGGTGACCCTGACCATGATCTACCGCAATACCGACGACCCCAAGAATCCACACGGCGGGCCGATGTGGGTGGCACGCCGTGGTTTTGCGGAGCTGGGTCCCGGCTGGGCCCGCACCGGACGGCGGATCGGCGGTTTCTTCTGCGTGACCCTGCTCGTCTCGACCTTCACCGGCGGCAATTTCTTCCAGGCCTGGAATGTGGGCACGGCCACCCAGCAGGCCACCGGGATTCCCTCGGTGGTTTCCGGAGCCGTGCTGGCGGTGCTCGTGGGCCTGGTGATCCTCGGTGGCATCGAGCGGATCGGAGCCGTGGCCGGGCGACTCGTTCCGTTCATGTGTGGCGCCTACGTGCTGGCGGGCCTGTTCGTGCTCTTCCGCCGGTACGAGGCGATACCCGAGGTTCTGGGCTGGATCTGGCAGGGTGCCTTTTCACCTCTCGAGGCTCGCGGGGCTTTTCTCGGCGGAACCGCCGGTTTCGCCTTCGCCACCGGCCTGCAGCGAGCCTTCTTCTCCAACGAAGCGGGACAGGGCTCCTCACCCATCGCCCACTCCGCGGCCCAGACCGACGAGCCGGCTCGGGAAGGTTTGGTGGCGGGTCTCGAGCCGTTGATCGATACGCTGCTGATCTGCACCCTCACGGCCCTGGTGATCCTGCTCAGCGGCACCTGGGACCGGCCCGCGGATCTCACCTTCGCCGAAGCGCCACGAGTGGTGCCGACCGCCGAAGGAGGTTGGACTCTGGAGGGTGGACGCCTCCCGGATCGTGGCGATCGCTCGTGGCGCACGGGCGACCAGGTCGAGGTACGGCTGGCGGCCGAAGAGCCGGGAGCAACGGGGAGCCCGTGGCACGGATTGCAGGGGCGGGTGGAGGTCCGTTCGGGCGAGCCTCGAATCGCCTGGGGAATCCTGCAGATCGAGGCCCGGCCGTCGCTGCCGGGCGACGGCTTCTTCCTCAGCGCGGCGGGGGCCGCCTACACCGCGCGAGCCTTCGACCGGGTCCAGCCCGGCCTGGGAACCTGGCTGGTGACCGTGGCGACCTGGCTCTTCGCCCTTTCGACCCTGATCTCCTGGAGCTACTACGGAGAGCAGGGCGTGGTCTACCTGCTGGGGGAAGGCTGGGTGCGCCTGTATCGGCTCTGTTTCTGCCTGGGAATCTTCGTTGCCTGTACCGGGGTGGTGCGGACGGACACCGAGCTCAATCACCTGACGCTCCTGGGCACCGGCTTGATGTTGTGGGCCAACGTTCCCCTCACCCTGCTCTTCGCCCGTCGCGCCTTCCGCGAGTTCGACGCCTTCGCCCGGCGTTCTCGTTCGGAAGCCGCGGTGCCCCGGCCGGAAGGGCCGGGAGCACCTTCGACCGTCAGTCGCCGATGACGGTCAGGGCCTGCACGCTGAACAATCCGTCGGGGTCGGTCCAGACCCGGTCGACCTTCATACAGGCGGCGCGAGCCAGGTCTTCGATCGCTTCGAGGGAGTATTTGTGGGAATGCTCGGTGCAGATCCGTTCACCGGCCTCGAAGGTGAAGCGTTCACCACCGACGTGCACGACCTGGTCGCGAAGGCTCTCGAGGTGCATTTCGATCCGGCTCTCCTGCTCGACCCAGGGCGCCCGGTGGGCGAAGGCGTCGAGAGCGAAGTCCGCGCCGAGCTCCCGGTTGATGTGTTCGAGCAGGTTGAGATTGAAGGCCGAGGTGACGCCCGAGGGGTCGTCGTACGCGAGCTCGAGGATCGCCGGATCCTTCTTCAGGTCGGCGCCCAACAGAAGCTTTCCGCCCGGGCCGCAGATCTCGGCCACCCGGCGCAGAAAACGCTCGGCCTGGGGAGCGGTGAAGTTGCCGATGGTGGAGCCCGGGAAGTAGACCGCCAGGCGTTCGACCTCGTGGGAGCTCACGGGCAGGCTCCAGGCCTCCATGAAGTCACCGCAGACCGGCAAGATCTCGAGCTCGGGAAAGCGCCTGCCGAGCCTCCGGGCGGAGACCTCCAGGTGCTCACAGGAGATATCGATGGGAACATAGCCCGCCGGCTCTTGCAGGGCCTCGAGCAAGATCTCGGTCTTGTGACCGCTGCCGGCTCCGAACTCGAGGAGCAGGCAGTTGGGACCGAGGAACTCGGCCATTTCGTGGACGTGTCGGTCCATGATGCCGAGCTCGGTGCGGGTCGGGTAATACTCCTCGAGCGCACAGATCTCCTCGAAGAGCTGGGATCCCTTCTGGTCGTAGAGATATTTGCAGGAGAGCTCTTTCGGGTTCTTGCGCAGACCCTCGAGCGTCTCGCGCAGGAAGCTCTCGTTGGCCGGAGAGAGCTCCCGGCTCGCCGTCGATTCCTCGAGAATCTCGGCGACGCTCATGATGCATTCCCATCCCGGGCCAGACGCAGCCCGGAGAATTGCCAGCGCACGTGGGGCGGGAAGAAGTTGCGGTAGGTCGAGCGGATGTGGGAGCGCGGAGTGGCGCAGGAGCCTCCCCGGAGCACGACCTGGCTCGACATGAACTTCGCGTTGTACTCGCCGAGAGCACCTTCCGGCGCTCGATACCCGGGGTACGGAGAGTAGGGGCTCCGGGTCCACTCCCAGACGTCGCCGAGGAACTGTCCTCGTCTCGCGGCGGAAGAGGGCACGGGATGGAAGCTCGCCGACTCGGCCAGGTTGGCGGAGGAATCGGCCTCGGCCGTCGCTCCCCGCACGCCCAGCCGGGAGTCGGCCGCGATCTCCCATTCGGCCTCGGTGGGCAGGCGGGCGCCGGCCCAGCTGGCGTAGGCATCGGCCTCGTAGAGGCTGAGGTGGCATACGGGTTCTTCGGCGCGTACCGGCCGCGGTCCGGCCAGGGTGTACTGCAGCCACTCGCCATCTTCCCGCCACCAGTAGAGGGGAGCTCGCCAGCCCTCGCGCTCGACCGTGGCCCAGCCGTCGGAGAGCCAGAGCCCCGGGCGCTCGTAGCCACGATCCGACATGAATTCCAGGTACTCCCCGTTGGTCACCAGCCGGGAGGCGATCCGGAAGCCTTCGACGAACACCCGGTGCCGTGGGCCTTCGTTGTCGAAGGCGAAGCCGGAGGACGAATCGTGGCCGATTTCGTAGAGGTCTTCCCCGAAAGGGTGCCATTCGAGAGCCGGAACCCCTTCGCTCGCCCCGTCGCGACCGTTCTCTTCCCGGTACACCGGGAGCAGCGGGTTGCGAGAGAAGAGATGTTTGAGGTCGGTGACGATGAGCTCCTGGTGCTGTTGCTCGTGGTTCAGACCGACCTCGAGGAGGGGGAGGATCTCCCGCCTCTCGGCGTCGGAGGCGGTATCCAGGAGCTCGAGCACGGCCTGCTCCACCGAGGAGCGGTACTCCAACACGTCGGCGACGGTCGGGCGGGTGATCAGGCCCCGATCCGGCCGGTGGAAGGGTGTCCCGAGGCTGTTGTAGTAGGAGTTGAAGAGATGCGCGTAGCGCGGATCCGGTGTTTCGTAGCCTTCCCGCTGCAAGAGGAGGAAGGTCTCGAAGAACCAGGTGGTATGGGCCAGATGCCACTTCACCGGGCTGGCGTCGGGCATCGACTGGGCGACAAAGTCTTCGGTCACGAGAGGGCGACAAAGGGCCTCGGTCCAGGCCCTGACTTCCCGAAACCGCTCCTGGGGGAGGCGGAGGGAAGCGTCGAGGTCCGGCCTTGCAGCGGAAACCTCGCAGAGAGTGGCGGTGGTCATGGCGTCCTTTCGAATGGATTCGAGAGCGTCGAACGAGAGGGTATAGCCCGAGCCTCCGGCCGGTGGAGATCGTCGGCAGGCGCGGGAAGAGAAGAAAATTGCCTCGGGTGATTACCTTACCATGGACGCTTCGGCTGCCAAGACCGCGAGGTTTCTCCTCCAACCGGTGTAACCTTCCTCCAGCCGGACGCAGTAATTCGGGGTGTGAAAGCCCGAACCCAACCCCTGGAGGCTCCATGACCTGGATTCCCTTGCAGCACCCGCCCCGTGATCTGAAAGACGCCCGCCTGGTGATCCACCACGCCGCACAGCTGGTGGCGATCGGCGTCAGCAAACCTCTGTTGCCCTCGCGTGAGGACGACAGCCACACCAACCTTCTCTGGCACGGCGGCGACCGCTGGGTCGGTCGCGAGATCCCCGGCACTGCGGGCCTGTGTGTCGGCCTCCGGCCCGCGGACCTCAGCCTCACCGTGGAGAGGAACGGGGAGATCCAGGAGTCCCTCTCGCTCGTCGGACGCACTCGGGACGAGGGGTTGGAGTGGATTCGAGCGACCCTCGAGAGTCTCGGGGCTCGGGTACCGCCCGGGTCCCTCGACTTCCACTACGAGATGCCCGAGCACCCGGTGGCCGAAGGGCGGACGTTTCCCGCCGATTTCGAGACCGAGCGTGCCGAGCTGGCGGCCTGGTACGAGAATGCCATGGGACTGGTGGTGGAGGTGGCCGAGCGGTCTGCCGACGCGTCGCCCGTGGTCACCTGGCCCCACCACTTCGACGTCGCCACCCTGCTCTCCTTCGGCAAGACGGCGAGCGGAGACGATCGGACGATCGGGGTGGGTCTTTCCCCTGGGGACGACTACATCCCGGAGCCCTACTTCTATGTCACCCCCTGGCCCCACACGAAAGGCGGCGACATGCCGCCGGTGGAGCCCGGCTCCTGGCGCACGGAGGATTTCTTCGGCGCCACTCTGACCGGCAACCAGCTGCTGGCGGGTGGAGTCGAAGGCCAGGAAGAGCGGGCGCGGAGCTTCCTCACCGCGGCAGTGGCGGGGAGTCTGGGGCTGCTGAAGAGCTGACGGCGAGGGGTGTCGGTTGAAGAACTCCCCTCTCATTCTACTCTGTCAGATTCCCTGGCGGGGTCGAGTCGGCGTTCCTTCCGCCAGGC
>CAZMEL010000305.1:0-9529 GCA_964565225.1 uncultured Thermoanaerobaculia bacterium | reverse complement strand
CCCGGGTGAGGAGATCCTCGGGTAGCTCGTCCTGGAGATCCAGGTGCAGGGCCTCGAGGCCCTGTTCTCGCACCACTCGATCCCAGTTGCGACGGCGGTCGCGGAGCCGCGAGCTCCCTTCTGCCGCGGCCGGATCCTCGCCGTGGATCCGCAGCCGATAGGCGGAGGCATCGACCGCTGCCACCAGGCTCTGTCCGTCTCCCAGCGCACCGCGCAGGCTGGCGAGGAGCTCCCCGTGGACCTCCGACTCCGGCGGCTGGGCGAGGTTGAACAGCACTACCAGGAGGCGGCCCTGCAGCGGACCGAGGACATGGGGGTCGGCGTCGTAGGCGACGGGCTCGCCGATCCGCACCTCGGTCCGGGGTCCCAGCAGGTCGAGAAAGAGGCTACGCAGCGCCGTGACCGCGCGGATCGCCGGCCGGAAGCTCACCGGCCAGACGTCGACCCGGTGCTCCCGGGTGCTCACCGCCGCCAGCAGGCGACGCCGGGCCGCCACCGGGAATGGCTGCGAGACGCTCGCTGCGAGACGCCGGCAACGCAGCGCTTCGGCCGCCGCCAGCGCCCAGCGCGGCAGCACCACGAAGAGCAGGGCGGTAGCCGCATAGAGGTGAATCCAGGGAGCTGCCGGTCCGCTCGCCGGGCTGCGCAGGGCCGCGACATCGGGTACCTCGATTCCGAGAAGGGCCGAGGCCGGCCCGAGGATCTTCTCGAGCCAGGCACCGACCGTCGACGCCGAGAGGAAGGTGCTCTCCCAGGTCATGCGGTATTCCCACACCAGGCCCCGGAGATACATGCCGAGCACGACCCCGATCACCAGCGCCGCCGCCGAGAGATGCAAGAGCCGGCGAATTCGCGCCGCGGCCAGGGCCGACACCGCCGGCAACCAGAGCTCCAGGTAGCCGCCCGCCGCCCGGGCCAGGGCTCCCTTGCCGTCGGGATCGACGGAGGAGGCCTGGCGGCGCAGGCTCCGGCGCCAGGCACCGAGAAGAGAGTCCACCAGCGGATTCCCCAGGCGGCCGACAGGGAGCCAGCGCCGCACCAGGAGCAGGGCCATCATCACCAGATTCCACGCCACCAGCCCCAACAGGGGCACCGCCAGCACCTGGATCTGGCGTCCCTGGCCACTCTCCAGGGCCTGGGTGAGCAGCCCCAGGAAGCAGGAGACCAGGACGGCCGGCAGAACGAGGCCGCGAAACGGCCGGGTCCAGCGGAGCAGGCGCGCGGCCGATGGATGGGCCGCGACGACGTCCTCCGCCAGGGCCCGAGCACGCCGGGGAATCCACCCCAGCTCCTCGCGCTCGAAATCCCCTGCGGGCTCGGCTTCGAGGGCATTGGCCGTGGCCTCGCGACGTCGAGCCAGGGGGAGCAGGGCTCCCTGGCGATCGTTTTCTTCGATGGCGCGAACCCAGGCGACTACCTGGGCTCGAGTCTCCGGCAGGGTGACCCGGTCCGGCGTCTCTCCCTGGAGTGGGGTCGCGACGGCTCTATCCCCCGTCTTCGGCGTCGTCTCCCAGAGGTCGGGAGATGATGCAGGCGTTGATGCCCCCGACCCCCATCGACAGCTTCCCGACCGTGCCCCGGGGAGCGGAGCATCCGCTGTCGAAGACGAAAGTCTCGTGCACTCCCGCGATCTGCGGGTTGAGCTCCTCGCGTTCGAGAGGGGTCGGAAAGAGGCGGCCGTCCTGGTAGCCGAGGTATTGGGCGGTGAGCTCCCAACCGCCGCCCGCCGACATGCCGTGGCCGAAGGTGCCCTTGCGCGCCGTGATCAACACTTCCTCGGGCAGGAGCTCACGAACCATCTCCACCTCGTTGAAGTCGCCCGGCGTGGCGGTGGCGTGCAGATCCCAGGACACCACGCCCGAGGGATCTCTCTCGCCGAGGGCCAGGTGCATGGCCTCGGTCGGTCCTTCCTTCGACGGAGTGATGATGTGGTCGGCATCGGAGGTCACTCCGACCTCCAAGGGCTCCATGCCCAGCGGCCGGAAGCCCTTCGAGGTCATGTGGTCGTAGTCACCGACGATCCAGACCACCGAGCCCCCGGAGATGTGGGTCCCCCGGAGCTCGGTGAGCGGCTTCGAGACCTGGGCGTCGGCCGAGATCACCCGCGCGGCATAGAACGCGCCCACGGTCAGCGGGCTCGGGGGCGGATCGGTGGCTCCGATCACCACCGCCTTGGCCTCCCCGCGGCGGATGGCGTCGATCGCCAGCTTCAGGGTGACCCCGAAGGTCGAGCAGGCGGCGCCGACGGCGATGGTCATGCCTGTCAGCCCGCCGAGCATGGAGATCTGAGCCGCGGCGATGTTGTCGATATTCCAGATGAAATTGGCCGAGACCGACTGCCACGGCGGATCCGGCGCCTGCCACCTCTGCTGGAGACGCCGCTGTTGCCGCCGCTTCTCCTTGATGGTGGCGATCTTGCCGGACTCCACTTCCCCCTCCACGGCCAGGGATTCGATGGCCCGCACCTCTTCGAGGTACTCGTGCAGCTCCGGTGAACGCTCCGACCAGAAGCTCCACCAGGTGTCCTGCACCTCCTCCTTGGCCTCTTCGTCCACGTCGTCCGGGCACTGCGGAATCTCCAGACCCTTCAGCTCTTCGGGCTCCCGCCCTTCCTCGTGCGCCCGCCGGACGCCATTGCGGTCGGGATGCGACCAGAAGCGGTTCCAGCGACGCTGGGAACGGTAGAGGTGGATCGACTGTTCGTATTGGGTGAAGAGGTCTCCCAGGCCGGTGCCGACATAGACATGGGTCTGGGTCCCCAGGGCCTTGAGCTCCTCCTCGATCCCGGGGTTCTGCCCCAGGGCCTGGATGAAGGAGCCGATCGCGAACTGCACCGGCAGGCCCATCTTGGATTCGATCTGGGAGAAACGGTTGGGTTTGAAGCGCTGCTCGACCCAGCCGCGGTACCGTTCGAGGTCGAACTCGGGGCGCCCGACGAGGAAGTTGTCGGGGCCGAAACCGTTGAAGGGCTCCAGCCAGCTGGTCGTGGACTCGAGATTCTTCTCGAACGTGTCGATGGTGGGAGACCGGGGGGCGACGAGGCCCCATCCGAAGATTCCGATTCTGGGCAAGAGAGACCTCCACGGCTCCTTCACTGCATCCAAGAGAACGCGACCCGGGATGTGATCGGGCCGGGTGCCGGAGCCGCTCACTCTGACGATCTGAAGAGATTCCCGACCGAGAAGCGCGGATTATGCCACGCTCGGAGAAGACCTTCGCGGTGGGAACTGTCAGGAGTTTATCACTCCTGGAGCACCTGCTCCCGGCGCAGGGGTCGGTGCATGTAGAGCGGGCCATCGGCGAAACCCAGCCGGCGATAGTACTCCCGGGTGCCGATCGCCGAGATCACCGCCAGGTCCGTGAAACCCGACTCGGCGGCACGCTGGGCGGCTTCCTCCACCAGGCGAGTGCCGAGCCCGAGGTGCTGGGCTCGCCCCCGGTGCTGGTCCCCGAGGCTCACCACCCGGCCATAGACATGGACCTCGCGGATCATCGCGCTGTGGCGGATCTCGGCGATCTCCCCCTCCGTGTCGGGCAGGGCCAGGCGGCAGAAACCGACGATCTGATCTTCCGGGGTCACGAACTGCAGGAAGATCTCCCGGCCGACCGAGCTACGGTATTCCTCCACCTCGAGGGAGAGAGTCTCGGGGTCGATCTCCCGGCCGCGGACCTCTCGCGCCCGGATGTCGCGCAGGCGTCGCCCCTGCCTCCGCAGCCGCTTCTCCACCACCTCGCGCAGGTTGGTGATCTTGTTGCCGGTGAGGATGTCGTCTCCCGGGATGTCCCGGATCACCCGGGTCACCCGGCACCAGGGCGGCACTCGCGGCAGGCAGCTCTCCAGCACCCCGACCAGCTCCTCCTCGCTGTAGGGCCGCCACTCACCGCGGCGGTACGGGCCCATGAGCTCGGCGCTCTCGATCAGGGAACAGGGATAGACCTTCAGCTCGTCGGGCCGGAAGTCGGGATCGGCGAAGAGGCGATCGAAATCGACCACATCGGCCTCGGGGCTGGAGCCGTGTAGATTCGGCATCCAGTGGGCGTGGAGCTTGAATCCCGCACGGCGCAGCATGGCCACGGCCCGCCGGGTCGCCGCCACGTCGTGCCCACGCCGGTTCATCCGCAGCACCCGGTCGTCGAGGCTCTGGAAGCCGATCTGCACCTTGGTGCACCCGAGGCGCCGGATCCTCACCACCTCCTCCGGCGAGAGATGGTCGGGGCGGGTCTCCACCACCAGCCCGACACACCGCGCAGCGGCGGTCTCGTTGACCTGGTGAGCTGCCTCGAGCTCCTTCCAGGCGGCCGTCTCCGAGAGATCCAGCATGCCACCCGCCAGGCGTTCCTTGAGAAAGGCGCTCACGATGCGGTTGTAGGAGACATCGTCCTCGGGCTCGGCGTCGTCCTCCGGCTCGCTTCCCGCTTCCCTCGACCGCGCCAGGCGCTCGCCGTCGACCTCGCGTGTGAGCTCGGCGAATCGCAGCGGACCCCGCGGCAGCAGGCGCACGGCGTCTTCGTCGTCGCGAAACGTGTCGAAGTCGTTCATGGCGTCGAAGCAACGCTTGACGAACCAGATCTGATATTCCACGGGATAGAAGGACCACGTACCCCCGAGGATGATGAGCTCCACCTTGTCGACCTTGTGCCCGGTGTAATAAAAAGCCAGGAGGCGTCCCAGGGTCTGGCCGTAGGGGTCGAACTCGTACTGTGCCGCCCGCTGCGCCCCGGGCTCCCGGGAGAGGTAGCTCTTGGGCATCCGGACATCGTTGGGGCAGAAGATGCAGCGTCCCGGGCACGGGAAGGGTTTGGTCAACACGGTGACCGGTGCCACGCCGCTGGCCGTTCGGATCGGCTTCATGCGCACCCGATCGATGAAGGCCTCGGCGTCGTCCCAGCCCTGGCGTGGGGCCAGAAACCGGTAGGCGCGGATCAGCTCGCTCTTGGAGAACGCTCCGCCGCCTGCCTTCGGATATTTTCGGACCAATCGATGCAGATCACGATCCTCCAGCACCGGCAGAGCCCGGATCTCCTCCAGGATCCCCAGGAGTTGCTCCAGGTGGGGACGAGGGTCGAATGGGAATCGTGTTTTCACCATGGCTTCGGGCTCGACCGGGCGGTTCGTGCATGCAGCCGATCGCCGAGCCGCGCGGGAGGCTATCACGGATGAACGCAACCACCCGGCGCGCTCTCGACACCCTCAACCACCGCTTCTACGAATCTTTCTCTCGTCGCTTCGACGCCACCCGGGAGCATCCCTGGCCGGGCTGGCAGCGCCTTTGGGACGTCAACACGGCTCGCCGCTCCGACCTCTCGCCCCCTCTCGAGATTCTCGACGTCGGTTGTGGCAACGGCCGCTTCGCTCGATTCGCCGTCGACCAGATCGACGCCCCCATCACCTACCTGGGGCTCGATGGGAGCCTGCCTCTGCTGGCGGCAGCCCGGCGCCGCTCTCGCTGCGGATCGAAAGCTCGATGGGCCGCCACACGGCTCGGCGATACATTCGCAAAGGCCGCGGCGGGCGTGCGGCTTCGAGACCCGGCAGCGGGGGGAAGGTTCGACCTGGTGGTCTGCCTCGCGGTTCTCCACCATCTGCCGGGGAGGAGACAGCGGACCGCCTTCGTGCGCCACCTGGCGAGCCGGCTGCGCCCAGGTGGCCTGCTGGCTCTTTCCGTGTGGAGATTCGATCAACAGCGAGGCTTCGATCGGAAGCGGCTTCCCTGGCGGGAATTTCGAGACCTCCAGCTCTCACGCGGCGAAGAGCCTCTCGACCTCGCGCAGCTCGAGCCCGGTGACCATCTCCTCACCTGGGACGGCAACCGCGAGGTTCCCCGCTACTGCCACCTGCCGGACTCCGCGGAGATCGGAGGTTGGATCGACGGCCTGGAGCTCTTGGATCGCTATCGAGCCGACGGTGCGTCGGGCCGAGACAATCTCTATCTTCTCCTGACGGGCTCGAGCTCCTCCTGAGCGCGAGACGTGGAGCCGGCGAAAGATATCGAGAGGCTGAATCCCCTCGCTGTGGAATGCGTCCTGCCGGACGCGGAGAGCCTGGCGTTGCTCTTCTCCGAGCCCCGGACGGGGCACCCCGACAGGGCCATCACTCGAGCGCGCAGCGCGAATTCCCCGGGAAGACCTGTGGTATTCTCGGCACGTCCGAGTGATGGCCCTGTTCCGAGTCGAGGCTCCATGATCCTGATCGCTCTCCTGCGAGCTCTTCTGCTACTCACCCTGATCTTCGGAGCCCATGGGCTGAACCTGCTCTCCCGCGCTCTGGTCCGTCCCTTCTCGAAACAAAAACACCGACTCCTCCGCGACGCCGCGTTTCGCTTCTGGGCAAGGTGGAGCTGCCGGATCTTCGGCGTTCGCCTCGAAGTCTCGGGCAAACCGCCGACCGGCGCCTTCTTCCTGGTTTCGAACCATGTGTCCTATCTCGACATCATGGTTCTCGGCTCTGAGGCAGGAGGCGCCTTCATCGGCAAGGCCGACCTGAAAGGCTGGCCGGTCTTGGGGTGGATGTTCGAGGCAGCCGACTCCATCTTCATCGATCGTAGCCGAAAGATGGACCTGCTCCGGGTCATGCAGCGGGTCGACGAGATGCGTAGGGACGGCTACGGGATCGTGCTCTTTCCGGAGGGAACGAGCGGCAGGGGGGACTGCCTCCTGAGATTCAAGCCGCCCCTTCTCCAATATCCCGCGGAACGAGACCTGCCGGTCCACTATGCAACCCTGAGCTATCGATCGCCCAAAGGGTACCCGACCGCTCAGGAAGCGATCTGCTGGTGGGGAGATGCCCCTTTTGCTCCCCACTTCTGGCGTCTGCTCCACCTCCCGTGGCTGGAAGCGACTCTGCAATTCGGAGAATCGCCGGTGCACCACCCGGATCGGAAACGGCTGGCCTCGGATCTGCACGAGGCCATGTCGGAGCAGTTTCTGCCCATGGACTGAGCACGCCTGTAGCGATTGCTACTGTGCCAGACCATCTTCTCCTTCTGTACCCAGGACATCGGTCATCCGCCCGGCATCGATCGCCTTTACCGCGGCGGTCAGCTCGTCGACGTTGATCAGGTTCTTGTCGACCAGCAGCCGTACCAGGCCTCGTAGGAGAGATCGAAGCTCTCCGAAGGAGCGAACGAACTCTCCTCCCTCGATTTCTCCTGTCACTTCGTGGATCATCGAAGAGCCATACCCGGACATACCGTGGGTCGGATAGACCTCCCCACCCCGACGAGGGGCTTCGCCCTGCGGGAAATGGTAGAGCTCTCCGAAGAACTCTCCCGGCTTGACACCGATCACCTCGAGAATCAGAAGAACCTGCTCGACCCGCAACGACTTCTGCTTGGTCAGGAGCTGACTGATGTAGCTGCGCCCCCAGGACAGAGCCTCTTGAACCTCCAGTTGTGTGAAACCGCGTTCACGGATCTTGTTTCTCAGCAGCGTGAGAACTCTATCCAGCTCCCGTTCCGCCTCCATGATTTCTCATCTCCTTCGCAGGTGACCTTTGATCGCAATTCTACTGATTTGCATGCATTACTCGCAATTTTACTGACTTACACGGCAGATTCAAGAGTTTTTTTGAACCAGAAGTCAACTTTCATTTGTAATCTTCTCAAAAAGAGATTTCCTCTGAAATTCAAGAACAAAAAACACAATATTCACAAATTGACAGACAGGTTCTCCGCACTCTTGAATCGAGGCTCGTGACGGGCGCATACACATCCCCCCACCGACCTCTGCAAAAAACTTTTCTCGACTCCGAGGTTGCTCAGCATATCTGCGTATCCTGCCTTTCGAGGTACAAAAACTCAGAGCCATTGCGCTTTTTGCTCTCGGCGTACGAGGCAAGTCGGAATCCTCGCTCTTCCGATGCTCATCCGATACTTCGAGATCTGCCACCCTTCTACCGCGGCACATTCTCGGGCGTCTCGGATCAGAGGACTTGCGAATTACCGCTTCATTACCGCCATTCTATCGCCGCCGAACAGCACTGTCAATCCTCACCCCGAGCAAAAATTCAAAAAAAGGCAAGATGTTCAGCCCGATTGCGTCTCTCCGAGTATAGACGCCCCAAGGGCCCGACGGGTGAAGCGAAGAGGAGGAGAAGACCCGGCAATGCAACGAGATAAAAGTTCACGAGGGCGCAGAAAACGAGGAAGGGCTCGGTAGAGACGACACCGGGGTGCAACCGAGCCCGCGGAACGAAGGACGCCTTCGCGGGTCGCCCCTGCACGGGCAGCAGGCAGCCACCGGATCGAAGCGAAGGAACGGGGCAGGTCAGGGGATTCGGACGAGCAGCTCGACCCTCTCTCCGCTCTCTCGCAGATCGGCGAGCGTGCATCCGGGGCCTCTGCAATCGAAGACCAGGCGAAGCTCCGGGGTTCCGGATCCTTCGTGGAGACCGGTTCGGATTCTCTGCAGCTCGGTGCTCCCGACCTCGATCTCGGCCGGAAAGTAGGGCGCCTCGATCCCCAGGATCCGCAACTGCTGGCGATCCGGAGCATAGTCGAGGGTGTCGATGGTCAGCCGGCTGCGCGAGACCTCGCCGTCGAGGGAAACGAAGATCCGCGTGCCGCTCGGCTCCTGGCGAGCCTCGATCCCGACCACGGACGTCGCAACCCGGCGGCGAGACCGACTCTCCGGCTCGGACCGGGCCGGAGGCGCCGTCGCGGGAGGAAGCCCCGGCGACGAGGGCTCCGTCGAGAGGTCGGAAGGCTCCGAGGGGCTCGAAGAATCGGGTGCCGACACCGCGATGACTTCCGGCGCCATGGGGTCGGAGGCGAGCGGCTCGAGAGATTCCAGGCCGGTCCCTTCGGGCTCGTCGTGACTCTCCAAGTCGGACGGCGCCGAGCCGAACGGCGCCGAGCCGAACGGCGCCAGACCCGATGACTCCGTGCCGGGTGCCTCCGGTGCCGGGCCACCGATGGATTCGGTATCACCGACCGCCGGGTCGTCAGGAGCGGCCGCGAGCTCCGACACCGGATCCGAGGTCTGTTCACCGAAGCCCAGGAGATCGGCGATGGGCCCGCGGAACCAGAAGGCGACACCGACCAGGAGAGCCAGAGCCAGCAGAGCCACGAGCGGCTTTGCCGATCGCACCAGGGCATTCTTCCAGGTCGGTGCTTCGGGCGGAGCCCCGTCCAGGTCGTCTTCGTAGTCCTGCACGGGGTACAGGGAAGAGCTGGCGTCGACACCAGCTTCGCTCTCGGGCACCGCGGCGGCGACCTCGACCTCGGCGGCCTCGGCCGTTGCCGCCGTGGAAAACGCCGGAGCTGCCGACGGCGGAAAGGCCGGCGGGTCCGAGATCACCGGATCCGGCAGGTCCGCCGGGTCCGAGAGAAGAGGTGGCTCCACCTCGGGAGCGAACGATTCCGGAGCCCCGAGGGGTGGCAGATCGGGCCAGCTGGCCTCTCCGGTGCCCTCGGGCTCCGAAGGCGAGGAGAACGAAGGCGCCGAGTCTTCGGGGGTACCGGGATCGAAAGACGACAACTCGCCGCCCACCGACTCCGGAAGCTCCCCGGACGGAGGAATCACACCGGGG
>CAZMEL010000304.1:0-9555 GCA_964565225.1 uncultured Thermoanaerobaculia bacterium | reverse complement strand
GATAGGAGTGGTAGACGTTCGAGGGATCGTCGGGAAAGCGGATCGCCTCCTCCCCGTTCTCCTGGCCCTCGAAACCCAGCCCCGCGGGGTGGGTGGACACCTGGGCCGGGTCGCCGTTGGGCCACGAGCTGAGAAAGAACTCCTCGTATTTGCAGCCGACACAGTCGGCCTGGGGGCCGACCCGCACCCGGTTGGCCAGCACCCGCGGGCCGATGGCGTCCATGCCGAAGTTGATGGCGAAGCTGTCGAGCGAGCCGTTGGCCGAGAAGATGTCGCGCAGGTACGGCGTGATGTTCCAGTCGGTCGGGCACGGGGTCTGGCTCGCAAAAACGACACCCTCCGTGGCCGAGCCGTCGTCCGAGCCCGGCGGAGGCAGCGTGATGGTCGTCGTTCCGGAGCTCCGGTCCGATTCCCAGGAGCCTTCACCGATCGTGTTGTTGTTGCCGCCTACCAGGCACGGCAGAGTCTGGGTGGTCGACGCCAGGGGCTCCTGGTAGAGGGCCGAGATCTCGCGGAAGGGCCGCGTGCAGCGGCTCTCGGCCGCCGCCTCGTCGGTGGCGGGCACCGGGAAACAAAGAGGGTTCTCGGGGTCGTGGGGAAACGATCCCGGCTGGGACTCGCCGGGAGCCTGGTAGGCGACGATCGCTGTCAGGTCGCTCGCCACCAGCTCACCACGCTCCCGGTCGAGCATCGCGAGCACCGGCTCCCCCGCCTCGTCGCGGGCCCAGAAGTCGAGCACCGGCTGGCCGTGGGGCGTCAGGCACAGATCCCCGTCGGCGGTGGGAGTGAGCTCGAAAGGGCAATCGTCTCGCCGGTTGGCGGCGAGCAGGGCGTCGCGGGTCACCTGGCTGCGGAAGAACACCGCCCCCGGAGGCTGCACGTTCACCAGGCCGTGCAGGCCGAGGGTGATCTGCCCGTTGCCGTCGATCAGGCCCGCCTGGGCCCCCGTGCTGTGCAGCAGGTAGGCCCCTTCCTGGTCCGCGGAGTAGATGTAGGTACGCCGATCTCCGGGCCCCGCCAGGCTGCTGGCGTTGGCACCCACGAAGCTGCCGTCGGCCGCGATCGCCGGCACTCTTTCGTCGCCGTCGCAGGCCGCCACCAGCGACAGTCCCATCACGTGCACGCTGGCATTCCGGGTCCTGGTGGCGGGTATGGCCGACGAGATCCCGAAGTCCTTGTCGAACTCGGACCTGTTTCGAGAGGGTCCCTTGGGAGTCAACAGGTTCTCCAGCTCGATCCGCAGGCAATCCCCCTCGGCCACCCGCAGCACCAGGGGCCGCGGCCGTTTCGAGGAGTCCAACATCACCTCGCCCGGCTCCAGCTCTCCCGCTTCGCAGCCCCCACGGCCGGGCAGGCAGACCACGTCGCGCCGCAGGGCGAAGATCTGGCCGTTCGGCTGGCTGGCGCCGAGGCGGTTGAAGAAATAGGGCTGGTCGAGCGCCACCACGTCGGCGGTGACGACACCGGAGCAGCGCTCGGCCAGCTCGGCATCGGACGGGCAGCCGGCCGCGAAGGTAACGGAGCCGGCGGCGAGGCCGATCATGGCAGCGAGGCAGGCAGGGACCAGGGAAGACAGGAAGGAACTCGGGCTCTTCGTCGGCATGGGAGTCTCCTCAATACGAAGCGTCGAGCGTTTGGGGGGAGTCGGCGGCGAGGGAGGCAGCGGAAGAAGAAGCCGGAGCGAGCCCCGACTCTTCGGGTCGAGAGGGAGGCCGCTGCTCGTCGGCCGCTACCTCGCGAACGACGGCGATCAAGTCCTCCGGCGGGCCGAGGCCGAACACCTTCTGCCACAGGCCCGTGCGGGCATTGCCCACCAGGAAGATGGCCTGGTGGGCCTCCTTCTCGGAGACCTGCTGACCCAGGCGGGCGAGCACTCGCTCCACGTCCTCGGCGGCGCCGGTCAGAAAGCTCCAGCCCTCTCCCGCACCGAAGGCCTCGGCCCAGGCCCGCAGGCGGTCGGGAGTGTCGTGCTCGGGATCGACGGTGATCGAGAGGAAGAAGACCTCGCGACCGAGGCGATCTCCGAGAGAGTCCCGCACCCGCCGCAGCGCCTGGTGCATCACCGGACAGCTGCCGGTACAGGTGGCGAAGAAGGGATGGATGACCACCGTGCGGTCGGCGATCAGGTCGCTGTAGAAACGCCGGGGGCGTGCGTGTTGATCGAGGAGCACGGTGTCGGTGAAATAGGCCCGGGCGTCGTCGCTCGTGGCCGAGGAGGTCGCCGTCGTTACGCCCTTGTCTGGCGCCAGCCGGTCGAGCTCTTCGATCAGTCGTGAAGGGAGAGCCAGGCCGTGGGCGCGCACCCACCTGCCGGCTTCCGCATCTCCGAGCAGCACCAGCGGAGTGTGCTCTTCGATCAGCGGCGTGAGCACCCCCAGCTGCTCGAGCACCTCGTCGACCACCGGCTTCGGGCCGGTGAGCAGACGCCACGACGAGCTCCCGTCGAACCGTGCCGCCCACTCCCGCAGACGCTCGGGCGTATCGACCGCGGGATCGATGCTGATCGAGACGAAGGCGATATCGTCTCGCTCGGTGGCGGGCCTCGCTTCCAGATCCCGCTGCAGTCGAGCGAAGAGCGCCCCCATCGGCGGGCAGACCGTGGTGCACGAGGTGAAGACGAAGTTGATCACCGCTCGCCGACCCGCCACCAGCTCTCGCAGGCGGACCTTCTCTCCGTGCTGGTCCACCAGCTCGGCGTCGGGCAGGTGCATCAGCGGCAGGGGTTGGGCGTCGAGCGCGGGTGCCGGGCCCTCCAGCGGAGGCTGGGCATGGCCGTAGGCACGGGCCGCCAGGGTCGCCAGGGCGATCCAGCAGGCAATGCAGACGAGGACCGTGAGGCGGGGGACGGGCAGGAGGGTCGAAACGTAGGCCAGCATGGTTCTACTCCCGGTGAAAACGTTCATCGTGGACTCTCAGGGCGTTCACCGGGAGTAGTGGGACGAGGTGGCCGGCTATCTCAGCAAGACTTCGATCCCTTGCACTGTCTTCAACGTTTCTCGCCGGGCTCCGGCGAGGGCGGCTCTTCCTCGTCGGCTCCCCAGACCCCCGAGTTCTCGGGATCTCCGGCCACCGAGAGCCCGAAGCAGACCTTGCGGCCGTCGATCTCGACGAAGGAGCACTGCAGGCCGAGGGGGACCGGCCTCCCCTGGACGTTCACCAGCTCCAGGCCCTGCAGGGTCGTGGGGCCCACCCAGCCGAGACCGGGAGCCAGCAGGCGCCGGCCGATGATGTCGACAATCGTGAGGTTCGCTCCTTCTTCCTCGGAGACGAATTCGAGACGAGAACCGAGCCCGAACTGGCTACCGCTCGCCGAACGGACGATGTACGCCGGAGCCGGGACGACGGGCGAGCCGGTAGAGCCCGAAGAGGAGGTGGTGGGAGTCTGGTCGGCCGCGGCGCCGAAGGTCACCAGGGCATCCCCGATCATGGCCACGCCGTAGAGCGCACGATAGGCCACCTCGGGATCGCGGTAGACGGCGAGATAGAGCGAGGAGTCGAGGCCGGAAATGCCATCGATTCGCAGCATGTCGAGAGCCTGGTCGTACTGCATCTCGAGAGCCCCCCGGCTGGCCGACGGCACGAACGTAATGGAGTTCGGGTCTTCGCTGATGGTGATCTGGGTGTCGACCCCGAAAGGAGTCCCAGAGGTCAAAGATACGGCCCAGGTCCCGATAAAATCTAGCTCCGGCATGATCAATCTCCTGTGCAGGCGTGGAAGGAAAGGCGGCCCACGAACCGTCGAGGCCGCTCACAGAATCTCAGTGGGGCGGCGACTCGAACTATCTCACCGCTCCGACTTCGCCCCAGTCTCCCACCAAGACGAAACCGGCCCAACGCATCGGGTGCTCGAAACCGGGTGTGCCTCCCGAAGCTCCCGAAGCCACGATCGACGTCGGCGATCGGCGGCGGTGGATTCCGCTCCGAACACGGGATGCTATGGGCGGACGGACTCTTCGGGAGGCATCGGCGTCTCCTACCCGCCGACCCCTATTGCCGCCACCGTGCGTTCACAGCACCACAACACGGCCAACGGCCCGACGACATAGGCTACCGCCCGAGGGCTTCCAACCCATGCCGGCACAGACAGCCACTCGCCGATCCTCTGCAGGCCGACCAGCAGGCCGATGAAGAGCAACTGCCCACCCTCGATCCCGACATTGAACGAGATCAGTGCCAGCGGGATCTCCCCCGCCGGTAGCCCGACTTCGGCCAGGGCACCGGCAAAGCCCAGGCCGTGGAGCAAGCCGAAACCCGCCGCCATCCCCCATGGGTAACGACGCAGGAACGTCGGGCGCGAGCGATCGCGGGCCAGCTCGACGGCCAGGAGAAAAATCGAGAAAGCAATGGCTGCCTCGACCGGTGCCTGTGACCAGTGGATCAGGCCGAGACTCGCCAGGGACAGGGTCACACTGTGGCCCAGGGTGAAAGCCGTGACCGTGACCAGCAGAGAGCGCCATCCACCGACCAACAACAGGAGCCCGAGGACGAAGAGCAGATGATCGACACCGGTGAGGAGATGCATGAACCCAAGGGCCAGGTACTCCCGGGCGACACCGAAGGGACCCTGGACGTGCTGCTGCCCCGGCACCTGGAACGTCGGAGCGTCACCACGCAACACCGCACGGACGCTACCGCCGCCCACGAAACGGATCCGCACCAATGCGCTGGTGCCGGAATCGCCGAGCCCTTCGATGTCGATTTCGAGACCGGCCAGCCCGGAGGGGCCGCAGTCCATCGACCACCGGCTGACCCACGCCATGGTCTCGCGTTCGGTAACAGTGGCGGTGAGCTGCCGGCAACGTTCCGGGAGAACCGGCCGAATCACCACACCGCGAGGCCGAGCAAGAGGTGTTTTCCAGCGCACCGCAACCCGATGGCCGTCCATCTCTCGAAGCTCCAGGAGCGACGGTGCCAGGGGATCGGCACTCACCGACGGGGGCAGCAGCCAGGTCGCCAAGAGCCAGGTCGCCAGAGCGAGAAACGTCAGGGGTCTCATGATCCGCTCCCCGTCGCCACCGGGGGCATGGATGCAAGTTGCCTGGCTGCCGGCTCGACGACGACCTCGTAGCGCCCCCGAAGCTCTTCGAGCTTTGCCGCCAGGCGTCTCTCACCCCGCTCGACCTCCAACCCGAGAATCACCTTCCTGCGAGCTTCGGCGAGAGTTGCCGGCACCGCCGGGGTGTGCTCGTGGACCCAGACCAGGTGCAGACCAAAAACCGAGGGAATGGGGCCCGACCAGACGCCTGGCACCAGATCCATTGCCGCGGCCGCGAAGCTCTCTCCGAAGGTGCGCCCGAGCTCACGTTCGGAGATTCCAGAAAAGTGATGTCGAAACATGAAAGGGTCCCCCCAGGCGGCTGCCTGCTCGGGATCGGGGGCCTCTGCTTCGAGCCGCTGCAACAAGAACCGGGCGTGGTCTTCGAGACTTGCCCCGTGGCGATCGATGCTCGAGTAGACGTGGGACAACCGCACCCGCGCCGGTCGCAAGAATCGCTCGCGATGACGCCGGTAGTAGTCCTCCAGCTGAGCCTCCGTCACCTCCTCCGGCTCCATGCTGCGCCGGGCCAGGTTGCGCATCAATCCGATCAGGTGTTGCCGCACCACCGGGTCGTGGCGTGCGAGCCCCAGCTCCCGGGCCTGCTGGTACAGGGACTCCTCGTCGCCGGGATCTGTTCTCGCGGGGCTGGCGTCGAGCGGGTCTTCGTCGAGCGGGTCTTCGGAAAGAAAACCCATGCTCATCACCAGGCGCCGACGCACGCTGGGGTTTCCTTCATCGAGGCGCAGAACCAATGCCTCGCGGTAGAGCAGCTCTTCGTCGACAGCCTGGCGAATCAGAGCTCGTCGCTCGGCGTCGCTCGGCAACCGACCGGTTCTGCGCTCCCACGTGCGGTCGAGCTCCCTGATCTGCGTGCGACTCAGAACCACCCGTTCCGGTGAGTCTGGCACACCCGTTGGAGCGCGACCGGCGGAGACAAAGACCTGGCCGGCGTAGAGCAGGCCACCGAGGAGCAAGAAGTGTACGACTGGCAAACGCGACCCCTCACGAAACCGGTTCTCTCGGGCTCTTCGACGAGCCCACCCTTGCCGGCTCATCTTCCGGCCTCGGTGCTGCTGGCCTCGGTGTTGCGGGGGCCTGTAGCGCCGGAGGTATCGCTTTCCGAGTCCTTGGTGTAGGTCGCCGAGCTCTGTTGGGAGGGATTCTCGCCGGGTATTTGCGCGGACTCGCCGGATCGGACGAAAACGGGCCGAGGGCCGGGCGGCGTCCAGCCGGGAATGGTGTTGAATTCGACGATGTACTCCCCCGGGGCGACATTGTCGAGGGTGTCTCCAGACACCTGCCATGGGGTCGACGTCTCGCCTTGGTCCAGACGCCATCGAGCGAGTCTCGAGACTTCCTCCCCATCGTCGGAAGAATCGTCGTTGTCCTCGGCACCGCTGCCGTCCTCGCGGGCGGAGATCGTGACCGTTACTTTGCCGGTCTCGTACCAGATCGGCGATGTCCAGGCCCGTTGTTGAGCGGTGTATCCCACCACGACACCGGCGCTTTCCGGGTTGTCGCAGACCCTCTCGCCATCGGACCCGGGACGGGGATTCTCACAATTCGCCGGGGTCTGGATCCGTTCCCAACAGGGATTCTTCTTGCCACCGAGATCGAGGCATTGCTCGGTGCTCCAACGGCAAGTCGGATTTTCCAACACCCGAGCGTAATAGAACGCCGGCTGACTGGGGTCGAAGCCGGGGTCGGTCCATACCGAACAAAGAGTGCTGTTCCCGGGTGCGTCGGGTTGGGCCTCACAGGTGTCGAGATCGACGTATCTCTCCGCCGGAGGGAAGTCGCCCTCGGATCCTTCGGGGGCGACATCGAAGACTTTTTCGTGCAGCGTGCCATAGGCGTCGATCCACCCCTTGACGATCTGAATGCGCTGCAGAGGAGTACCAGGAACCTTGGGCGTTCCCAGATCCTGCAGCGCTTGCACCGCAAATCTCGGGGACGTTGCGCCCGGCGGCGGGCTCTCCAGGTCCGAGCCCATCGGCACCCCTTCCCGGTAGCCGGTGGCCACGAAATCGTGACGGTTGCAGAGGTCTTCGTCGAAGCCCCAGCCACCGAAGAAGCGCACCGCCGGCCGGGTGCCGCTGGTGGCGTAGACCTCTTTGTTGCGCAACGAGGTGAACAACGCATCGCGCGAGTTCTCTTCCGCCCAAATCGCCGTCAAGCCACCCGGGTTGTACTCCAGATGCTCATGGGTCGAGTCGTCTTCGGACAGACGTTTTTCGGCTGTGTCGTCCTTGACACCGTTGTGTCCCGGCCAGTCCAGGCTCTTCGAGACCTTCCGATCCCAGACCCAAGTCTGGGTGGCTCCGGGGGTCCCGTTGTGTTGGTCATTGCCGCCTACGAAGCCGAGCTTGTACGGGTTGACTCCTACACCGCTGTCTTCTTGACCGAGAACCAGGCCGCCCTTCAAGACCTCACGGATGAAGCTGTGGTAGGACTTGGTCGTGGCGTTCAGCGGGAACCCTTGATCCGTCGCGGGCATCGGGTTGGTTTCATTGCCCGGACCGGCCGCCGCGACCTGGAAATTCTCCTTCGAGACCAGCTCGAACCGGCAGAGCTCGTCCTCGGTACCAACGCCCCACCGACACTCTGAATTGCCTTTGATCTGATGGATCTCGGTCAACGGCTCCCAGGTCGCCTGCGTCTCGGCGTCTCGACTCGACGACGGCGTACGGAAGAGGCCGCCACCGCTCAGGTTCGCATTGTGCGGAATGGTCAACACGTCGCAACCGGGGGTATCGTCGAGGCAGTTGCTCTGGAGATCGCTCCAGAGGTTCTGGATGTTGCTGGCGTCGAGAGTCACCGGCCCGGTTTCGAAGTTGGTAGTGGCCATCCCGGGTACCTTGTCGTTGCGGAAAATGACATTGCGATGCCAGTTGTTGCTCAATGGCATCCCCGTCCATTCGTAGGCCACGAACGAGGTGAAAGCACAGCTGGACGTTCGGTCATAGGCCTCTTCTGCCGCCTGCTGGATGTCACTCCAGACATTGGCCGAAGCCGCCAGGCAATTGAAGCCCTGGTCACCACACCAGGAGAAACGCTCGGGGTTCGTGCTCGACCATCCGGCCTCGGCCCATAGGAGATCGGCAAGATTGCCCGGAGCCTCATCGCCTGGTGTTTGCAACGCCGCTGCAACGCCTGCCCTGAAAATCTTGCAGCTCACCTCTTGATTGACAAACAGAGCCTCGCATTCTTCGCTCGTTTCTCCATCATCGTCAGGATCGCTCAAACATTCGCGACATGGTTCGTCCCCTTTCTTACAGGTCAAACAAATCTGGACCTCAGCGAAGAATTCCGAGTGATCGGTCACGGCATTGAAGTCGAGCGGTCGCACGAGCTGGACCTGCCGCAGCGGCTTGCCATCTTCGTCGTATGGCATCAGCCCCACCTTCTCCCCGCTAGCGAAGCGGTAGGCATCGCGCGGATCGTTCCAGACCCCGAAGAGAACCACATCGCTGGAGTAGGAGGTGTGGTTGTGAAGGTCTCCCCAATAGACGTTTTTCTGCGGATTGTAGTCCGAGCAATCTTCGCGTTGCTCCGTACGTTCGAAGGGCGGAGCCTCTGGTTCCGGCGCGGCGAGGGCCGTGCTGAGCCCCGTGAAGTGGTAGACCATCGAGACAACCATCCAGTAGTGGAGCAGCTTCGTCATTCTTTCTCCTCGGAAGGCAGCGGCCGCAAAGGCCATGGCTTCTACGGCTCATGACTCGTTCGGCGATCACAAGGTTTCCTCCCTCTCTCATTCCTGGAAAGGGAGCAATGGCTGAGAGAGAGGCATCGAAGAGCCGTAATCGAAAAGCCGTGGTAACCGTCCTGCCGTCCTTCGGGACAGGCGGTACCCGGCTCGACGATCGAGACCGACACAGCTGTCGTCGCCTCGATCGGACGAAAAATGGCTCGCTCTCGCTTGCGGCCGACTTTCACCCAGGAGCTGCTAGAGGTCGGTGATTCCCCGAAAGGAGGAATCGAATGGGTGAGCCGCGAGAGGCTCTTGTCTGGAGCCCGTCGAAACCCACCCCATCCCAGAGATACCCGAGGAACTGGAGAAACGGGGGCTTCTATCGATGGGCCCCTTTGTCTTGCAGGGGTTTCGGGTCTTCCGCTTCGCCAGTCCACTAGACCCCGTGGCCTTCCCGAGAGTCCTCTGGGAAATCTCCAGGAAATCTCTGGAAAATCTCTCGGAGGGTCGACGACTCCACGACGACCGACCTCATCTGCGCCTGGACAGGAAACGCCAAAGGGTCGGGAAGAGATCCCGAGCAGACCTGACCATCGACCCCAATCGGATGGGTCGTCTCGAGATTCTGGGCGAAGAGCTCGGTCTGAGAGACAGTTGCCGTGCCGCGAGCCTCGAAAAAGATGCCGACCGGGGAGAGGAGCCCCGGCTCACCCTGGTGAATGATCCCTAGTGGCCCGTGCGGAAAGTTCGGTGAAGTTTCCGCACGGGCCACTAATTCTACTTTGTCAGATTGGAGATTCGGTTTCGTAAGAGTCGGCGTTCCTGG
>CAZMEL010000303.1:0-9601 GCA_964565225.1 uncultured Thermoanaerobaculia bacterium | reverse complement strand
CAGCGCCTCCTCCGAGCGGCCCCGGTACAGGGCGTTTCGAGCCAGAGACACCTGCCCGCGCCAGAGAGCGAAGGAGTCGTCGAAGGTGAGCAGGGTCTCGGCTTCGCGATCGGCCTCGTCCCAGCGCTCCCCGAGCACCGCCAGGCGCCACCTGCCGTAGTGGGTCTGTGCCGATCCGGGCCGCAGCTCCGCCACCCGCTCGAACGCGGTGGCGGCTTCCGCCAGGCGCCCCCACTCGGTGAGGTGCCAGGCGAGGGAGTACTGCAGGAGCCCGTGCTCCGGCCGTTCGTCGAGCGCGCCCCGCAGCAGCTCGTATCCGGTCTCGAAGTCGCCGAGCGCGGCGTGGGCGTTGGCCAGGCCGTAGAGGTTGCCCCAGAACTCCTCTCCCATCTCGAGCAGCTTCTCGAACTCCAGGATGGCGTCTTCATACCGCTCGAAGAAAGCGTAGCGCCGGGCGAGATTGTTGCGCCAGCCCCGGGAGTGGGGATAGACCTTGAGCGCCAGGTCGTAGGTCTCGATGGCGCGCCCGAGTGTGGTCCAGGTGGCGCCGAAGAAGACCCCTTCCACGTCGAAGCGGATGTTCAGGGGTAGCTGGTCCGCCAGCTCCATGGCGCGCCGGGCATAGGCTTCGGCCTCGGCGCCGTGGCCCAGGGATTGGTGGATCTTCGAGAGCTTCACGTGGGCGAGAGCGAACTCCGGATCCAGGCGCAGGGCCTCTTCGAGGTGTGTGATCGCATCCTCCGGGCGTGACTTCTCGAGGTAGAGCACCTGGGCCTCGGAGAACTCCTGCCAGGCCGCCAAAGAGCCGGTGGTGGCGTCTTCGGCAGTGGCCGGGCCGAGCGCGGGTCGGCTGGCTTCCAGGGTCTCCAGCACCGAAGCGCTGAGGCGATCGACGAGGCCGAAGAGGGCGTCTTCCCCGCGTCCTTCGAGCGATTCCGTGCGCAGGACCGCGCCGGTCTCCGCCTCCTCCAGGGTGTAGGCGATGCGCAAGACGTCGCCCAGCTGGGCATAGCTGCCGCGCACCACCGCCTGCACCTGCTCCCGGTCGATGAAGGCCTGCAACCGGTCGGGAGTCGGGGCGGCCCACCCCTCTTCGTCGGCTTCGGCCAGGAGCCGGTGGATGGCATCGGTAGAGGGCACCGCCAGCCCCGGCGACTGGGAGAGGTCGGCCACCAGCAGCTCGGTGATACCGGTGGCCAGCCAGTCGGCCTCCGGCGCTGCCGTCAGGTTCTGGAAGAAGAGCACCGCGGTGGTCGTGGGCTCGATCTCGCTGGCCGCGATCGAAGGCACCGTGCCCGATCCACCGACGAAGAGCCAGAGACCCAGCAGCAGGACACCGATCCCGATCCCGCCCGCGGCCCACTGCCGCGGCCAGCGAGCCGGCGCCTGCGGCAGGGAGACGACACGGCTCTCGAGCAGCTTCTCCGTCAGCAGGGCTTCGCGGAGCTGGTCGAGCTCGGCCCGCAGCTCTTCCGCGCTCTGGAAACGATCGTCCGGATCGGTCCGTAAACAGCGGGTGATGATGGCGGCCAGCTCCGGAGGAAGATCTTCCCGGAGCTCCTCGGCAGGGGCGGCGCTCTCGAGCAGAGACGAGATCCTCTCCACCATTCCCTGGCCGGCATAGGGATGTTTGCCCGTGGCCATCTGGTAGAGCACGATGCCGAGAGAGAAGAGGTCGGAGCGGGCGTCGACCGGCTGGCCGAGGAGCTGCTCCGGCGCCATGTAGGGAACGGTGCCGATCTGCAAACCCTCCATGGACAGGGGGCTCTCGTCGGGCCGGGTGATCTTGGCGATCCCGAAATCGAGGATCTTCACCCGTCCCTGGCGGGTGAGCATGATGTTCGTGGGCTTGAGGTCGCGATGGATCAACCCCTTCTGGTGGGCGGCACCGAGGGCATCCGTGAGGTCCGTCGCGATCCGCAAGAGCTCTTCCAGGGGCATGCCCCTGGCGGGGATCTTGCCCTTCAAGGTGGCGCCGTCGATCAGCTCCATGGTGAGGAAACGAACCCCGGCGTCTTCCTCGATGGAGTGGATGGTGACGATGTTGGGGTGATTCAGGGTGGCGAGGGCTCGGGCCTCTCTCTCGAAGCGTTGCAGCCAACCCGGACGTTCGGCCATTTCCGGTGGCAGCACCTTGACCGCGATTCGCCGCTCGAGCCGTGAGTCCTCGCCGATGAAGACCTGGCCCATGCCTCCGGCGCCCAGGTGGCCGAGGATCGGGTACGAGCCCAGCTGGCGTTTGCCGATGCGTTTCCACAGGCTCTCGGCGGAGGGTAGCGGGCTCGCCGGTGAGCGGTCGATCTCGTGCTCGCCGATGCTCTCGGTGACCACCATCTCGCGAGCTACGGGATCCGGGCCCGGCTCGACTTCCGTGACCCCCGGTGGGTCTGGGCCATCTGCCGGCGATGCGCGGAGATCGGCGGATCCGAGAAGGGCCTCGCCTGCGGGAATCTCGAGGAAGCTGGCGAGACCTTCCCGGTCTTCGAGGCAGCGCAGGGCCTCGGCCAGGAGCTCCGGATCGTCACCACAGGTAGCTTCGAGAAAGGAGCGTTGCTCGGCTTCGGGACGCTCGAAGGCGGCGAGCAGGAGATCGGCGAGGCGTTGTTCGCGGGCCGGATCGCCGTCGCGCCAGCGCTCCAGAAGTTGCGTCACCTTGCCAGGCTCGGATTCCATGTCCGCCGATTGTAACGGAACCGCGTGCCGCGGCGGCCCTCGGCACCCATCGAGCAAGAGAATCGGACGAAGGGCTAGGGCGAGGCCGTGTTCCAGGCCCGGGCGTCGCCGCTCTCGAAGCCGTCGGCGAAGATGGCGCTCGAGCTGGTGCAGCCGCAGGCGGCGATCGCCGCGGTGTCTTCGACCCCGGCGAATCGTTCGGAGAGCTCGAAGAGATCCGCCCCGAAATCGACGTCGGGATCGTCGGCCGTGCCGAAGATGCCGTCGACGCCGAGGCCGATGGTGTTGGGCAGGTTGCCGCCCCGGTCCATGAGGTTGGCCTGGGAGTTGAACTGCTCGGTGTGGAAGCTTCCCACGTAGTGCCCCGCCTCGTGGGCGGCGATATTGCCGATGGCGATGCCGAGCAGGTCGATGATGTCGGCGTCCGGGTCGAGGGGCACGCTGTTCAGGGAGTTAGGATCCGGGGCGCTGCCGCTGAGCAGGTCGAGCAGGATCACCGCTGTCTCCGAGTCCTCGAAGTTCCCCGGGTCGATCGACTGGGCGATGCCGATGGTGGGCAGACCCAGCTCGGAAATGGAGCCACCCACGATCAGCCGGCTCACCCCGGGCTGGCCGAAGGGATCGGCGTGGTCGCGGCTGTTGCGGATCTCCACCGCGAAGCCCGGGTTGGGGCCCGCGGCGCCGTCTTCCACGAGATTCTCTTCCAGGGCGGCGAGGATGCCGTCGATCACGGCGTCTTCGTCGCCGGGGCCGAGGCCCCAATTCGAGAGGAAATCCGAGAGCGGGGAAAGGGTGGTTTCACCCGGCGGTCCGGTGAAGATCGCCGGGTCGACCACCGCGCCATCGAAGTCGACGAACAGGATCTTGGGCTCGGTCACCGTCTCCCGGGGCTGGCGAAAGGCGCGCAGCTCCAGGGTGTAGGGCAAACCTTCGGCGCCCAGCACCCGCAAGAAATAGCGCCCCGCCGCGGGTGCCACGAAGCTCGCCGCGGCCCGGCCACCTCCGGGCAGAGGCGAGGCGGGCGGAAAAACCCCCGTGACGTCCTGGCTCGAGGCCACCACCAGCTCGCCGTTTGCGTCCACCAGCTGTACCTGGCGCCCCGCACCCACCAGGCCGATCCCGAGGATGTCGCAGGTCTCGAGGTCGAAGGCGAACCAGTCCGAGTCGCCGTTCTCCACCGCGATCGTCACCTCATAGTCTCCCTCGCTGCCCACGCCGAAACCGGTGGCGGCGTCGAAGGGATCCGAGAGAATCGCAGCGAAGGGGAAGAGCGAGCCGGCGATGGAGAGGTAGTAGTCGCCGTCGGTGGTGGCGGGAATCGCCAGAAAGCTGTCCCGATTCGTAACGCCGTCCTCGTCTTCGTTCAGAGCCACGAGATTGCCTTCGTCGTCGTACACGGCGATGAAGGGATCGAGATCGTCGAGGGGCTCGGCCGTGTCGACGTCGATCAGCAGCAGCTGACCCGTCACCAGGCCGGGAATGCGAAAGAAATCATGATCCCCCGAGCCCGTGCCGCCGCTGCCGTAGGGCCCGTCGCCGATCGTGCCGCTGATCCGCACCGCCGCCCCCGCCACCAGCCCGGTGTCGCTCGCCAGGGGAATGGCGCCGTCGTCCTCGTCGAAAGGGCCGAGCACCGTGGGTGCCACGGGCGCCGTCACCGTACCGTTCACGTCGATCGCCGAATCCTCCCCCTCACCCGTCCCGAACGTGCCGAGCAGATTTGCCCGCGCCCGGGTGTCGTTGGGCTCGCTCTCGTCCGTCGTCACCGTGCCGAGCAAGGGCGCCGAGTCGGCCCGTCGCGCCCGGGCCCGTCGCTCCATCTCCGCCTGCCAGTAGCGCATGTCGGGCTTCGCTCCGGCGGGAAGGAAGGCCAGGTAGGGATTCGGCTCGTACCGCTCGCGGGCCATTGAGGCGTCCGCCGGGGGTGTGGTGTCGGATTCCGGATCCTCGGCCGCGAAGGTCGCGGGAACGAGGGGAAGCAGCGAGAGCAACGGCAAGCAGTGCCGCAGAAAGGTCGTCAGTCGGGGCATGGCGGGTCCTCTGGGTGCAGTTCTCGGTGGATGAGCCATGGGCGTGGTGTGGGGTGGGGAGTCTATCGTCTTCGAGCTGCCCGGGTGTCTTTCGGAAGCTCCGACGTTGCAGGGGCCTCATTCGCGGCGCTCTTGTGTAGCCGGCTTTCCAGGTTACCTCTTCGAGTGCCGATTCCGGACTGCAGTGACCCTGAGCGCGATATGGTCAATGGAGTTGTCTTCGAGAGGATTCCCAAACGCTTTCAGGCCATGCCTCACTGAGCTTGGGGTAGGCCGTTTGTTGCAGTTCAGCGCAGCGGGAAACGCTTGCGACTGGAGCTTTGGTTTTAGGCGCCATCGGACTCGGCACGACGCAGTGTGTTTGGAACAATAGTCTCGCTGAAGCCTGCAAGAAATCCTCCAAGCAGCAAGCCTATGACATCAGAAGAGTCCGCTAAAATGGTCAACAACAGGCCAGTCTTCATCGCTAGATAGGCGAAGATACCCCCGATAATAGCGATCAGCGCTCGCGAAGCTCCAGAGACTAGATTGAACCACACGCCTGAATCGCGGTCTACTTGAATGCGAGGGAGTTTGGTGGCCACGGAGAAGACTCCTCCCAGGCCGCCGAATGCCGCCATATAGGCCAGGAGCACCAGTGTCGATCTCGGTGGTAAGTTCGATAAGTGTAATGCGATGCTGGCTAGACAGGATATTGCAGCTACGATGACGGCGCCGGCAAGGTAGAGGAGCCTCCCTACCTCGAGAACTTTCAGGCTCATTCTTTGAATTAGCTGGTCGAGCAGTATGGTCGCGCTCTCGTCATCTCCATTCATACAAGCTACGATTGCCGCCGACAGCGATCGGTGAAAACGATTGCGGCCTTTTTCATCGTCTGGAGTCAAAGGAATAAGAATATCGAGACGCTTTTGAACTTCGGCACTATTGTCGAGAGGGGCGAGTTCCCCTTGGATCTCAAGCCGGCCTTCAGCTTGATAGAGAATGTAGGAATCGAAATGGGCAAAGATTGCCTGGATCAGCCTCTGACGGCTGTCCTTGCCTCCAACACGATACTCTCGAATTATCTCTTTTTCTGACACACTATACCTACCTTCTCGCGGGCGATTTACATGGGTTTTGAAGCTCTGATTTCGCGCCTAGCTACATTCCCATCAGGGGCGCTCCTTCAGCCACCTCGGGAACTTCTTCGCCACGCTTCCACGCCTCATACGAGGTACATAGCCGGCAGCATTGCCGGATAAAGTGCTTGGAGTGGATCGAGATGCCAGCATATTTTCCTCCATTGAAACTGATTCGAAGCTACAACAGAGATTTGGCGCGAGTCAAACGCCACGCAAGCTCGCGCGAGTGGGTACGGTCCCTCTGCCGAGATGCCGATGGGCCAGTCTTACCCGGAGGTGTATGACCATGGAGATCACCTCGAAAGGGCAGGTCACGATCCCCATCGAAATCCGAGAGCAGTTCGGTTTCCTACCGGACTCGGAAGTCGAGTTCCGCGTCGAGGGGAATACCGTGCGGCTGGTCAAGGCGATCGAGCGATCGGGTCGCGGAGCTCGAATCGTGGAGAATCTCCGTGGCACGGCCGACGTGAAGATGACCACGGACGAGATCCTCACCCTGACCCGCGGCGGCGACGGATCGCGATGGCGGCGGTGCTCGTCGACAGCAACGTGCTCCTCGACCTCACCACGCAGCACTCCCGGTGCTCACAGGGGTCGGAACGTGCCCTGCAGGAAGCCGCCGAGACGGCTCCCTTGGTGATCAACCCCTTGATCTTCGCTAGGCGGGAGTCTGCCGGCCACCGCAAAACCACCAACTCGATGGAACTCCTGGACCGTTGAATGCGCGGTCTCTACTGACGGCCGCCGGAACGGACCGGCGCGACCTTCACGGTGATCTCTCGGCGTGTCCGGGAGAGGAACAAGGAGCTCTGCATGCGGCTTTGGTGGATCGCTTCGATCATTTTTCTGTTGGGCTCTCCGGCTCTCGCCGACCTGGTGCCGGTGGTGCAGGAGACGGGCAATATTTCGGTTTCGGTGGACGCGGAGGGGAACAACCAGACGGCGGGTGGCACACTGCGGGTGGAGAAGCCGGCGGGGGCGACGGTGCGTCGCGCGGTGCTGATGGCGAACAGTCACGGAGTGCTGGGCAACCGGGTGATCGACAACGGCGATGTGATCCTCGCCGGAGAGCCGGTGGACTGGCAGCGCAGCGTGTTCAACGGCATCGGCAGCAATGCTAGTTTTTTTCACAACGTTTTCGGCGACGTGACCTCGATCGTGAAGCCGATCTTGGATCCCTCGCCGGCCGGCGAGATCCTGATTCCGGTCCGCGAGGTCGGGACCCAGGGCATCAACGGCACGGTGCTGGTGGTGATCTTCGACGATCCCGGCCAGCCGACACTGAACACGGTGATCCTGCAGTTCGGTGGCCAGGACACGGATGGCGACACCTTCGTGATCAACTTCGCCGAGCCCTTCGATCCCTCGATCGAGCGGGCGGAGATGGGGCTCGGGATCGGCCACAGCTTCCAGGGAACCAGCGGTACGCCGATGGTGAACCGGATCGATGTCAACGGCCAGCGGCTCACCTCCTCGGCCGGCGGCGAGGACGACGGCACGAGCGTGAACGGGGCTCTGATCACGGTGGGCGGTATCGGAGACTCGAGCGACAATCCGCCCAATCCCTTCGCCGGCTCCTCGGGGCAGCGGACCGACGACGAGCTCTACGACATGTTGCCGTTCATCTCGCCCGGCGACACCCAGGTGGAGGTGTTCTCGGTGAACCCCACCGACGACGACAACATTTTCTTCGCCTATTTCTTCATCTCGGCGCCTTCGGCCACATTGCCGCCCGTGGAACCGCCGGGCGACCGCACGGTCATCGGCGAGATCGATCGTACCCGGCCGACGATCATTCTGACCCACGGGCTGCAGGACGACGACACCGAGCTGGACGAGCTCTGGTCCGGCACCCGCGACCACCAGGCGGCCGACCTGATTCGGGCCGACATGGGCCAGGACGTGAACGTGGTGCAGTACATCTGGGGCGAAGCGTTCCAGGATTTCGACTGTTTCGGCCTCGAGTTTCCCGACCGGGAGAGCTACATTGCCGCCCGCGAAGGGGTGAACGACGCCGGGGTCGGCCTCGCCAACGCCCTGTTGATCGCCCTCGGGCCCGACTACGACCTGCCCCTGCATTTCGTCGGCCATTCCCTGGGCACAGCGGTGAATGCCTTCGCCGCCGCGGCTCTGCTGGGGGTGGTGGACTCGCGGGACGTGCAGTTCACGGCGCTCGACCGGCCGCACCATATCGGCGGGATCTGCAACATGAACGAGGGAGACGAGGCGCTCTTCGGCTTCGATGCCGACTTCTTCGCCAGCGTGTTGCCGATCGATCGGCCGGGGTTGAACCTGCGGATCGACAACTACTTCAGCCGCGGTGGAGCCGGGGTCGGCGACATCGCCAACGGGCCGGTGTACAACCATCCCGAGCTGGTGGACTCGAACGATATCGACGACCGGATCATCGACGACGACATCCTCAGCAACAATCACTCGGGCGTGCACCAGTGGTATCGCTGGACCATGGCGCCGAATGATCCGTTCCCCGGCGGTCCCACGGTGTGTGCCGGCGACGACTTCGATCCGAGTCGCCGGCCGGCCGGTTTCGATCCGTCGTTGAATCCCTGCCAGCAGGGCTGGCACTGGTCGGTCACCCGTACCTTCGACGACTTCCCGGCGGACAACGGCCCGGCCTTCGTGGGGGCTCCCGAGACGCCGCTGCCCCTGACCCAGACCCTGGAGTTCGGCTGTGAGGTGGAGACCACCGGGCCGACCACCACGATTTCCTGCGTCGAGCAGTCGTCGCCCTTCCTCGTGGCGGAGGTCTTCCTGCCCGACGACGCCACCAGCCTCTCCTTCCAGTACCGCTTCGCGAGCCTGGGAGATGGAGACTACGCCGCGGTGTTGCTCGACGAGGTGCCGATCTGGAAGCTGAGCGGCCAGAGTGTGCCGGAGGGAGCGTACATCGATTCGGGACCGATTCCGGTCGGCGAGCTCACCGGGCGTCGCCGCCTCACGGTGGCGCTCTACGGAGTGGGGGCACCGAATGCGGCCTTCGAGCTGCGAAACCTGGAGACCAACGGCTCGGGAGATTGCGTGGCCGGGCCGGATCGCCTGTGCCTGAACCAGGAGCGGTTCCGGGTCGAAGTGGACTGGCGTGACTTCGACGGCAACACGGGCACGGCCCAGGTGGTTCCCTTCGGGGCGGACGATTCGGGTCTGCTGTGGTTCTTCGGCCCCGACAACTGGGAGATGTTGGTGAAGGTGCTCGATGGTTGCAGCGCCAACGACCACTTCTGGGTGTTCGCCGCGGCCACCACGAACGTGGAGTACACGTTGCGGGTGACCGACACCGAGACCGGGGCGCGCAAGACCTACATCAACCCGCTCGGCAGCTCGGCGGCGGCGATTGCCGATATCGAGGCCCTGCCGTCGTGCACATCCGCCCAGTCGCCGACGGAAACGGTGACCTATCTCGAGTCGGTGGAGGCACCGGCGAAGGAGGTGGCGGAGTCGCCGGAGCAGGGTTCGGTGACGTCTGGGCCCTTCGAGAAGGAAGGGTGCAACGCCACGTCGACGAGCCTGTGCCTGAGCCAGGATCGGTTCCGGGTCGAAGTGGACTGGCGTGACTTCGCCGGCAATACGGGCGCGGCGGAAGTGGTGCCCTTCGGCTCCGACGATTCGGGTCTGCTGTGGTTCTTCGGCCCCGACAACTGGGAGATGCTGGTCAAGGTGCTCGACGGCTGTAGTGCCAACGGCCATGTGTGGGTGTTCGCCGCGGCGAGCACCAACGTGGAGTACACGTTGCGGGTGACCGCCACCATGACCGGCGAT
>CAZMEL010000302.1:0-9731 GCA_964565225.1 uncultured Thermoanaerobaculia bacterium | reverse complement strand
CGGCTCTGGGGGGTGGTGCTGGCCCTGACCGAGGTCGGAGCCTGCCTGGTCTTCACCTTCGGGGTCATGGGCTGGCTCGGCTTTCCGGTCTATCTGACCACAGCCGTTCTGCCGGTGATCCTCACCACCATCGGCCTGGCGGACGAAATCCATATCTTCTGGCATTTTCAGCGCGCCCTCGATCGGTGTCGGGAGTCAGGATCCTCGATCCCCGCGGTCGAGGAAACCCTGTCCGCGCTCGGCCGGCCGGTGGTGCTGTCGTCGCTGACCACGAGCCTGGCGTTTCTCTCGTTCCTGGCCTCGCCGATCGCGCCGGTGTGGTCCTTCGGGCTCTTCGCGGCCCTGGGGACGATGTTCTGCATGGTCTGGTCGCTCACCGTGATTCCCGCCAGCCTGGCGCATCTTCCCCAGAGCCTGGTTCGCCTGCCCTCGAGCGGTGGAGGCGTCCGCGGGCGCTGGCTGCTGCCGGTCGGTGCCGTTCTCGCTCGCCACCGAAGCGGCGTGATGGTGGCGGTGGTGGGGGCGACCCTGGCCTTTGCCGCCGGTCTGCCCCGGCTCGTGGTGCAGGACAGCTGGATCGACGGATTCGCTCCCGAGAGCGCCTTCCGCCGCGCGACCGTGGTGGCGAACGAGCATCTCCACGGAACGCATACCCTGTGGGCGCAGCTGAGCTTCGATCCCCCGGTGGAGCGGATTCCCGAGACCTACCGCCGACAGGGGCCCTTGCTCGATCCCGAGCTGATCGAGGCCATCGGCCGGGTGGAGCGCGCCATCGCCGCGCGGCCCGATGTGGGCGGCGTGCTCGGGCCCCACGCCCATCTCACCACGGTTTCGTATCTTTGGCAGGGACGGCGCGAGGAGCTGCGCGCCATTCCCGAGAACCCGGACCGCCTGGAGCGGGTGGTGACCCGGTTCGAGCAAGGGCGGGGCATCCACCGTCGGCGAGAGGTGTTGGACGACACTCTCGCGAGCACGGTGATCGCCGTTTTTCTGGAAGAAGCCAACTTTCGTGACACCGCCGATCTGCTGCGCTTCATCACCGACCTCGTGGCCCGGGAGCTGGAGCCCTGGCGGCCCACCCTCGACTTCGGAGGGGATGTGGCGGTGAGCCAGGCGATGATCCCGGCCATCGTGAAGACCCAGGTGGTCTCTCTTGCGCTGGCGATCTGCGGCGCATTCCTGGTGGTCTGGGGCCTCGGGCGGTCCCTGCCCATGGCTCTGCTGGCGGTGGCGCCTACCGCCTGCGCCGTGGTCTGGGTCCTCGGCGCCATGGGTTGGCTCGGCATTCCGCTCGGGGTGGCGACCTCGATGTTCTGCGCCATCACGCTCGGGATCGGTGTCGACTACGCGATCCACCTGCTCGGGGGATTTCGCCGGGCTCGTCTCACCGGACGTTCCGAGCCGGCTCTCCATGCTCTGCGCGAGGCCGGGCCCGCCATTCTCTTCGACGCCCTGGCGATCGCCGCGGGATTCGGCCTTCTGCTGTTCTCCCAGGTGCCGGCCAACGCCCGACTGGGCCTCCTGGTGGCGGCGGCTCTCTTCGCCTCCTGCTGCCTCACATTGCTCGGGCTCGGTGCTCTGTTGATACGGCCGGCGGCGGATCGAGGTCGGGCGACGCTGGCACCGGGCGAGGTCGCCTGACCGTTTCCTTGCAGAGCGGAAGGCAGAGGAGGGTGAGGATCGCCGAGAGGCCGATCACCAGGCTGGCGAGCAGGCCGAGGTAACGATTCGGAGGCAGGACGGACACCGTCAGGATTCCGAAACCGGCCACCCACAACCCGCCGTTCAGCAAGATCCCCGAGAGGGTCGGGCGCAGCTCTTCGGCCCAGGCCGTGGGGGAGGCGTCCCGAGCCCGGGTCAGGGCAGCCCGCAGATGGAGAGAGAAGTCCACCGCCAGGCCGACCACCAGAGTGGGGAACATGGACACGGCGATGCCGTAGGGGAGGTCGAGCCACACCAGGACGGAGTAGGTGGCGAGGATCGAGACCGCCATCGGCAGGAGCAACACGAAGGTGCCACGCACGGAGCGGGTCAGGGCCAGCAGAGACCCGGTGAGGACCAGGCACAGCACCAGCAGGGAATCCGTCTGGCCTCGGACCGCCTGGTACACCATTCGAATATTCACTGCGAGGTCGCCGGCCACCTCGACCTGCACGCCCGGCCCCGCCATCTCGCGGGCCTGCCGCAGCACCCGGTCCCGGACCTGGGCCAGCTCGCGGAGAGATTGGTCGTAGACCATGAGGTGGACCTGGTAGGTCTCGGTTGCGGCATGCCGCAGGGACTCGAGGGGAGGCAGCGGCAGGCCCCGCTCGCGCCAGTTGGCGAAGGCGAGGTCTCGTTCGCCGGGAGGCGGCGGAGCCCAGGGTTTCCACATCCAGCCCGCCGCCGGATCCTGGGCGCGCACCAGCAGCGGCGCCGAGAGCACTCCGCGCAATCCCGGCACCGAGACCTGGGAGGTGGTGAGCCGGGCCACGGCTTCGAAGGTCCGATCGCGCTGAGACGCTTCCTCGGCCGAGAAGACGAGGGACAGGCGGTTGATACCCGCGAAGCCGCTCTCGAAGCGCCGGGCATCCCGGACGATGCGGGACTCGGGATCGAAGTTCTGGATCCAGGTGTCCTCGATCTGCAGGCGGGGCAGGGTCGAGGCCGCTGGTAGGGCGAGCAGACAGAGTAGGAGAGCCGCCGCCGCTGCACGCCACCGCGCGCCGCGTGGATTCCGCAGGCTCGCGAGCCAGGAACCGATCCTCGGCGAGCGTCGCCGCGGCCCTGCCGGCTCCGGATGCCAGAAGAGAGTCAGCAGGGCGACGTCGAGAGTGAAGGTCAAGAGCAGGGCCAGTAACGCGCCGATCGCCAGAGTCGATCCGAAGAGGCGGATGGCGGGCACCGGCGAGATCAGGAAGGCGAGGAATCCGAGAAAGGTGGTGGCGGTGGTCGTCGCCATCGGGCTCTGGAGACGCGCGAGGGCATCCGTCAGAGCGTCGCGTGGTGTACGTCTGCCGGCCTCGCCGCCGGCTCGCAGACGCACCAGCAGGTGCAGGAGGTCGGCGACTCCGACCGGCACCAGCACCACCGGCGCCAGCACGCTCACCAGATCGAGGGGAATGCCGGTGGTCGCCATGCCGCCGAGCACCAGCACGGTCAGCGCGAGCACGTGCAGCAGCGGAATGCAGGTCAGCACCGGGCTGCGAAAGACGAGCCAGAGCCCGAGGGACATGAGCAGCACGGAGAAGGGGATCAGCCGGGCCAGATCGGCGAGCACGAGAGAGGCGAGGCGGTTCTCCACCAGGGCCGGGCCCACTACCAGGACCGCGCCGGCACCCGGGTTGCGGCTCTCGAGCGATCGGGCGAGATCCTGGACGCGGCTGGCGATGGTGGCCTCGGAAAAGCGAGGGTCCAGCTCGAGGTAGATCGGGGCGATGCTCTCGTCGAGAGAGAGCAGAAGGTTTCGCTGGACGTCGGAGGAACGTACTCGGCGCCACAGGCTCCGCGGGTCGGCGAGGCTCTCGGCGTCCCACAAGGGCTCTCCGGCGGCCGCAGCCGGAGAGCTCACCAGGACCGGAGCGTTGTAGAGGCTCGAGCGCAGGCGGATACCGTCGATCGCACCGAGGCCCAGGTGGGTGGCCTCCAGGAGCTCGAGGCCCTGGGGCGTGAGGATGCCTCCATCGTTCGCGGAGCGGTGAACCGCGACCATCAAGCGTGAGCCGCGACCGAATCGGGAGATGCGGGCGGCTTCGCGCTCGGCGACCGGATCCGAGGGAGACAGCAGATCGATCCCCGGCTGCAGGGTGAGGAGGCGGGCCTGCCAACCGGCGAGCATCACCAGGCCGGCGACGGCGAGGAGCACCGGAACCGGACGTCGCGCGGCGAGGTGCCAGAGCGCTTCTCCGGGGCGCAGCAGCGGGGAAGAGGTCGGCAGCGGAGAGTCTCCTGGGAGAACGCCGGGACAAACCAGGCGGGGAGAACCACAGAGGGGTGAGGGCCCGTGCCCATCACCCCTCTTCGCGGGTTCCACCCGAGAGTATCAACCGAAACGAACCGATCGACGAGCCCGGATCAGGGAGTGTTGGGCACCTGCTGCGGCTCGTCTTCGTGCGGCAGATCCTCGTGCGGAACCTGCTGCAGGCGGTTGCACTGGCGGCACTTCATCAGCGGCTGCTCGGCGAGAGCGGCCTCCAGCTCGTCCTTCGCCGGGCAGGTGCTGGGATTGCAGGGATCCTGGCACTCGCCGCCGGTCTTGTGGCCGGCAAGGCGCAGGTAGCCGAAGAGCGAGCCCGCGTGCGGGCCGTCCTTGAAGAAGACCTTCACGGAGGGGGTCTCTTCGTGGATGTAGACCACCGTCGGCGGCAGGGAGTCGAGGCTGTTGTTCACCACCAGGAGAGGGGCGATGTTGAAGAGCGTGGTTCCGCCGAAGAACGGAACGTCGATCTCGACGAAGACATTGAAGAAGCTCTCGGCGGGAAAGTCGTTGGAGCCGGGAAGGGCCTCCACCTCGCCGAAGCTCGGGGGCGATACGCCAGCGTCGGTGCCGGCACGAACGGTGATGCCGAAGCCGCAGAAATCCGTCATGTCGAGCTCGATGAGCTCGGTGTGGACCTCGTCGGTGCCCACCGGGCCCTCGGTGAAGTTGTTCACCGGTACGACGGTGAAGCTGCTGTCGGACACCATCGTTCCGGCCGTACCCACGGGAGTGCCACCGGCGTCGGCTGCGCCTCCATCGGTGATCGGGTCGCTACGGCCGATGCGGGTGTCGGGGTCGAAGAGCACCGGTGTGGTCCAGTGGCCGGCGGAGGGAACGCCGTATCCCGGCGTGCCGGCAACCACGGGTTGGAAGGTCGGGTGTACGTAGATGATCGCCTGGCCGAGGGACAGGGTGGTGTCGTCCGCCGGGCCGGCCGGGAAGGTCTGGGCGGCCACAGAGCCGGCACCAAGGACCAGTCCCAGGAGAAGGGTTGTGGTGAGCAAGAGCCGCGAGCTCCTCTGATTCCTCATAGCTACCTCCAAGGTTGGGTGGGACGAGGAAATTCCCGTCCCGGTAATTCTGGGGCCGGCGAAGAGCACGGAAGAGCCGTGCCCCAGAGAATCGAGATGTGATTTCAGGTAAGAGACTTTGTTAGTCTGAATTTGGTCCAGAGTTTTGTCAAGGGAAAAAATGAAAAATGCACCCCTGTGGGGGTGCCCAGAGTCGATTTCACTGTTGTTCGGACGGAATTCGGAACTCTCCGGACGGAGAATCCGCGGGAACGGGGATGCCCTCGAGGATTGGAGGGGAGAGCGCGGAGGAAGCTCAGGCGGACTCGTTCTCGAGGATCTCCTCGAGACGTTTACGGCCGCGGCGCCGGGCGACGCCCTGGAGGTCTTCCACCAGGTCGGTCTCGTCGACGATCTCTTCACCGAGCAGGGATTCCAAGACGTCTTCCAGGGTCACCAGGCCGAGAATTCCGCCGTATTCGTCGACGATACCGAATAGGTGCTCGCGGCGTTGCAGGAAGTCTTTGAGCAAGAGGTGGCCCGGTACCGTGGCCGGAACGAAGACGATGGGTTTGCTCAGGGAGAGGAGAGTGACGTCGAACTCGTCGCGGGCGAGACAGGCGAGGATATGGTCTCGGCGCACCACCCCCAGCCAGTCTTCGGGATCGTCCCCGTGGATCGGAATTCGGGTGTGGGGGATGCTCTCGATCTCGTCGCGCAGGGCTCCGACGCTGAGGGTCGCGGGTCGTTTGAACACGACCGTGCGAGGGGTCATGATGTCCTGGGCGGACGTCTCGTTCAGACGCAGGACATTCTGTACCAGGGCCGCTTCCTCGGGAAGAATGCTGCCTTCTTCTGCACTCATGGCGGCGAATTGATGCACTTCTTCTTCCGGTGCCAAAGGAGCTGGGGTCTCTTGCTGCAGCAGGGAAGCGACCCGCTGGCTCAACCACACGATGGGTGAGAGCAGCCAGATCGTTCCTGCAAGGGGGAGAGCGACCGTGGCCGAGACGATCCGATAGTAGGCCACGCCGGCGACCTTGGGCAGGATTTCCGAGAAGAGCAGGACCGCGAAAGTGAAGGCGATGGTAAAGAGGGTGAGAGCATCGAGTCCGAGGAAAGTGGATCGGCCGAAGAGCTCTCCGGCCTGTTTGCCGGCGACAAAGGCACCGGCCGTGTTGGCCACCGTGTTCACGATCAGGATCGCGGTGATCGGTCGCTCCATGTTCTGTTTGAGATGGGCGAGAGTGTCCCCCGCCCGGCTACCGTTTTCCTGCAACTGCCGAATGAAGGGCATCCGCACGGAATAGAGCGCTGCCTCCGAGAGGGAGCACAACGCGGAAACACCGAGCACGGTGGCGACCGACACGATCAACAAGAACATCGAGTCCTCCTGCATGCAGTCCGTAGGCGGGGCGGGACACGGCCTCCCGAGATCCCCTCGGCCGGGTCACGGAGAAATCTTACAACGATTCCCCGAAGCTGTTCGGAAGGGCCGTGGCGGGCTCCCCTCTGGCACCCGCGCTCACCGGAGATCGGTGGTGGATCTACCACTGGCGCCTCCGACGGCACCCGAAGCCGTACACTAGTGTAGTGCGTCACGAATCCGAGGCACCGCCGGTTGGACGCACTACACTTGTTTCTCGGATCCCGGTCCTCGGGATCCGTCCATTCTGCAATCTCTTGGCACCAGGAGGCTAGACCTTGGTTTCGAAACACGGGCCCATCGAGAAGAAGGCGTGAGAATCAAGGTGGAGAGAAAGATCCCAGCCCTCCCGGTTTCCGGCCTGGCCGAGGCCGAACCGGAGGCCCTTCTCTCATGAGCAGTACCGGTCCGGCTCCCAGCGGCGCTCGATTCGTTGCCATCGGCATCCTGGTGAGCAAGATCTTCGGGGTAGTGCGCGAGGTGATGATCGCACGTTTCTTCGGAGTCGGCCTGCATGGCGACGTCTATCGCAACGCCATGCGTGCCCCCAACGTACTGCAGAATCTACTCGGAGAGCAGACCCTCTCGGCCGCCTTCATTCCCGTCTACTCCCGCTTTCTGGCCGAAGGCCGGCGGGAGGAAGCAGGGCGGTTTGCCGGAGCGGTCTTCTGTCTCTTGGTCGTGGCCGTCACCGTGATCGTCGGTCTCGGCATCCTGCTCGCTCCGTGGATCGTCTCCGTGTTGGCGGCAGGTTTTCTCGACGACGCGGCGCAGGTGGCAGCCGGGGAACTGAGTGTCGATCGGTTCCCGCTCACCGTCCAGGCGGTGCGCATCGTCTTCCCGATGTCGGGATTCATGGTTCTGGCGGCCTGGGCTCTGGGTATCCTCAACAGTCATCGGCGTTTCGTCCTGCCGTACCTGACGCCCCTGTTCTGGAATTGCGCGATCATCACGGCCCTGGTCTGGGCGGCCCACGGCAGCGGATTCCTGGAGACGCCGGAGCTGGCGGGCAACGAAGTGCTCGACCGCTGGCTCTTCGCCACCCTGACAGGCGCCCTGGTCGGTGGTGTGCTGCAGTTCGCTGTGCAGATCCCCTTCGTCTGGCGCACCGCACCACCGATTCGTTTCTCCCTGTCGACCCGGGTCGAAGGGGTACGCGAGGCCCTGCAGGCTCTCGGTCCGGCCCTGGCCGGGCGGGGAGTGGTGCAGCTCTCCTTCTATCTGAATCTCTTCCTGGCCAATTTCCTGAAAGGGGGAGCGCCGAGCGCCATCGGTTTCGCCGGCACCCTCTACAACCTGCCGATGAGCGCCTTCGGCCTGTCGATCGCCGCGGCCGAGCTGCCCGAGCTCTCGCGGCTCGACCCGGAGAAAGCCGGAAAGGAGATCCGCACGCGAATCGACCGGGCCCTGCGCCAGTCGGCCTTCGTGGTCTGCCCGGCGGTCGTCGGCTTCCTGGTCTTCGGAGTGCTCGCAGCGGCGGTGATCTACCGCCGGGGATCGTTTACCGACGAAGATCTGTACCTGGTCTACACCGTCTTGGTGGGTTACAGCCTGGGGCTCCTGGCCTCGACCCTCTCGCGCTTGTTGCAGAATTCCTTCTTCGCTCTGCGGGATACCCGAACGCCGGCTCGGATCGCCGCCTACCGCCTGGCCCTCGAGGGCTCGATCGGGATTCCCTTGATGGTGGCTCTCGACCGCATCTCGGTGGCGGAGGTCTTCTCCCTGGTCGCGGCTCCCAAGGCTCTGCACCTCGGGGCGGTGGGTTTGAGCCTGGCCTCGAGCGCCGGAGCCTGGTGCGAGCTGTGGTTCTTGCGTCGGGAGCTGGCGAGTCGGATCCCTGGTCTGACCCTACCCTGGGTGGTGATTCTCCGCCGTCTGGCGACGGCGACTCTGGCCTCGGCACCGGCCCTGGCTCTCTGGTGGATGTTGCTCGGGCGCGGTTGGTTGTGGCAAGGACTGCTGGTGTTGCCGACCTATATCGCCACCTACCTGGCGTGGGCCTGGTGGACTCGCCAACCCGAGCTCGCGCTGTGGCTCGGTCGACTGGGCCGGCGGCGCTGAGCGCCATCGCTACGAGACCGAGGCCGCTCGGGACGAAACCGAGATGGGGCCGGAAACGTTTACAATAGTAGAGGCCGAGCAGTAGAGAAACGCACCGTCTGGAGAGGACACTCGAACATCAGCCCCATGGCCGGTTCGCGAAGCAACCCATCCGTCCGCCCCTGGCGCCGCCCGCCATCCGATGAAGAGCGGCGTTTCGAGAGGTGGATCCCGTCCGCTCTCGGCCTCGGGATGGTGCTGCTGCTCTCGGGTTGTGCCAGCGTTGCGGAAGACGGGGTGTACACGGTGCGGCAGCTGGCCGTGGAGATGGCACGGCGCGGAATCGATCCGAGCCGGATCGTCTTGCCCTACCAGCTCGACGACGAGATGCGTGCCTGGGCGCACGAGACGGCACCCCCCGAGCTCCTGCCCGACGATCGATTGGTCGCCTTGCAAGAGCGCCTGCTCGATCCCTCGCAGATGCGCCTGGAGTACGTGTGGGGCTACACCGGCACGGCCCGCGAGGTCTTCCGTTCGCGCCAGGCCAACTGTCTCGCCTTCACCAACCTCTTCCTCGGCATGGCGCGGGAGGTCGGGGTGCCCGCCTACTTCCTCACGGTCGAGAACCTGGAATCCTTCCGTAGAGAAGGAGACCTGGTGGTGGTCTCCGATCACATCGCCGTGGGTTGGGGCGGCCCCCAGAACCCGCTGATCTTCGATTTCTCCGAGTTCGGGAACCAGGATCATCGGCGGGTGCAGCGCATCTCCGATTTCACGGCCATCGCCATGTTCTACTCGAATCGTGGCGCCGAGGCGACCCAGAGAGGGCAGGTCGGGGATGCCCTTTCCTGGCTGGAATACGCGGTGCAGCTCGACCCAGAGCTCCCCAGCGCCTGGGTCAATCTCGGGGTGGCTCGCCGCCGGGTGGGCGACTTTCACGGGGCGGAGATCGCCTACAAGGAAGCGTTGGCGCTCGATCCGGCGACCCACTCGGCGTACCAGAATCTGGCGGCTCTCCTGCGGCAGCAGAGCCGGATCGCCGAGGCCGAGGGATACGAGGAAGAGCTCCGCCGTTCCCCGCTCCGCAACCCCTACACCTACCTGGCCCTGGGGGACATCAGCCGCCAGGGAGGACGCTTCGACGACGCTCGGAGGTTCTACCGCCGGGCCGTGACCCTGGGGCGGGAAGATCCCGAGACCCACGCGGCGTTGGGGCAGCTGGCGGTGGCGACCGGAGACCTCGGAGCGGCCCGCAAGCTGCTGCGCAAGGCTCGGCAGCTGGTCGGGGAGGAGGGGG
>CAZMEL010000301.1:0-9737 GCA_964565225.1 uncultured Thermoanaerobaculia bacterium | reverse complement strand
GATCCGTTTCCCTCACGCGCACCGTACTTGTCGCGGCCCGCGGGCTTGGGAGCCGGCGGGCCGCTGGTGACGAATCCGGTGCAGGTTCTAGTAGAGATCGCGGACGGCGGCCTCGTCGTCGGATGCGGTGGAGGCCGGGCCGTTGTTGCACGGCGAAACCGAAGGGAACATGGTGGCGCCGCCGACGTTGGTGTGGCCGATGCCGAGCAGGTGGCCGACCTCGTGCACCATCACACCTTCCAGGCGGAACTCGTTGCCGGAGCAGGTGTCACCGGGCACCGAGTAGTTCACGTTCGGGTTGGTGACGATGTCGGCATCGTCGATGCGATCGGTGCCGGCCCGGCTGGTGAAGAATCCGGTGAAGGTAGCGGCCAGGCAGCTGCCGTTGCAGGCGCCGATCGGGTCGCGGAAGTTGAGCATCGGAATGCCGTCGCCGAGGCGAAAGCGACTGCCGCGTACGTCGCCCAGGGAGGCGTTGACCACGGTACCGGCGCCGGCACCGTTCCAGGCCGCACTGGAGCGGATCGCGTTGCGCACCTGGGTGCGACCCCTACCGGAAACGTTGACCACCGTCGGGTTGCCGCGGTTGTCGACGATCACGTTGGGGGTGAAATCCCACGCCCGCCGAGGCGAGAGAAGGACGTAGGCGGACAGGCTGGAGGCGACCAGCGCGCCCAGGACGATGAAGTTGATCAGGATCTTTTTCGTCATGATTCCCACTCCTCAGAGGGCTCAGCGGCTCTCACCGCTCGCGATTTCGGCTTCTTCACGAACCAGCTCCTTGAGCTCGCTCAAGGGCAGGCTGGCGGGCAGGCGCTTCGACGTACCGTCGAGCTCGACCAGGTGCGAGCCCAGGTCGATGGCGGAATCGGCACGGACCACGTCGTCCTGATCCACGTGGACCCGGAACTGACCCTGCTGGTAGCCGGTCACCCGGACCATGTCTTCCTCACCTTCGGCGGGCTTGACGAACAGGAAGAGCTGCTCGCCCTTCTCGAAGGTAGGAAAGCCGGGAGCGTCGACGATGTAGTCGCCGACCCGGCCACCGAAGGTCTTGACCCGCAGGATGCTGGCCGAGTCGCCGAAGACCCGGTCGTGTACCTGGACCTTGGCCTCGGTGACGATGATTCGCCCTTCTTCGTCCCAATACGAGATCGTGTCGAGCACCTCACCCTCGATCGCGGCGGTCGAGGTGCGGACCAGATCGTCGAGACCGACGATCCGGAAGGTGCCGGCTGTCGCGGGCGGTACGAGGACCGCCAGGACGAGCGCGGCCAGACACAGTTGCCTCATTGCTCTCATCAGAAACCTCCTTGACTCCTTGCGTTGGGCTGCTCTCCATGAGCAGCCGACTCCAATCGGGACCCGGAGCGCTTTCCGGGTTCCTTCGACGGATGGGAGACCCATCCGAGACTCGGCGAAATCACATCGAGAATGTTGGAGGTACGATGCCATCGAGGGGCGATGAAAACCTTCGGGAACCGCTCCGGATTCCTTCGCCCGAGGGCCGGATCTCGGTCTTCGGTCTACGTTCGATAGGGATTTTTCGAGAAGTCCTTCGAAAGACCTTCTCGAACCCTTCGGGGCCCTGGATGGTCCTGTATATACAACGATCTACAGGGTTTAGGTGAATGGGGCCACACCGGATCATCTTGATCAGAGCCCGCCGATGTGTTATTTTCTCTGCCTAACCTTTCTTTCGAACGATTGACCAACGCTGGGGGCGGGGTCATGGTCGAGTCTGGCACCTACGGATCCGAATCGGAGCCCTCCGACGGGGAATCCTTGCGCCGAGGCTTCCTGCTCGGTGCCTGGAGAGTCCATCCGGAAGACGGGCAGCTGTGCAACACGGAGCGAAAGATTCGCCTGCGACCTCTGCAGATGGATCTGCTGGTCTTCCTCGCCCGTTCCGCGGGGCGGGTCGTCGCCAAGGAAACGCTCTTCGAAAAAGTCTGGAAGGGGGCCGCGGTCGAGGACGGCGCCCTGCCCCGTTGCATCTCGGAGCTGCGGGGAGCTCTGGGCGACAGCGCGCAGTCGCCGGTCTTCATCGAGACCCTTCCACGCCGCGGCTACCGATTGTTGGCGCCGGTAGGCCCTCTGCCGTCGGCGGTCGCGGAGCCCCGGGCGGCCGAGGCCCCGGAGACCGGGACCGGATCCCGCTCGCAGCCGACGACAACCCGGACGAGCCCCCGGCGTAACCAGCGCATCGTGGTGCCCATGCCGAAGAAGCCGCTCTCGCTGAGCTTTGCAACCCTCCTGCTCTGTTCTCTGGTTCTGCTCCTCGGGCACCGACACGGGATCGAGGCCGATATTCGGACTTCCTCGGCCCCGACGGCGGACCGGGCCGAAGGCACCTCCCGGACGATGCAAGACTTCGACGATTGGGGCGCCACAGCGGTGCTGGGATTCCACAATCTCTCGCAGCAGCGGGAGCACGAGTGGCTCTCGACCGCCCTCACCGAGATGATCGCCTCCGAGATGGCCCTCTCACCTCGGCTCCGCCCCGTTTCCGGGCCGACGTTCGCCGATTCCCGACGGGGGCTCTCCTGGGTCGGGCCCGAGCCGCCGTCTGCCGAGCAGGGGCGGGCGCTGCGCGAGGCCCTGGGCGTGGAGCGAGTCGTGTTCGGTTTCTTTCTGGTAATCGACGGCAAGGACGAAGAGCAGCTGCGGGTCGACCTCTGGGTCCAGTCGGCGGCATCCGGCGAGACTCTCGTCAACGTCGCCGAGAGCGGCCCGAGCAGCGATCTCTTCGAGCTGGTTCGTTTCATGGGTGCCCGCCTGCGCGAGGTGCTCGGAGTGGCCGAGTCTGCCTCGCTGCACCGATTCGGTGCCGAAGGGTCGGAGGTCGGGCTCATAGCCGAGAACGAGGCGGTGATCGAGAGACTGCAGGAGTCTCTGGGCCGTGCCGAAGAGCAGGAAGATCAGGAGCGGATCGGCTCGATCCGACTCCACCTGGGATCTGCGCGGCTGATCGGGGGGGACCTGGAGGCCGCCGAGCTCGCCTTTGCCGGTGTTCGCGCGATTTGGGAAGAGACGCGGGATCCGGCCTGGCTGGCCTCTGCGCTGGATGGTTTGGCGCGAGTGGCGGCAGAGAAGGGAGACCCGGCGGATGCCGTGGATCTGGTCGAAGATGCCATCGGGCTCCGGGCCGAGAGCGAAGACCGTCTCGGCCTCGCGAAAAGCCGTGCTCTGCTCTCACGGCTCCTCACCGATGCTGGCGACTTCACCGCTGCCGAGCGCATGGCGAGGCAGGCATTGGAGGAGTCGGAACAAGGGAATGGCCGATCATCGGCTGCCTACGGGGCCCTCGCACGGGCTCTGTTGGCCGCCGGGCAGCTCGACGACGCCGAGCGTGTGATCGAGAGAGTGGAGAAGAGCCTCGGGCCGGGCGCTCTCACAGACTTCGACCAGGTGCAGCTCGCGATCACCGCCGCCCGGGTGCGGGTGGCACGGGGAGATCTCGATCGCGCGACCTCGACCCTTCGAGGCATTCGCCAGCGGGCGGAACGTGGAGGCGCCTGGATCCTGGCGGCGGCCGCCAGTATCGCTCTCGGGGAGTTGGAGCTGCGCGCCGGCCAGACCGACGCGGCCCGCACCCGCCTGCTGTCTCTCCGTGCAGATGCCCTGGCCCGCGGGTACCTCTCCCTGGCGGAGCAGGCGTTTCGCGTCGCCGAGGAGGGGAGGCATTCGTCCTACGCTGCGTCTGCGAGCTACGGGCCGGAGAGCATCGAGCCGGACACGGTCAGCCCCTGAAGCCCGGTCCCGGGTGGCTCCGCAAACGAGAGAAGCCGTGCCCTGGAGCACGGCTTCTCGAAGGAGGTCTTCGAGGTCCCCCACGGCGAGGAACCCATCTCTACCATCGATTTTAGTACACGCCGACTGCCACGGTCTTGGCGAAGCGGGAGAACAGGCGCAGGTTGCTGACCCCGTCCCAGGGATAGATCTCGAGCGGCATGGCGCGCTCGCCCTCGTCGCGCTCGGCGAAGCGGGGCATGAAGAACTCCCGGGTCAGGGTGGTCAGCAGCACCCGGCCGGTCTCGCCGTAACCCACCGAGACATCGTGGTTGTCGGGATCGACGATCTCGAAGATCGCCCGGGGTACCGGCGGGTAGTAGGTGATGGTGTAGTCGGGATTCGCCGGGTCGAACGGTGCTCCCCGGGCCAGGCCCATCAGGGTGTTGCCGTACACCGGCACGAAGTCGGCGCCCGGGACCAGCTCTTCCCGTGCGAAGCGGTGGAACTCGGCGTTCATCTCCGTGCCGCCGCAGAAGATCCCGGAGATGCCGGCCTTCACGAGGTCGATCTTGCCCGCCAGGTGCTCGAGCAGCTTGGGGGTCGAGAACATGCACTTGATCTCGTGGGCGCGGAGGATCTTGAGCGCCTGGTCGGAGATGTGCTCCTTGTAGGCGTCGAGATCGTCCCACTTCTGCTGCTTGACCAGCTTCGTCACCCAGCGCGGATCGAGATCGATGCAGAACGAAACCCCACCTCGGTACTGCGCCAGGTGCTCGATCGCCAGGCGCAGACGCCGCGGCCCGCTGGGGCCGAGCATCAGCCAGTCGGATCCCTTGGGAAAGCTCTCGGGATGCAAGGAGTCGGCGAAGAGCTCGTAGTCGATCTCGAAGTCCTGGATGTTGATCCGGCTCTTGGGAATTCCGGTCGAGCCGCCGGTCTCGAACACGTAGAGCGGTTTGTCGCTGAGCCCACGGGGCACCCAGCGGCGAATCGGACCGCCGCGCAACCACTCGTCCTGGAAGGGGCCGAAGAGCTTGAGATCGTTGTAGCCGCGAACATCGGTGCGCGGGTCGAAATCGAAGGTCTTCGCCTTTTCGAGCCAGAACGGGCAGCCCGTGGCGGGATCGAAGTGCCAGGAAACGATCTCCCGCACGTGGGCGTCGAGCCGTTCCCTGGCCTCGCGGACTTTCTGGGTCAGGGCCGCGTCCATTTATTGTCCCGCCGAGGTCTTCGCCGCGGCCGCCTTGGGCGCGATGCCCTCCTTGAAAGCGAAGAGACGGTTGCGGGCGAGGATGTAGAGGGTGTCGCCGTGGGCCACCGGAGTGGTGTAGACCGCGGCTCCCAGATTGTGCTCGGCGAGCAGCTTCATCTCCTTGCCGGCCTCGAGCACGGCGATGTCGCCGTCCTCGTCGCCGAGGTAGACCTTGCCGTCGGCCACGTAGGGGGAGCCCCACACCGCGGCGAAAGCGTCGTAGGTCCAGTAGTGCTCGCCGGTCTGGGCGTCGAGGGCGTAGAGAAAACCCGAGAGATCGGTGATGTAGACGATGTCGTCGTGGATCGCCGCGGTGGAGATGGTGCGGTTGAAATCCTCCCCGCCACGATGCCAGACCTTGGCCTTGTCGGTGACATCACCCGACAGGGTGGCGTCGATGGCGTAGAAGTGGCCCGGCGCCTCGCCGTGCTCGGGATCCTGACCGACACCGATGTACACCTTGTCGTCGTAGATCACCGGGGTGGAGATGAGGTTGTTCCGGGTCCCCGCACCACCCAGGCGCCACACCGAGTCCTTGGGGTTGGCGTCGAACTTCCAGAGCTCCTCGCCGGTCTTGGGATCGAGAGAGTAGAGCCAGCCGTCGCCGCCGGGGAAGATCACCTGGGCGCGGCCCTCGATCACTCCGTAGGCGGGGTTGGTCCAGGTGCCGTGTAGGATGTTTTCGCCGGGAGTGGCGTTCTCCCAGGCCACCTCGCCGGTCTTCTTGTTCACGGCGATGAAGCTCGGGGCGAAGGGGGAGGGCACCTGGATGTGACCCTCGTCGACCCCGTTGCCGGTGGAAACGTAGATCAGGTCGTCCACGACCAGGGGAGAGCTGGTGGCCAGGTTGTGGGGGAAGACATCGAGCTCACCCATCATGTCGGTGATCCACAGGGCGTCGCCCCCCTTGGCGGTGCGGTCGACCTCGTCCTGGACCTTGCCGTCGTTCTTGCCGTCGGTCTGCCCCTCGACATCCAGCGCCACCACTTCGGCCCGGTTGGACACGTAGTAGAGGATGCCGTCTTCGATGTAGGGAGTGGAGCACACGCCCTGGAGCGGCCAGTCGTGTAACTTGGTCTCGGGTAGCTTGTCGTGGACCATCTGCCAGAGGAAGGTGCCCTCCTTGGCGTCGAAGGCCATGATCACACCTTTGTCGCCCTGGATGTCGGGGTTGCGCTCCCCCTCGTTGTTGGTGCCGACGAAGACCTTGCCACCCCAGATCACCGGGCCGGCGTAGCTCTGGGAGCCCACCGCCTCGGACCACAGCAGGTTCTTGCCGCTCTTGATGTCCCATTCCGAGGGCAGGCCGGTGGCGTCGGAGATCTGGTTACGGTCGGGGCCGTGGCCGAACATGACCGGCCCATCGGCGAAGGTCGGGGGCGCCGCCAGCAGCAGCACACCGAGCAGGGTATGGATTCGGAAGTCGAAGATCGTCTGGGTCGTCTTGAGATTTCTGGGCATCTTGGGCTCGCTTGATTGGCTGCTAGTGTAGTGCGTCAAACAGATGGTGCCTTGGATTCGAGGCCATCTCCCGTCCTGTCAAGGCGCTCCGACACAGGAATATTGGTGATCTTTCGAGGAGGAGCAACACAGACCGGGCGACGCACTACACCAGGGCTCACGGGTTTGCCGTGATGTGCACGTTGTCGAAGTAGGCGGAAACCGGTGCGAAGGTATAGAGGCCGGGAGCGCCGTTGCGAATCGGATGGGGATCCTCGGCGGTGGCGGTCCATTCCTCCGGCTCGGGCTGGTCGCGCTTCCAGGCCTTGAAGCGAACGATCGCCTTGGCGGCGTCGCCTTCCCCTTCGTAGTCAACCCGCAGCTTCAGGGTGTACCAGGGACCGATCTCCCAGGGGAAGGGAAAGAACTGCGACATGCGGCGCTCGGAGGTCCAGGAGCTGATCTGGATGCGCTGGTGCGAGCCCTGGAGCTCGGCGGTGTAGCCGCTGTTGCGAATGCCCACGTCGGTGCGCGGTGAGGACCGGCGGGTGCCGCCCTCGTTGCCCTTGACGTCGGCCTGGATGGTGTAGTCCTGCAGGTACGAGGGCCCCATGAGGATATTGGCTCGCGGCGCGCCGCGGGCGGCCTTGGGCTGCTCGAGCACCTTGGAGCCGTCGACGGTGGCGACCTTGGCGCCCTTGCCGGTTCCGAGCCAGGAGGCAGGGGCCTTGCCGATCTCGACAGTCTCGAAATCCTCGGTCCAGGGCAGCTCGGCGCCGACCCGCAGGTGGGCGACTCCCTCGAGGTGGCCCGCCCTGGCGGTCACGGTACCGACCTGGGTGCCGGAGAGGGCGTCGTCGTCGAAGCTCAGCTCGCCGCTCTTGGAGATCGTGCCCGGCAGGCCGCCGAGGCTCCACTGGATCTCGTCGGGCGCTGCCACCGGCCGGCCCATGGCGTCGAAGGCCTCGACCCGGAACCTCACGCTGTCGTCGGCCCGGGCCACGACCACTCCGGGCACCACCCGCAACACGGCGGGCACGGCGTCTTCCGGCGCCGCGGCCTTGGTCGCAGAAGCCGTCCGCGCGGCCGCGCTCGGCTCGGCGGCGAAGGCCTTGGTCTTGTCTCCGAGGCAGTAGATTCCCTCCTCGGTGGTGAAGTACACGCGGTCGTAGGCCACCGCGACGGAGCCGTAGATCTCGGCGTAGCGGCCGCTGGGGACTTCGAGATGCTCTTCGTCGAGCACCTTGGCTCCCTCGCGATTCGCCTCGAGAATGGCGACGTTGCCGTTGGTCTCGGTGATGAAGATCTTGCCGTCGGCGACCACCGGCGAGCCCTTGCCCACGGTGCCGTAGTTCTTCTCCCACAGGTGTTGGCCGGTCTTCGCGTCATAGGCGTGGATATTGGCCGAGTTGTCGGGCACCAGGAGAATGTCGCCGAGCATGGTGGGGGAGGCATAGCCGGCCTGCAGGCCGTCGGCCCGCCACCTCTCGTGGCTCTTCGTGACGTCGCCGCTGCCGGTGGCGTCGATGGCCACTACACGCCCCATCACCGCGTTGTCGAGGTTCTCTTCGCTGTGCGACGCATAGACCGTGTCGCCCTCGACGATCACCGAGCTGTTGAGGCCGCGCTGGGAGAGCCGGAACTTCCACACGTCGACCCCGCTGCGCGCGTCGAGCGCGCGGATCCAACCGTCGGCGCCGCCGGTGATCAGCAGCCGCCGTCCGCCGATTTCGGCGACCACGGGGGTGGAGTAGGTGTTGAGGTCGGCGGCGGGCGGGCCGTTGCGGTCGGTCATCCACAAGATCTCGCCGGTCTTCTTGTCGAAGGCGATGTAGCGGTCGCCACCCGGCTTGTGGGGGCCCCAGACCGAGCTGATGGAATGAACGATCAACCGGTTCTCGTCGACGACAGGAGAGTTCGTACGGCCGCCGTAGCCGGAGAAGCGGCCGAGGTCTTCGGCCAGCTGCCACTTCCAGGCCACGTCGCCGTTGCGATCGAAGGCGTAGAGCTCGCCGTTGACCGCCTGCACGAAGAGGTACCCGGTCTCGGGGTCGGCGGCGGGATCACCCCAGCTCACCCGAGTCCAGGGAACCGAGGTCTGGTACACGGGCCAGCGGTGCTCCCAGATCTTGGCACCGGTCTCGGCATTCCAGCAGGCGGCGGTTTCCAGGCGGTCGATTCCTTCGCCGTGGCGGCCGGTGGCGCACACCCGGCCATCGAAGACCACCGGGGTGGAGCGGCCGGTGAAATCGGCTCGCCAGATCAGGTTTTCACCGGTCTTGGCCCAGGTCGCGACCAGACCGGAAGCCTCGGCGACTCCGTTGTGGTCGGGACCTCGCCAGTGAGTCCACTCACCGGCCTGGGCCGCCGGCAGGGCAGCAATACAGAGTCCGAGGCAGAAGACGACTCGCAGCGCTCTCATAAGTTCCTCTCCGAGCATCAGTTGTCAGTCTGAAGATGAGATCCAGAGACAGGATCGGTCGCGGGGGCGGATCGCCAGCTCGAATCGCTGCATCCTTCGCGATGTCCAATCGTTCATTCCGATCTGAAGATGTCTCGATCCTAAACCCGTGTGGATCCCGTTGCAAGAAGCCGGGCGGATGGTGGCTCCGAACCTCGTGGCCCCGAGACCTACCGTCTTGCTCACTGTGCATGATGAACATACGCCAAGCGGGCTCCACGGTCCGAGCTCGCCCCGTAAATTCGCTGTAAAAGGCGCTTTGGCCTCGGCTACAGGCGCTCGATGAACCACCAGAGGCCGATGACGGCGATCCCCAGAGAGAGGGGAACGGTCAACCAGCGGCGATACCACGGGCGGTCGCGAAACCACCCGAGAGTGAGCATGGCGAGGCCCAGCACCGTCAGCTGGCCGAGCTCGATGCCGACATTGAAGGCGAGCAAGGCGGAGATCCGCTCCTCCTCCGGCAGACCGAGCTCGCCGAGGACCCCGGCGAAGCCCAGACCGTGCAGGAGACCGAAGGCGAAGACCATCAGCGGACGCCAGGGCTGCAGCTTCTGGGTCAGCAGGTTCTCGATCGCGACCCAGGCGATCGACAGTGCGATCAGCGGCTCGACGATCCCGGGATCGAGGCGAATCCAGCCCAGGGTGGAGAGGGTGAGGGTTACGGCGTGGGCCACGGTGAAGGCGGTGACCTGCCACAGCAGCGGCCGGAAACGGGCCGAGAGCAGGAAAAGGCCGAGCACGAAGAGCACGTGGTCGGTACCCTCGGGCAGGATGTGCCAGAACCCGAGGGTCAGGTACTGGCCCACGATCTCCCGCGTGGGCGGCGACCCGGCGCCTGTCTCCAGC
>CAZMEL010000300.1:0-9756 GCA_964565225.1 uncultured Thermoanaerobaculia bacterium | reverse complement strand
ATGGTGAAGAGTGTGGGATCGGCCTCTCCGAAGCCGGAAGGATCGCCATCTTCGTTGGGGTCGGGCTCGGTACCGCTGTCCGAGAGATCGAACACCTCCAGGCCACCGGGCTGGGTCCCTGTAGCGATCGCCTGGTTGCTGTAGACCCCGAGGCCGTTCCCTCGATTGACCAGCTCGAAGACCGTGGCCTCGAAACGGATCTGGGCCGTATCCCCTTGTGCCAGGTACGAGCCCGGTGCCAACAGCTCGGAGTTGGCGGTCGTGCCGTCGTACGAGGGATCGAGAAGGACCGTATCCGGGTTGTCGATGAAGACGGGAGCCGAGCTCAGGGTGAACCGCCCGGCGCCGAAGACCGCGTCGAGATCGTCGATCAGGGAGAGCTCCGTGAGATCGGCAGGGCCGAAGACTTCGAGGTAGAGATCGAAGGTGACCGTGCTACCGGACACCGAGGCCGTTTTGGCGACACCGATCGAAGAGCCGATGATGAAGGGAGTGGGGTCGTCTTCTCCGTCGTTGGTGGGGTCGCCGTTCTGGTCGGGATCGGCCAGGTCCCCCGGGCCGGAGAGGTCGGTGGTCATGCCGCTCGACGGTCCCAGCCCACTCACCGAGGCCTGGTTCTCGTACACGCCCAATCCATCGCCGACATCGGTGACGTCGATCACCAGGAGCTCGAAGACGATGGTCGCCACCGAGCCCGGAGCCAGGGAGCCGGAGGAGATCACAACTTGATTGGTCGATCCGTTGTAGGTGTTTTCGCGGCTCAGGCTTCCAGCACCCGCAAGGGTGACCTCCGGAAACTGGTTGCTGATGATCGTGCCGAAGTTCCCGTTGCCGAAGACTGCGATGAGATCGTCCTCGACGGAGATCGAGTCGACGGTCACGTTGCCGAGATTCTCGAGGGTCAGGGTCACGACCACCCGCGGTCCGAAGTTGATTTGCGGAGTCCCGCCGACATCGATGGAGGCAGTCGACCCGGGCAGGACCCGGACCTGCTTGGCGAGGCCGAGCAGAGGCACTTCACCCACCGCGAAATTCGTCGCATCGTTCTCCCCCGCTTCGGTGGGATCGCCGTTGCCGTTGGAGTCGGGATCGGTGCCGGAGTCGGAGACGTCGCCGGTCACACCGCCGCTCATGCCTTCGGCCACGACGCTCACCTGGTTGCGATAGACACCGAGCCCGAGGCCGACGTCGGCCAGGGCATCGACCCGGACGACGACCTGGACCTGTGACGTGGCGCCTGCCGCCAGGGTGCTCTCGGCGAGCACGAGGGCCTGGCTCTCTTCGCCGTCGAACGTTTCGTCGGGCACCACGGTCATGGCTCCCGCCACCACCGTCGGCGGGACGGTGACCGTGTAGTTTCCAGCGCCGAAGACCGCGTCGAGATCGTCGGCCAAGACGATTTCTTCGAGGTCCTCGTTCCCCAGGTTCGCGAGAAAGAAGTCCAGGGTCACGACAGTTCCGTTCACCGTTGCAGCTTTGGCCACACCGATCGCCGGTTCCTGGCCGATCACGAACACCGTGGGATCTTCTTCGTCCTCGTCTCGCGGCTGCCCGTCGCCGCTGGGATCGGGATCGATCCCGGCATCCGAGAGGTCGCTGAAAGGAGCCCCGGTGGAGGTCGTGCCGGAGAAGGTCACCTGGTTCTGGTAGACCCCGAAGCCGGCGCCCTGATCGGTCACGGTGTCGACATTCACCACGACCCGGATCCGGGCCGTATCCCCGACCACGAGAATGCCCGAGGCGATCAGCTCCCGGGATCCGCTGCCGTCGAAACCCGCGTTCAGGGTCAGGGTCCCGGGATCGTCGACGAAGACCGGCGGCGTGACGATGCTGTAGTTCCCGGAGCCGAAGACCGCGTCGAGGTCGTCGGGCAGGGACAGACTCACCATGGTCCGGTTGCCGAAGTTCTCGAGGTAGAAATCGAAGGTCACCTGGGTGCCCGCCAGGGTCGCGGTCTTGGCCGCGCCGAGGATCGGATTGGCGAACAGGTCGATGAGCGTGGGATCGTCTTCTCCCGCATCTCCGGGATCCCCGTTGCCGTCGGGATCCGGATCGGTGCCGTCGTCCGAGAGGTCGGTGCTGAAGCCACCTCCGAGGCTCAGCATGCCCACACCGATCACGGCACTGCCGGTCGCCTGGTTGGCATAGAAACCGAGACCCAGCCCCTGGTCAACCACCGCTTCGATCTCCACGATCAGCTCGATCTCGACGACCTCCCCCACGGCGAGGGTGCCGGACGCGATCATCTCGGTGTCACCGCTGCCGTCGTATCCCGCGTTGGCGAGGATCGTGGTCTCTTCGCTGGCCACGGTCGGCCCGGAGAGGATCGTGTAGTTGCCGGCACCGAAGGTGGCATCCAGGTCGTCCACCAGAGACACGTCGCTCAGGGTGTCGGCGGCGAAATTCTCGATCACGAAATCGAGGGTCACGATGCGACCGCTGACGGACTCGTCCTTCGCGACTCCGATCCCCACCTGCGCCCCGGCCACTCCGGCCAGAAGACCCGCGAGAAGGCAGAAGAGCACGACGCGCCAGGCGCCACGCCACGAGACAGGAGTGGGAAAGGGCCCGGCCGGCCGGTTGCCGGATCGACTCGGGGTCCGTGCGGTGCGAGACTCTCGTGCGCTCATGGATTGAATTCCTGGAGTATTGCTATGGAGGGATGGCGTCGGTCGAGAGGGCGAACGCCGATCAAAGGGTGCAGACACGCGGTCTCCCTTAGCAGCCCGTGGTGAAAGTCGACCGCAAGCGAGAGCGAGCCTTTTTTCGTCAGATCGAGGCGCAGAATCGCAGGAATACCGGTGATCTTTCGAGATTCTGCAACGCTGAGCTGGCGGAAAAGGGCCGCTCGCAGCGCGGTTCGAGTTTCACCACGGGCTGTTAGTGTATTGGATGAGGTGCCGCATAGAAAGAACCGCTGCGAAGCTGTTTCCTCTGTCGTCGATCTTTCCGAGCGTCAATCACGGTCGAAACGAGGCGGGTCGATGCCCCTGGATAGGAGCAAGCGTCGAAAGTCGTCGGGCAGAGGGCTCTCGATTCGCAGCAGCTCCCCCGTGACGGGGTGTTCGAGCTCCAGGATCGCGGCATGCAGCATCAAACGTTGGCGGGCACCCCGGCTCGGAGCTCGATCCTCCGGGCCGTAGAGCCGGTCCCCGACCACCGGGAAACCCTCGTCTGCAAGATGGACCCGCAGCTGGTGCATGCGACCGGTCCTGGGTCGCGCTTCGACCAGAGCGACACCCCGGCCGTGGCCCAGGCAGCGAAATCGGGTTTCTGCCGAACGGCCCGGCGGCTCTTCCGAGAGGTCTCCGAGGTCCGCCGGCTCGTCGACGGAGATGGCGATCTTTCGACCACGGCTCGAGACCTCCGCGAGGCGGTTGCGAACCGTCCAGGGCTCGGCCGGCATCTGCCGCTCGGGATCGAGGGCCAGGGCGAGGTAGGTCTTGGACACTCCCCCGCCCGAGAACGCACGAGCCAGTCCCCGGTTCGCTCGCCGGCTCACCGAGAGCAAGACCACTCCCGAGGTGCCGCGGTCGAGCCGGTGGTGCAGAGCCAGGTAGGGAGGCTCCGAGCTCGCAGGAAGGCAACGATGCCGGTGGCGCAACCACTGCCGGACCCCGGCGAAGAGATTCCCGCGATCGTCGCTGCGGGTGGCCTGGGTCGGCAGCCCCGACGGTTTGTCGACGGCGAGGAGGAAGCGGTCCTGCAGCAGGATCCGAGGCTCCCAGAGCGGTTCCGTGGCCTCCTCTTCCCTGTCCCCCAGCGACACACGGACCTCCTGCCCCGCACGCAGGGTCCGCGACTGGACCTTCACCCGGCGCCCTCCGATCCAGACGCCGCCCCGGGAGATGGCCCTGCGGATCTCGCGGCGGCTCACGCTCCGATCCATGGCCTCCGAGAGCACCTGGGGCAGGTAGACATCGAGACGGGTGCCATCGAACCGACGGGCGACCTCGAAGCGCAGGGTTTCGGTCAAGGGCTCGTTTCTCCGAGCTCACGGCAGAGACTTCCGAGATCCCGACCGGCGTCGCCGGTCCACGTCTCTTGCAGAATCTGCCGCAGGAAGGATCGTTTGTCGCTGCCCATCAGGGTACGACGGGTTCTGCGCCAGCTGCCCGCGGAATCTGGGGTCGCCGGCTCTTGCCAGTACCCTCCCGGGTAATACCCTTCGTGGCCGAAGCTCCCGTGCCACAGCCGAGCCAGAGGCACCGAGGGTGCCAGAAGGCGGCACGGATCCTCTCCCCGGGCCTCGGCGCGCCTCATGAGCCTCCGCATCTCGTTGGCCATGGCCAATCGATGAGCACCGAAATCGGAGACTGCCTCGAGGTAGGCACCCTGGCGCAGCTCCGGCGCAACCTCGTCGAAGAGAAGATTCGCCCGTTTCGCTGCCCAGCGAGCATATTTGCTCTTCGATTCCACCTCCCCTTCGAGCACGAAGAGCAGCTGCGCCTTGAAGAGATGCTCGGCCACGTCCACCGCCAGCTCTCCTCCTTCCCGCACGCGCCCTTCAGAGTTGCGGTAGTAGGGGGCGAACAGGAACAACCTCGAACGTTCGAGCGCTGGCAACAGGCCGTCACAGGCACAGCCGTGCTGGCTGTTGGTAGCGGCTCTCGCGTCGAGAGCGAAGGCCATCTGCCAGGATTCCTGCTGGTGAAAGACGATCCACAGGGATGCGCTACGAGAAGCGAGCCAGGGCGACGGGTGGAGGCCGTCCGGCATCCGTCGTCCGTCGTCGCCGAGCAGGGCGCTCAAGATCAGGAGCAGTCCCGCGGCGCCGGGCATCGAGGAAGCCTCTCAACCGCTCTCGATCTGCCGGCGCAGGAGCTCGTTCTCGAAGGCCACGCCCACCTGGGCGGTGGCCAGCTCGAGAAGCTCGATGTCTTCGATCTCGTGGTTGTTGTTGCCGTTGTCGGTGTAGACCACCGAGATGACCCGCTCGGCTCCCAGAACCGGGAAGACGACGATCTGACCACTGCGAGGACGTCCCACGGTGTGGGCGAACTCATCGGGTAGCTGTGCCTGAGCAAAGTCGAGGGAACGGGGCTGCCCGTCGTTGACACAGCGGGTGAGCACATTCTCTCCTTCGAGGCTCAGCTCCATCGACCGCGTGACTTCGGCCAGCGGGCGATTGTCGACGCTGAATCCGAAGGCTCCGAGCACCGTGAGGGATTCGCGGCGCACGAGGAAGAGCACCCCGCGTTCTACGGACTCGGAGATGATGTGCATCAAATTGAGAGCCATCGTCGCCGACAGCAGACCCGAACGGATGTCCGCGAGAACTCGGCGCAGCCGGGCGAAGCCGGCGCGGGTGCTCGAGGCCGAGGAGCTGCTCTGCGACGCGGTCGGGCCGGCGTCCTGCAGGGTCCGCACCAGGCTGTGGAAACACGCCGCCAGCGCCACCGGGTCGGCGGTGATGGCCGCCACGGCCCCGGACTCGAAGGCCTTGGTGGTTCGGTCCTGGGAGTCGACGATGGCGATCACCGAGGAGCGGGGGCGCGAACGGCGGATCGCCAGCAGATCTTCGTCGCTGTGGGCCCCTTCGCGCATGTCGAGAAGCACGATGGTCGGAGTCGGCTCGCCGGGCAGACGGGTTCCGGCCTCGCGCAAGGGTACGCGGACCACCACGGCGATCTCCGGGCGGATCATGGAGCTCAGCTCGTCGGCCAGCGGCCGGTCGTGAGAGACGATCTGCAATCGTCGGTGCGCTGCTTCCGGGAGCAGACCTTCTTGTCCCTCCTGCAGCGGTATCTCGACGTCGTCGAGGCCTTCGATCGCCGCGGACACGTGGTCGAGCGCCTTGGCCTCCCCGGTGCGCCGCAGCCCTTCGTCGTCGCTGTCGTAGGGTTCCTGGATCTCCGGGCGTCGATCTTCAGCCGAAGCTTCGCCCGGCCCGCCCGGCCGCTTCGCCTCGTCGAGGATCCGAGCGGCCTCGAGCAGAACCATCTGCGTGTTGAGGTCCAGCTTGGGGATCACATCACCGGGGTACATGGCGATGTCGTCGATCGGCTTGAGCTCGTCGAGGGCGAACTCGAAGGATCCGTGGGTCCAGGTCACGAGCTCGTAGATCGAAGTCTCGATCTGCTTCTCGATCGCGCGGCGGATCTGCTCGAACTCGAGGGTGCCGGTGGCCACCAACACCTGCCCCAGGGACCGCCGGGGCTGCTCCGAAGCCTGTTTGCGCAAGAGCTCTCGCAGCCGCTCGGGGGTCACCAGGTGCTCGCTGACCAGCAGGTCCCCGAGCCGCTTCGAGCCCGGCGCCCAGGCGCTGACGATCTGGCCGCGATGGAAACCGATCTCGGCTTCCTGGCGTCCTCGCGACAGCGACAAGGTGCCGGTTCTGCGACCGAGATGCACGAACTGCATGACATCGGCCAAAGAGACGTCTTCAAGCTTGCCGTTGAGGCTCAAGGCAGGGTCTCTCCGTAGGTCTTACAGGCTGTAAATGGAGTGAAGAGCCCTTCGAGTCGGGGCATCATGTGCTGCGGACCAGCTGAACCAGGCTCTCCAGGGTCCGCAGCTTGCGATCCGTGTTCGAGTACACCCGCGCCGCGAAGAGGGCCGAGGCGGCGTGGGCTGCGAGCAGATCGAGCAGATCGCGATCCTCGGCTCGCAGGATGGTCTTGTGGTCGAAGAGCTTGAGGATCACCAGCACCCCGACGATCGCGTCCTGCACCCGCAGGGGTACCGCCGCGATCACGTCGGAGAACTCGTCCGGCCCCATGCGCAAGACTCCGTCGTCGAGGGCGGCATCCACCAGCGGATCGCCGCCGGTGTAGCTGTTGCCCGAGTAGAGGCCGCTGCCGTCTTCCTCCAATCCCCGCGAAAGGGCCAGCTCGCAATCGTCAGAGCCCTCGGCACGCAGCAGCAGAACGAATCGTTCCGCTCCCAGCAGGTCGACCGCGATCTCGGCGATGGTCGCCTGGACCTCGCTGGGATCGAGGGTCGCGTGGAGCTGGAACGTGGCCACGTAGAGGTTCATCAGCCGGCCCAGCTGGTGCTCCGCCTCGACCAGGCGGGTGGTCAGCTCCTCGCGGTCGCGCTCGGCGGCCCGGACCTCCTCTTCGAGCTCCAGGACCCGTCCGCCGGCATGGGGTGCCGCCGGCTGGCTCGCCGGATGCTCGGAGAGCAGCTTGCACAGCTCTCTCGCCCGGTCGAGCGAAGAGCCCAGGCTGGCGAGAAGATCTTGCGGAGCGGTGTTTTCCATCACTGCGATTTCCGGGACCTACAATCTCTGGATCACTTCCAGCAACTCTTGATTCCCGAACGGCTTCTTGATGTACGCCGCCGCTCCGGCCTCGAGGCCCCGGATCGTGTCCTCTTCCTTGCCCTCGGTGCTGATGATGACCACCGGAATCTCTTTGAAAGCAGAATCCGCCTTGACGGTCTTGAGAAACTCCAGACCGCTCATGCGCGGCATGTTGATATCGAGAAGAATCAGGTCGATTTCGGCATGATTCCCAAGACACTGCAGAGCTTCGAGGCCATCGTGGGCATGAATCAGAGAGAATTGCCGAAGCAGCACCTCGAACATCTTGTGAATCAGCTTCGAATCGTCGACCACCAGGATCTTCCGCGGTTGCACCTCATCCTCCTGTATTGACCTGTTCCTGCCTCCGGCCCACCTCCGACCGAGGCGAAGGGCTCGGGGAATCGCAACCCGCTATTAGGTGCTCGCTAGGCTGCCAGGAGTGCACTCGGCGGTTAGAGTAGCCCATGGATGCGGAGTCGCGCAACTCGGGATTGCCTCCAACTACCGATGACTCCTGACTTTCTGCGCCACGGGCCTCCACGCCCCGATGCCGGACCGCGAGCCGCTTGACATCCGGCCGACGCGGCGACGACACTTACGCGATGTATCAGAGCGGATTCCAGGAGCTACTCGGCGAATTCCTCCTCGAAGCGAGGGAGCGAGCCGACGAGGTCGAGGCCCTCCTGCTGCGTTTGCGCAGCGGGGATGCCGAAGCGGTGCAGACCGCTCTCGCCCAGGCCAAACGGGAGTTGCACACCCTGAAGGGAAACTCCGGAATGATGGGCTTCTCCGAGCTCCAGCAGCTGACCCACCGCATGGAGGACCGGGTCGAGGATCTCGATCTCGAGACCCCCGATCTGACCGGCCTGCTCGGCGACCTCGACGAGCTCCGGCGCGGCCTCGAGACCATCGGCAATACCGTGACCGATGCGGTGGCCGCCGAGGAAGAGGTCGCCCCGGCGAGTCCGGACGAAGCGGCGAAGGTAGAAGAGCCTACCGTCACTTCCTGGGAAACGGCGGGCAGCGTACGGGTTCCCTTTTCCAAGATCGACCAGCTGGTGGAGCTGCAGGCCGAGACCCTGATCTTCCGCAACCGCCTGCTCGACGCCATTCACCAGGGGCAGGCGCTCCTGAGCACCAACGCCCCTCAGCAGGGCGACTTCCTGCATCGTCTGGCCAGCGCCTGGGAAGAGGTGGAAATCGCCCAGCAAGCCCTGGGCAAGACGCTCAATCTACTGCAAGAGCAGGTGATGGACCTGAGCCTGGTCCCTCTCCAAGGGCTCTTCCGCTCCCTTCGGCGGGTCGTGCACGACGAATCGGTGCGGGAGGGCAAGAAGGTCGAGCTCGAGATCTACGGCGGCGAGACTCCGATCGACAAGACCTTGCTCGAGACCGCCGCGGAGGCTCTCGGTCATCTGGTGCGCAACGCGGTGAACCACGGCATCGAGTCCCCCGAGGACCGCTTGCGGGCGGGCAAGAGCGAAGTCGGCGTGGTGCGTCTGCGCGGAACTCTCGAAGGCAACCAGGTCTGGATCGAGGTCTCGGACGACGGCGCCGGGATCGACACGTCGGATCTCAAGGAACAGATCGGTCTCACGCCGAGCCCGCACGAAGAAGACGAATTCGCCTTCCTGTTCGAAGAAGGGGTCTCGAGCCGCAAGAGCGCCGATCTCGGTGCCGGCCGTGGCGTGGGCCTGTCCGCAGTGAAGAAGACCGTGGAACGCCAGAGCGGCCGCATCGAGGTGCGCTCCGAGCCGGGCGAGGGTACGTCTTTCGCCCTGCGCTTGCCGGTCACGGCGTCGATCCTGCGCTCCCTCGTGGTGCAGACCGATGGAGAGGACTATGCCATTCCCCTCGCGGCGGTCACCGAGACCCTGCGCACCGACCCCGCCCAGGTCCACCGGGTGAATCACTCGCGGGTCTTGCGCTGGCGGGGCCGCGTGGTCTCGGTCCTGGACCTCGGTGAAACCTTCGAGACGGCGGAGGCCGGAGACCGCGACGGCTTTCTGGTGATCATCGAGGTCAACGGCCGGTACCGCGCCCTGGCGATCGATGAAATTGCCGGGATTCATGATATTGTGGTCAAAGGGCTGGACCATATCGTGGGAACTCCCACCGGAATCTCGGGCTCCACGATTCTCGGCGACGGAAGAGTGATCATGATCCTCGACCCGGCGGCTCTCGCCAACCTGTCGCCTTCCCTCGGTGCCCACGAGCGATGAGTAGAAAACCGACCAGACCTTCCCGAAACCGCCCGCGCAACCCGAAAGAGGCGAGCCAGACCGCCTCGGGCGAGGAGCCCCGCGAAGCACCTCCAGAGGAACCGACCACGGCCTCGGAGGGCTCCGAGCCGCCGAACGGAGATGGGGCGGGAACCGGCGCATCCAAGAAGTCCCTGCCCGCCTTCGGCTTCGCTGCCGACCTGCTGTCCAAGGACGAGCCTGCATACCTTGCCGCAACCTCCTCCGAACCGCCCACCGGCACTGGCGACGCAGAGACCGTGGCGG
>CAZMEL010000299.1:0-9804 GCA_964565225.1 uncultured Thermoanaerobaculia bacterium | reverse complement strand
CCCCTGATACGGCTGTGGGGCTGGCCGGGGAGTGGATCCCGCGAGCTCCTCGAGGTCGTCGAGGGCGAGCTCGGCGATACCTGCCTCACCCTCGATTCCCTGCGAGAGCTCGAGACTTCCAGAGGCAGCGCGGAGCCGCCCTGGATTCTGTGCCGCGAAACGCCGTCCGACTGCGATCTGCTCGCTGCCGTGGATTGGCTGGGACCGAGGAGACGGCTCGTCTATCCGGCACGCCTTCGTTCTCTGACGGTCTCCTTGCCGGAGATCCGAATCGAGCCGCGAGACTTTCTTCTCCGAGAGGACGAGTGGAGGAGCTGGGCCGCCCGGGTGCAACCGGGAAAGAGGGCTCTCTCCGAGGAGGCTCTCCGACACGCCTTCGAGCACACCGAGGGCTGGCTCCGGCCCTTGCGTTGGTTTCTCGGCACGTCGGCCCCAGGCTGGGCGCTCGAGGGAGCTGGCTTCGAGAGAATGCGAGGCGCGTTCGAGCGTCAGATCTTCTCCGCGCTGGACTCCGAGCTGCGACAAACCCTGCGGCATCTCGTCACCTTCGAGGACATCGATCTCGGCGTCTGGCGCCTACTGTGGTATCGAGAGCCGCGGAAGCTGGCCGCCCTGGAGAGTCTTCGGCACGGTTGGGGCCTGCTCCTTCCCACGCAACGCCCGGAGGTCGCGCGCCTGCCTCGATGTTTGCAGGCGTGGGTAGAGCCGAAACCGGTCGATCGGAGCCGGTGGCAGCTCGCGCAGGAGATCGCCCGACGCCAGGGATGCGAGGTGGCGGCGCAGGAGTCGCAACCCCGGCAAGCTCCCACCGAGGCGCCACGATCCCGGCCGCGGGTGGTGGCGGTTCCCCTGGAATCGCTGAGCTACGAGATCCAGCTGTTGGGAGATCCCGTGGTCTGGTTTCGGACCGAGGGTGGAGAGCGGATGGCACTCGAATGGACCTTGAAGCGAGCTTTTCGTACCTTCGTCTTCCTGGTTCTGGCACCGGAGCGCCGGGCGGGGCGAGACGAGCTGATCGAGGCGATCTGGAGTGATGTCGATCCGGAACGGGTGCAGCGGAACTTCCACCCGACTCTCAGCCTGCTGCGGCGCACCCTCGCGGGCGGGCCGAAGACCCTGCGGTTTCGCCAGGGTCGGTACGCTCTCGATCCCGCGGTTCGATGGGAGGTCGACGTCGAGAGGTTCGAGGCCCTGGCCACCCAGGGCGAGAGCCGGATCGAGGAGGAGCCCGAGGCGGTCCTGGATCTCTGGCGTCGCGCCTGGAGCCTCTACCGAGGGCCTCTTCTCGGAGACGAAGAGCTACCCTGGGCTCGCCAGCGGCGAGAGGAGCTCCGAAGGCGCTACCTGCGCCTGTTGCGGGATCTCGGAAGACTGGCGACCCGCCTCGGCAACGAGACGCTGGCGATCGATGCCCTGCGCTCCGTGTTGTTGGAAGAGCCCTTCGAAGAGCGCATTCATCTCGCGATCATGGAGCTGTATTCGGCACAGGGGCGCCGCGACCTGGTTCGCCGTCAATATGTTCGACTGCAGGAGCTCTTGCTGGAAGAGCTGAGCGTCGAGCCGATGAGTGAAACCCAGGAGCAGTACCATCGGTTGATGCGCTGAGGCCGAGGCGCAACATCCGTGCTTCCCAGGACGAATCGGGCTGCTAAACTCGCCCGCGGCCCGGAACGTGCACCGCACCGGAAAATGCGGTGGCGTGCTCGCTCGAGAGACGCCGCGCCCGGGCACCAAGGGTACGAGGAGAAAGAATTGGCCATGACCCCTGCCATTGCCGCCGACCACGTGTCGGCCGAGGAAGCTGCCGGAGAGACGCCGGAGATCTCGGTGCTGGTGCCGGTGCTCGACGAAGAGGCGACGGTCGGCGAGCTCAGCGAAAGAGTTCGAGCCGTGCTCGAGAGCGAAGGCCGGACCTTCGAGATTCTCTTCGTCGACGACGGCTCCCGCGATCGCACGGTCGAGCGGATTCGCGAGCTGCACGCCGAAGATCCCAGAATCCAGCTGGTGAGCTTTCGTCGCAACTTCGGCAAGGCGGCGGCGCTCTCGGCCGGAGTGGAGTATAGCCGAGGCGGGATCGTGATCACCCTCGATGGTGATCTCCAGGACGTGCCGGAAGAGATTCCTCGCATGCTCGAGCAACTGGAGAAGGAGGATCTCGATCTGGTCTCCGGGTGGAAGTTCAACCGGCGCGATCCGCTCAACAAACGCCTGCCCTCGAAGCTCTTCAACTGGGTGACCCGGCGCCTGGCCCAGGTCGACCTGCACGACTTCAACTGCGGTTTCAAGGTCTACCGGCGGGAGGTGCTCGAGCAGGTGGCGATCTACGGCGAGCTCCACCGCTACATCCCGGTGCTGGCGAGCCGCAAGGGATTTCGCGTGGGGGAGATCCGGGTGGCCCACGAGCCGCGGCGCCATGGCACCAGCAAATACGGCTGGGACCGCCTCTACAAGGGCCTGCTCGACCTGATCACCGTCTTGTTCATCACCACCTACATGCGCCGCCCCCTGCACCTCTTCGGCATCATCGGCCTGGCGACCATCTTGTTGGGCACCGGGATCAATCTCTACCTGCTGGTGGGCTGGCTCTTCTTCGGTGAGGTGCTCTCCTTCCGGCCGCTGCTCCAGCTCGGCATCCTGCTGATGTTGCTCGGCGTGCAGAGCCTGACCACGGGGTTGCTGGCCGAGATGCTCACCTTCAAGAACTTCCGCCGCCAGGAGAGCTTCTCGATCCGCGAGCGCCTGCCCTGAGAGTTTCCGCGCCGGCTACCGCAGCTCGATCTCGAGTCGGTGCGGCCGGCTGGCGCGCAGGAGGTCGAGCACGATGCGAGAGCCGGGAGCTCGATCGGCGACGTAGGCTCGAAGGCTCTCGGGACTCGTGACCTCGGTTCCGTCGACCCGCAGGATCAGGTCGTCCTTGGCCAGGCCTCCCAGCTCGGCCGCACTGCCGGGCTCTACACGATTCACCATGACTCCCTTGAGGCCCAGGGCCGAGTAGTCGATATCGGCGAAAGCCACCCCGAGCCTTGGCCGAACCGGTGGCGGCGGTGGCGGCGGTGGCGGAGTCCGAACGGGGCTTGGCGGCGGCAGGCGTCCGCTCCCCGGCTGGCGAATCGCGGCGAGGTTCTCCTCTGCGCTGGCGAAGCCGGGCTCGATGGCCAGAGCCCGTTCGAACGATTCGATGGCCTCCTGGCGCCTGTCGAGCTCGAAATAAACGCTGCCGAGGTTGTTGTGGGTCTCGGCTCGCGCTGGATCCAGTGCGCGAGCACGCTCCAGGCTCTCCAGCGCGCCGGCTAGATCACCGAGCGCCTTCTTGGCCAGGCCCTGGTAGAGCCAGGCGTTGACCTCGCCGGCCTTCCACCTCAGGGCCCGGTCGGCGGCTTCCAGGCTGCGTTGGGGCACGCCGGTGTCGTAATAGTGCTGGGCCAGCTCCACCGCGGCGGAGCTGGCCCAACCTCCGGAATCCTCGGGATCGTGAGCCATGGCATATTGGAACGAGCTCACGGCCTCCGCGCCGTTGCCGAGACCTACCTGGGCGACTCCGAGATGGAGCCAAAGGCCGGCGTTGTCGGGGAAACGCTTCGTGGCATCGCGCAGCAGGGCCACCGCCGACACCCAGTCCTCGGCGTCGACATAGGCCGTCGCGAGGTGGCTGATCACCGTCGGCTGGTCGGGGGCCAGCTCGTAGGCCTGGCGAAAGGCCTCCGCCGCCTCGGACCTCTTGCCGAGGTTGCGGCGAGCCACGCCGAGGTTGGACCAGGCCGAGAGATTCTGGGGATCGGCGGTCACCGCCTTGCGCAGGGCCTCCTCGGCCTCCGCGTAGAGGCTTCTCTCGTTGTAGAGAAATCCCTGGTTGGTGAGGGCGAGGGAACGGATCTTCGAGCTGATGATGCCGGGCTGGCTCGACTCCAGGGCCAGGAGCTTCTGGAATCCCGACAGAGCCTCGTCCGGTCTGCCGTCGTGCAGGTTCGCGAGGGCCAGGTTGTAGAGCGCCGTCGGTTGCCCGGGACGCAGCTCCAGTGCCTGCTCGAGCTCGTGTCTCGCCGCCGCGTAGTCGCGCTGGCGCAGGTGGTCGATTCCCGCCCGGACCCGCAACGCGGCCTGGTGCGTGCGCTCGTCGATCGCCTGGCGCTGGCCTTCGTAGAAGAGATCGCGAAACGATTCGCTGTACAGCTCGGCACGGAACGGGTACTCGGGTTCCAGCACGAAGGCCTCGGTGAGAGTGCGCAGGGCCTCGCGATCAAGACTCGAGAGATGTTGCAACCAGGCGATCGTGACCAGAGTCTTCACCTTCTGGTGGCGCGTCTCGATACGGTCGGCGAGCTGGCGGTAGAGCGCGATGGCGGTGGGCAGGTCGTCCTGGACGAAGCTCTCTTCGGCCAAGCGTTCGAGCCCGGCGAGCCCGGCATCGAGGCCAGGAGCTCGCGCTTCCACGCCGGACGGCGCCGGGTCGACCGGGCCGTCTTCGTTGAGCTCTTCTTCCTGGACCTGGGCCACCGGCGTCGGAGCCGGAGTCTGGGAGAGGAGGACAGAAGCGAAGAAGAGGAGGAGCGAATAGAGAAGAAGGCCGAATCTCATCCCGTTGGATCCTTGGTTCGAATGGAGATCTGGCCCTGGTCCAGATCGAAGGAGACGATGATTTCCTGGGCCGGCTCGACGGTGAAGGACTTGGCGATGGCCTCTCCTTCGCCCGAGGCCGGCAGGATCTCCAGAGTATGCTCACCCGGGGCGATGAAGATCTGGCGAATCGGGCTGGAGCCGAGCTCCTCGGAGCCGAGCCGAACCTTGCCCTGGGGCCGCGCGGGCAGCGGGCGGACGCTCAGAGAGCCGGGTTGGGGAATGGGGGAGGCGAGGGTGACACGCTCACCGTCGCCGAGCTTGACCTGGGTCGATCGGCTCGTCTCGTAGTCCCCGAGCTGCAGTCGAAACGTCGCGGTATAGGTACCCGGCGGCAGCGAGAGCTGGCGCCTGCGATCGAGGTTCCAGGTGCGGCCGCCGAGCTGGAGCTCGATGTCTTCCGTCCACTCGGGGAAGGGCACTACCACCGTGGCCGGAATCGGAGCCGCTTCTTCTGGCTCGGGCTCTTCCTCGATCGGCGCCGCCGGCTGGGGAGGGGGTTCCGATTCGGTTCCCGGCGGCGGCTCGACGTCTTCGGGCGCCAGATCCACCACGTCCTCGGGAGTCTCCGCGACCTCCTCGGTCTCCGCGCCCGGTTTGTTGTTGCCGAACCACCAGCCGACGCCCCCGGCCAGGGCGGCGAGGAAGAGGAGGAGGAAGATGCCGCCGAAGCTGGAGGGCGACTTCTGCACCCGGCCGGTGCTCGAGATCTCGTCTCGCTCCCGATCTCCGGCAAACACGATGTCGTCGAGGGAGTCGGTGTTGCTCCGCTGGCTCGGGAGGTCGGCGAACGAGCTCTCGGGGAATTGCTCGGTCGGTGCGGGCCGATCGAGCAGCTCCACCGAGCGGTGGGGAGTGGTGACCGCCCCGATCTGGGTCGCCTGGGACGGCGTGGTCTCCACCGCGGGGCGAGGTTGCTGCTCTGCTGGCAGGGGCTCGCTTCCGGAATGTGGCGGCGGAACCGGCGGATCGGTGAGGGCCCGAGCTTCGGGCCCGGTGAGCTGGATCGTGGGACCATCCTCGTAGCGAGCCTGATTGGAACGTCCTTCCTTCTGGACCGCTTCCAGCTCCCGGAGGAGGTCGTTCCCGTCGCGCGGGCGCAGCGCAATGTCTTTTTGCAGGCAGCGCTCGATCAGTGCCGCAGTGGAGGGTGGTGCTTCGGGCCACAGCTCCTGGATCGGCCGTGGAGTGTTGTTCAGGATCTCGTAGAGAACCGTGGAGATCTGCTTGCCCTGGAATGGGCGCTGGTAGGTCAGCAGCTCGTAGGCCAGGACTCCGTAGGAGAACAGATCGGTGCGGTGATCGACCGAGTCTCCTCGCACCTGCTCGGGAGCGAGGTAGGCGGCGGTTCCCAGGGTCATGCCGGTCTGGGTGAGGCCGGTCTCCTGCTGGGCCAGCTTGGCGATGCCGAAATCCATGATCTTCGCCGTGCCGTCTTCCAGAATCCGGATATTGGCCGGCTTGATGTCGCGGTGGATGACGCCGTTGGCGTGGGCATAGGCCAGACCCCGGGCGATCTGCAGCAGATAGTAGAGCTTTTCGGGAAAGGGCAGGAATTCCTTCCGCTTGATCTTGCGATCGAGATCCTCGCCGGAGAGATACTCCTGGATCAGGTAGGGAAGATTGTCCTGGATGCCGAAATCGTAGACCGTGGTGATATTGCGATGGTTGAGGTTGCCGGCGATCTCCGCTTCCTGGAAGAAGCGATTCCGGATCTCCTGATCGGTGGTGTTGCAGGTCTTGACCGCGATGTGCCGCTTGATGAAGGGATCGTAGCCCTTGTAGACCTCACCGAAGCCTCCGACCCCGATCTTCTCGATGATCGAATATTTGCCAATTTTCTCAACCACACACGGATTCCTCGAGTTCCCTGGGAACGGCTGATGTTACCACGGTTCCAGAAGAGGCCGTGGGGGATCGCAGGCCTCAGCCACGCGGGCGACGTGCCTGTTCGATCCGCTGCCGCAGGCGAGGAACCTGGTCGAACTCGCCGAAGAGACGGACGGCAAAATCGAGGGCCTGGGCGGCCAGCTCCGGGTTCCCTTCGTCGAGCAGCTTTTCGATGCTCGACACCGCTTCCTGGCGCTTGCGGTCGCTCTCCGCGGGCGGCTGGGAGCGGTGGCGCGACTGGCGGACCTGCTCGAGCAGGCCTCGCGCCGAGAGATTCTCCGGGTCGAGGTCGTCGACCCACTCGGTGAAGGTCTCGGCGAGCTCGAGGGGGAGCTGGTCCTTGGTGTGCAGCGCCTCCATCTGGGTGACCAGGTCGCGAGCGCGGTGCATGGCCGAGCTCTTCAGCTCAAGGATTCCCTGGCGCAGCCGGTCGACGATACCCTTGCGTAGATCGCCGTTCTCCTCGAAATTTCCGAGGAACCGAGCGGCGAATCGCAGAGCCTCCGCGGCCTGCACGAGCTCGCCCGTGGCCGTAAAGCTGCGAATGCTGGTGACCGCTTCCTGCACTTTGCGGCGACGGCGAGCATCGGGCGCTTCGAAGGCACCGCCGAGGGGTTGGGTTTCGCTGGTGGTGGGGATCGGAGTGGTCTCACCGCGCGCCCGGTCGATGGCGGCCTGGCACGACGCCAGGAGCTGCTTGGCATCGCGGTTCTCTGGAGCGATCTCGAGAACCTCGTCGAGCAGCACCGCGGCTCGCTCGTATTTGCCTCTGTCGAAGAGCTCCCGGGCCCGTTCCAGAAGACCCGAGAGCTGGACGGAGATCACCGTGCCGGAGATCGGCGGCTCGGTGGTGACGGTCTGGGTCCTGGGGAAGAGATCTTGGCGGATCGTCTCGAGATCGGTCTGGACCTGCTCACAGGAGCTGTAGCGCTCACCGGGATCCTTGCGCAGGCAGCGGTGCACTACCTCTGCCAGCATGGTCGGGCAGTCGGCCCAGACCTCCTGCAGCAGGATCGGCGACGCGTTGAGAACCTGATCGATCAGGTTGGGGATGTTGCGCCCGGAGAACGGGCGGCGAAACGAGAGCAGCTCATAGGCGAGCACGCCATACGAAAAGATGTCGGAGTTGGTGCCGGAAGCCTGTCCGAGGAGCCTCTCGGGAGAGAGGTAGGCCACGGTGCCGAGGGTCATGCCGGTCTGGGTGAGGTTGCTCTCGACATTCGCCAGCTTGGCGGTGCCGAAGTCCATGATCTTCACCCGGCCGTTGTCCAGCACCCGGATGTTGCCGGGTTTGATGTCGCGGTGGATCACTCCCTTGGTGTGGGCATAACCCAGGCCACTGGCGATCTGGAGCAGGAAGTCGAGCTTTTCTTCTAGAGGCTCGGGCTCCCGACGCCGGATCATGTGGGCGAGATCTTCACCCGAGAGGTATTCCTCGACCAGGTAGGGTGTCTGCTCGTGCACTCCGGCGTCGAAGACGGCGGTGATGTTGCGATGCTCGAGCAGGCCGGCGATCTCGGCCTCCCGCTGAAAACGTTCCCGGGTCTCGGGGTCTCGGGAATAACAGACCTTGATGGCCACGGAGCGTTTGATGTAAGGGTCATAACCCTTGTACACGACCGCAAATCCGCCGGAGCCGATCTTGTCGAGGATCTCGTATTTGCCGATCTGATCCATGCTGGCTAACCCTGGAAACGTCGAGAGTCTAGCACCAAGTCGAAGGGTCGGAGGAATGCCGGCTAGCGGCCGATGATTTTGTAGGCCAGGCATTTGTAGAGGAGCTTGGCCGCCAGGAAGTCACTGGCTGTCTGCCCCGGGCGAGGCGAGAGCTCCACGATGTCCATGGCCACCACTCGTTTGTGCGCGAAGAGCAGGCGGAGGAGCTCGAGGGTCGGATACCAGCTGCCGCCACCCGGCTCGGGAGTACCCGTATCGGGCACGAAGGCGGGATCGAAGAAATCGACGTCGAAGGTCAGGTAGATCTCCTCGGGAAGGTCTCGCAGGCGGGCGGAGAAGAGCTCCCGGGCGCGGTCGAGCTCGTGGCCCCAGATCACGGCGAGCTCCCGTTCGCGGATGAGTCGGGCCTCCGGGGTCGACAGGGACCGGATGCCCACGGCGAGAGACGGCACGCCCAGGTCGAGGACCCGGTGCATGATGCACGCATGGCTGTGGTGGCTTCCCTCGTATTCATCGCGCAGGTCCGCATGGGCATCGAGCTGCACGACTCCCACCTCGGGAAATCTCTCCAGGGTCGCCCGCAACGGGCCGTAGGTGAGGCTGTGCTCGCCCCCCACCGAGATGACGAACTTTCCGGCCGCCAGGTGACGACCGACCTCGAGAGCGATCTCGCCGAGAGCCGCTTCCATGTCCGCGGCCTCGGGATCGACCGGTGGCAGCGTGTACAAGCCCGCCTCCCAGGGCTCGAGGTCGAGCTCCTCGTCGTAGAGCTCGAGGTATGCCGATGCTCGCAGCAGAGCTTCCGGGCCGGCAGCCGTGCCTTTGCCATAAGAGGTCGTACGTTCGAAAGGAACCGGCAACACGACCGCCCGAGCGGAATCGTAGTCGATGGGCTCGTCGAGCCCGCCAAAGGAAAGAGCTTGGGACGACATGGGGGGAGGCTAGCAGTGTCGGGGCGGCGGAGACAAGATCGCAGATCGGGAAGGGCAACTCCCGGGTGGAGGGCGTTCCGAGAAAGGTGGAATGCCCGGCGGCCGGGCCGATTTCGACGATTTTTGTCGAAACGACACCGCTTCTTCGTTGCAGGAGATTGCAGGGCCCATGCCGGAGGCCCACCAACTCGGAGGAGCGGTCGGATGTTGGAGATCGAGAGGCAGGTTGAGATCGAGAAGCAGTTGAAAATCGAGGGGCAGGTGGAGATCGAGAGACAGAAAGAGAACGCGTTGCCCGGGGGATCCCTTTCCCTGCGCCGGATGCCCGAAGAAGAACGACCCAGAGAGCGGTTGCTGCGCAGTGGTGGAGCCGCGCTGTCCGACGCGGAGCTCGTCGCAGTGCTCTTGCGCACCGGCCGCCCCGGGCAGTCGGTGGTGGAGATGGCCCAGGAGCTGTTGCGGGAGAGGGGAGGGATCGGCGGCCTGCTGGCCAGTGATCGGGGCGCTCTGCGTCGCCGGGGGCTGGGCGACGCCAAGCTGGCCACCTTGCTGGCGGCTTTCGAGCTCGGGCGGCGCCTCGCCCGCTCGCGGATCGACGAACGGGAGGTGCTGGATCGACCCTGGGTGGTCGCGAGCTATCTCGGCATGCGGTACAGCTCCTCGGACCAGGAAATCATGGGGGCGGTGTACC
>CAZMEL010000298.1:0-9825 GCA_964565225.1 uncultured Thermoanaerobaculia bacterium | reverse complement strand
TCCCAGCTGTTTTCGGTCGAGAGCGCAGGTGGCGACGAGACGATCGATCTCGTCGCCCGGCTGGTTACCGAGCTGCGACGACGGCTGGAGGTCGGCGACAAACCCGCCGCCGGCACGCCCGCACCGGGCGGCTCCGACCTCCGCGCCGGTATCGCCTATGGGGAGGGCCTCGTCGCCCTCGCCCGGGGCGACCCCGTTTCAGCGGCCGAGGCCTTCGAACAGGCCCTCGTCCACGCTCCGCGGTTCCCGGCCGCCAGCGCTCACCTGGCCGCGGTGTCGACCGAGCTCGGTTTTACCGACCGCGCCCTGGAGCTCACTCGGAACGCCCTGGCCCAGACCCTGCGCGGCGGGCGCCTCGAGCTCCGCCTGGAAGCCCGCGAAGCCCTGCTCGCGGGCAAACGCGAGGTAGCGGTGGCGCGGTTCGAGGAGCTGGTCGAGCGGTATCCGAACGATGTGTCGGACCGCCTGGAGCTGGCCGGGATCCTGGGTGCCGCCGGTCGAATGGCCGAGGCCTCGGAAGCCCTGCGAGACATCACCGAGCGCGACCCACATCATCCCGAGGCCTGGTACCTTCTCGGCAAGTTCTCGATCCTGCAGGGCGAGAGCCGACGGGCAGTCGACGAATACCTCACCCGGGCCCTTGTGATCCACAATCGACTCGACAATCTGCGAGGTCAGGGAGAAGTTCTCAACGCTTTCGGAGTGGCCTACCAGAAGCTCGGGGCCCTGGACGACGCCGAGCGCCGCTACCGGGAAGCGGCGGAGATCCGTCGCCGCACCGGAGACCTTCGCGGTCACTCCGCCTCTCTCTTCAATCTCGCCATCATCCACGCCCAGATCGGTGACTTCGACGCCGCTCGCCGCGACCTCGATCAGGTGATCGAGGTTCGCCAGCAGATCGGCGACCACGCGGGGCTCGCCAGCGCTCAGAACCATCTCGGCCATCTCGAGGAACAGCGAGGCCGCTTCCGCGAGGCTCGTGCGCATTTTGCCGAGGGTCTTCGCGGCCGGCGGAAGCTGGGAGATCCACGGGCCGTGGCTGAGAGCCTGAACAATGTGGGTTTCATGGATTTCCTGCTCGGCCGGCCCGAGCAGACCCTGGAGCACCTGTCGGAGGCTCGCGAGCTCTACCGCCAGATCGGCAATCCCGAAGGGGAAGCTGTCGTAGAGCAGAGCCTCGCCCGGGTCGATCTCGCGAGCGGTGAGTGGAGCACGGCGCTCGGAGCCCTGCTCGGATCTCTCGAAGCCAGCCGAGCCAACGGGCGCCGCGACGCCGAGGCGGTGGCGCTCACTCTCCTGGGCCGTGTCGCCCAGATGCAGGGCCGTTTCCGGGCCGCAGTCTTCTCCTTCGGTGAGGCTCTCGAGATCTTCACCGAGCTCGGAGATCGTCGGGCCCTGGCCGACGTCATGCTGCGTCGGACCGACCTCTACCTCGATCTCGGCAAGATCGACGCCGCGGGTGAGGAGATCGACCGGCTGCAGTCCCTGGTCGAAGCAGGCGATGCCCTCGGGCAGCGGGCGGATCTGCAATGGCTTCGTGGCCGCCGGCTCCTGCGCCTCGGAGATGTGGCGACAGCGGCGACCCGGTTCGCCGAGGCCCGGGATCTTGCCGTGCGCCGCGGCAGCCTTCGCGCCGAGCTGTGGGCTCGGCTCGGGGCTGCCGAGGCCGCCGCCGAAGCCGGGCCGCGTGGCGAGGCCCGGCAAGAGCTGTCGTCGATCGCGCGGGAAAGCGTCCGAATCGACGACGTTCGCCTGCGCTGGTACAGCGCGCTGATCCTCGGCCGGGAGCTGCGGCGGAGTGGAGACCTCGACGAGGCGGAGATCGAGGCCCGCAAGGCCCTCGATCTCTTCGCCGACCGAGCCCCATTGGCCGGTGCTCATCACCTGCATCTTCTACTCGCTGAAGTGCTTGCCGACCTCGGTCGGCCGGCGGAGGCCGAAGCCGAGCTCTCGCGGGCCGCCGCGGAGCTCACCCGGATTCGGCAGTCGCTCGACGACTCGGAACGGGCGGCATTCGACCGCCTGCCGGAGGTACAGAGAATTGTCCGAGAATCAGCCGCCGGATGACTCCGGAAACGCCGCGGATCTCGACGAGCTGGTTCGGAGCCTTCGTCGTCTGGACCGCGACAACAAAGAGCTCTTCGGCCAGCTCGTGGAAGGGGAGCGCCGATTCCGAGGTCTGGCCAGAGCCGTCTGGCGGGTCCAGGAGGAAGAACGACGGCGGATCGCCCGCGAGCTGCACGATGGTCTCGGGCAGACCCTCACCGCGCTCAAGATCCGACTCCAGCTGATGGCCCGAGAAGCCGAGGATCCGCTGGCCAGCCAGCTGCAGGGGGCGGTCGAGATCGCCCATGTCGGCCTCGAAGAAGCTCGACGCCTCTCCCACCTCCTGCGTCCTCGGGTGCTCGACGACCTCGGGCTCTTGCCAGCCCTGCGCTGGTTGGGCAGAACCATCAGCGGAGGAACCGGATTCAAGATTCATCTCGAGCTCGGAATCCTCGAAAAGGATCCCGAAGCCTTCGACCCGGATTTCGAGACCCTGATCTTCCGAATCGTCCAGGAAGCCCTCACCAACGCACTCAAACACTCGACCGCGGGAGCCGCCGAAGTCCGGTTCGAATCCCGCGGAGAGTTCCTGCTCCTGGTCATCCAGGACGAAGGAAAGGGCTTCGATCCCGCGGCCCTCGATCCACGCGATGGCGCGGGAAACGGCCTGGCCGGAATCCGGGACCGGGCAGAGATCTTCGGGGGGCGGATCCGGGTGATCTCCGCCCCGAACGAGGGGACTCGCATCGAGGTTCTCCTACCCCGGGGGCAGGGATCGGCCACATCATGAGAAGAATCCGCGTACTGGTGGTCGACGACCACACCATCGTCCGGCAGGGGCTGGTGCACCTGCTGAACCAGAGCGACGAGTGTGAGGTGGTGGCCGAAGCCGGCGACGGTCTCGAGGCATTCGAGCTGGCGCTGCGCGAGAAGCCCCAGGTCGTCATTCTCGATCTCACCATGCCCCGGCTCGGTGGTCTCGAAGCGACCCGCCGGATCCACGAGGCCAGGCCCGACACGCGGATCCTCGTGCTCTCCGCGCACGAAGCGGAGGAGTACATCGTGCCGGTGGTGCATGCCGGAGCCTCCGGGTACTTGAAGAAGGACAGCGCCGCAACCGAGCTCCTCGCCGCGGTGCGAGCTCTGGCAGCTGGCGAGGGATACTTCGGTCCCCAGGCGGCCCGGGTGCTCGCCGAGCAGTATCGGAGGCCCGAGAGACTCCGGCTGGAGGATCCGTACCGCACTCTCACTCCCCGTGAGCGGGAGGTCTTCCACCTCGTCGTCGAGGGAAAGACCACCAAGGAAGTCGCCCGGGGGCTCGGCATCAGCATCAAGACCGCCGAGAACCACCGGACACGCCTCATGGACAAGCTCGATGTACACAACACCGCCGAGCTCGTGCGATATGCCGCACACAAGGGTCTCCTGACCTGACTCGACCCACCACCCGGCTCGTCCCTCTCCAGTAGGCCGGATCGAGGCTCTTGACAGGCATCGGGGTGACGGAGGACAATTTACTTACCGGTCGGTAACCCCGGATCTCGTTACGCATCGTAGGTTACCGACCGGTAAGTAGAAACACGGGATCGAATCGAAGAGCTGAGTACCCGACATGGCTGGAAACAGACGAAATCATCCGGTATTCGACGACGAGCGGGCGGGCACGATCTACCGCACGGCGGCGCAGATGATTTATGAGAAGGGCTTCGCGGCGACTTCGATGAACGAGATCGCGGAGGCGGTGGAGCTGACGAAGCCGGGGCTCTATTACTACGTGAAGGGTAAGAAGGAGCTCCTGTTCGCGATCATGAACTTCGCCATGGATCGGCTCGACGAAGAGGTGATCGGGCCGGCTCGGGACATCGAAGACCCGGGGGAGCGGCTGCGGATCATCGTTCGGGAGCACGGTCGGCTCCTGACCCACGAGACGGGTGCCCTGGCGATCTTGATCGACGAGGTTCGCGGTCTCAGCGAGGAGCAGAAGCAGAAGATCACGCAGCGCAAGCGTGCGTATTTCGATCTGTTACGGGAAACCCTGGAAGAGCTGCGGCAGGAAGGGAGACTGAAGTCGATCGACACCACGGTCGCGGCCTTCAGCCTTCTCGGCATGGTGATGTGGGTTTCCCGCTGGTACGACCCCGGTGGGCCTCTCGACGGAGACCGGGTGGTTCGAGACCTTTCGGAATTTGCCGTCGCCGGCCTGGTTCGCGAGCCCAGCTCCGAGCCGGTGGGTGTCGGTTGAGCCAAATGTGAAGCAGAAGTAGCCCAAAGGAGTGAGACATGGCTGATCAAAAGATCCAAGTCAGCGAGCAGGAGGCGATGCAGGTCGCCGAGGCTTCCCGCCAGACGGAGTGGAAGCAACCCAGCTTCATGCGGGAGATGTTCCTCGGGAACTTCCGCCTCGACCTGATCCATCCGTATCCCCTGGCGGAGAAGGAGCGCCCCGAGTTCGCGGCCTTCTACAACGCCATCCAGGAAATTCTCCGCGACGACGTCGACGCCGATCAGATCGACGCCACGGGCGAGTACCCGGAAGAAGTGGTGGACAAGCTGCGCAAGCTCGGCGCCTTCGGCATGAAGATCCCGAAGGAGTATGGCGGCCTGGGTTTCAGCCAGGTGGAGTACGGCAAGATCATGGAGATGCTCGGCGCCGTGGACGGCAACCTCACAGCGCTGCTCTCGGCCCACCAGTCGATCGGTGTGCCCCAGCCGCTCAAACTCTTCGGATCCGATGCGCAGAAGAAAAAGTACCTGCCCCGCTGCGCCGCAGGAGAGATTTCGGCCTTCGCCCTGACGGAAGCCCAGGTGGGCTCCGATCCCGCTCGCATGACCACCACCTACGAGCTCTCCCCGGATGGAAAGCACTACCTGGTCAGCGGCGAGAAGCTGTGGTGCACCAACGGCACCCTCGCCAAGCTCCTGGTGGTCATGGCCCGCGACTCGAAGTCCAAGGCGATCAGTGCTTTCGTGGTCGAGACCGAATGGGAAGGTGTGAAGGTGGAGCGGCGTTGCCACTTCATGGGTCTGCGAGCTCTCGCCAATGCGGTGATCTCCTTCAAGGACGTCAAGGTCCCGGTGGAGAACCTGATCGGCAAGGAAGGTCGAGGCCTGAAGATCGCCCTGACCACCCTCAACGACGGCCGCCTGTCGATTCCCAACAGCTCGGTCGGCGCCGCCAAACAGGCGCTGCGGATCTGCCGCGAGTGGTCGAGCGAGCGGGTGCAGTGGGGCAAGCCGGTGGGCAAACACGAGGCGATCTCCCACAAGCTCGCCGATATGGCTTCGACCATCTTCGCGATGGAGTCGGTCGCCTCCCTGTCCACGGAGATGTCCAACCGCGGCAACTTCGACATCCGCCTCGAAGCCGCGGCGGCGAAGGAGTGGAACACCTGCCGCACCTGGGAGATCATCGACGATACGATGCAGATTCGAGGGGGCCGTGGATACGAGACCGCGCAGTCCCTGAAAGCCCGGGGCGACAAGGCGGAGCCGGTCGAACGCCTGATGCGCGACTACCGGATCAACAAGATCTTCGAGGGCTCCAGCGAGATCATGCACCTGTTCATGGCGCGTGAGGCAGTGGACAAACATCTGCAGGTGGCCGGGGCGATGATCGATCCCGACAAGAGCCCCGCGGAGAAGTTCCAGGCGCTCCCCAAGATCGCCTCCTTCTATGCGTCCTGGTATCCCAGCCGCTGGTTCGCCGGCGTGAAGACCTTCAACGAGTTCGGTGACTTCGCTGGCCACCTCCGCTTCGTGGAGCGCAGCACTCGCCGGCTCGCGCGCCAGGTCTTCCACGGCATGATGATTCACCAGGCCGGTCTGCAGAACAAGCAGGTCTTCCTCTTCCGCCTGGTGGATATCGCGAATGAGCTCTTTGCCATGGCGGCCACGGTCAGCCGGGTGCACGCCATGCGTCGCGCCGGACTGCCCGAGGCGACGGCCGCTGCCGAGCTGGCGGATCTCTTCTGCCGCCAGGCCCGGCGCAAGGTGCGCCGCCTGTTCGTCGATCTCTGGAGCAATGACGACGCCCGCAAGTACCGGGTCGCCTCCGGCATCCTCAAGGGCCGCCAGCTGTGGATCGAGGATCTGCTCCAGGGCCTGATGCAGGCCGCTACCGAGGCCGAAGAGAAGGGCTCCCAACCGGCACGGCCTCGCCGGCCGGTTGCCGTCAACTGATCCGCAGACCGGCCGCCACGCGGGCCGAATCGAGGAGGCATCCCATCCGGGTGCCTCCTTTCTTATTGGGTGAAGAATCGGCCGTCTCGGCAAGGGGCTACAGCCGAGGGCAGATCTCCCCCGGCCATCGAGTCCAGGTTCCTTTGGTGTATGCTTGGGTATATCGTGTCACAGGGCGGTAGGTAGGATCGCAAGGCTCCCTGTTGGGTCCATCAAGGACTTTATTTTTGCTGTAGCTCTTCGGCCCCGCGGTTGATCGTTTCGAATCGGGACTGGATGACTCGAACCTGGGATCCGGCCGCGGTTTTCCACGGAAACTGCCAGTGGTCCGATGGGAAGGAATGCGAGCTTGACGGAGAGCCTGGCTTTCGACTTGCGCTTTGCTTTGCGCACCCTCGGGAGGGACCCGATCTTCACCCTCATCGGTGTGGTGACCCTCGCCCTGGGTCTGGGCGCAAACATTGCAATCCTGAGCCTCACGTTTTCGGTTCTCTTCAAGAACCTGCCCTACGAAAACCCGGAAGACATCCACATCGTCTGGCGCGGGACGGACCGCTCGGAAGACCTCTCCTCCCTCTCGATTCCGGCCTTTTTCGACCTGGAGCAACGGTCGCGGGTCTTCGACACCCTCGCCATGTTTCGCCCCGTCCATCACAACCTGCGCATCGGCGATTCCGACCCGATCCATGTCGGTGGCCTGTCCGTCTCGTGGGAATTCACCTCGGTCCTGGGGATCCGTCCGCATCGAGGACGTGTCTTCACGGCCGACGACGACCGGGTGAACGCAGCGAAAACGGTGCTGATCAGCCACGAGCTCTGGCAGACCCGGATGGGAGGTGATCCCGACATCGTGGATCGGGTGATCTTTCTCGACGGGGAACCCTTCACCGTGATCGGGGTGCTTCCACAGGGTCTTTCCCACGAACGCCTGGGATGGTCGGCCCTGGGCGATTTCTGGCTACCGATCGAGACGTTTCGCGATACCTACCCTTTCGAGCAGAGAGAGATGCGTCCGAGCCTGTTGGCGGTCGGCCGCCTCGGCGAGGGAAAAACGGCCGAGACCATGCGCGAGGATCTCGACCGAATTGCCGGGGAGCTCGCTTCGGAGCATCCCCTGACGGAGGAAGGGAGCACTTTCGCCACCACTCTTCTGCGGGAAAACGTGACCGGCGAGGACAGGAGAACGGTCTTGCTGCTGCAAGCGGCAGCGATCCTCGTGTGGCTCGTTGCCAGCGTCAATCTGACCAGCCTGCTCCTGACCCGCTTCGCCGCCCGCCGGCACGAGCTGGCGACTCGCAAGGCGCTGGGGGCCACGGCCCGCCAGCTCTACCGCCAGCTGCTGGCCGAATGTCTCGTGCTCTCCTTGCTCGGCGGGCTCGGGGGCCTGGTCGCAGCCATCGGCCTGCTGAAGAGCCTGCCGCGCTTCTTGTCGACCCTCGAAAACGTCTCTATCAGCCCCTTCGACCCCGCGATCGTGGGTCTCACTCTCGCCTCGAGCTTGTCGACCTGCCTGCTCGTCGGAATGATTCCCGCCTGGAACGCCAGCAGATTCCACCTCGCCAGAGCCCTGGGATCTCTGCGATCCCGGACCTCTCGACGACAAAGGGGACTCCGCCACGGCCTCGTGGTGCTCGAGCTCGCCCTCGCCTTCACGGCTCTCGTAGGAGCCGGTCTCCTGGTCTCCAGCCTGGCGAAGATGCGCTCCCAGGAGCTCGGCTTCTCGACCGAGAAGATCCTCACCGCGAGCTTCGTCCTTCCGCAGTGGAAATGGGAGGACAGCTCCGCCTGGGCCGGCTTCTTCGATCAGGCTCTGCAACAGCTGGAGGCGGTACCCGAATTCGAGAACGTCGCAGTGACCAGCAGCCGACCCCTCTCCGGCGTCGACCGGGGCTCGATCGTCGCTGCAGGCGACCGTCCCCTGCCCAGCATTCCCGACCTGCCGACCACCAGCTACCAGATGGTGAGCTCCGAGTACTTCCAGGTCATGGGAATTCCTCTGCTCCAGGGAAGAGGGTTCCAGAGCGGCGACGACGATCGCAGGGAAGCCGAGCGGGTGGTGGTGATCAGCCAGTCCCTGGCGCAGGAATTCTGGCCTTCCGAGAGCCCTATCGATCAAAACATCGCCTTCGAGTTCGAGGGGAATCCCAACGAGCCCTATCCGCAGTTCCGGCGGGTGGTCGGCGTCGTCGGCGACGTTCGGATGAAGAGGCTCACGGAGGCGCCGGAGCACGCCGTATACATCCCGTATGGTCAGCGATCTCTGTGGTTCAAGAGATCACCGACCATGTTTCTGGTCCTCGAGACCCAGGGTGAGCCCGGCACGCAGATCGCCCCTCTGGAGGCCGCGCTCGACCGGGTCGACCCACAGCAACCGCTGATCGATACCATGACCATGCAGGAAGTAGTCGAAACACAGCTCGAGGTATCGAGAATGTTGGCCTTTCTGCTCACCCTGTTCGCGACCCTCGCGTTGATCCTGGCCGCGGTAGGAGTCTACGGGGTCGTTGCTCACACCGTGACGATACGGACCCACGAAATCGGCATCAGGATGGCGCTCGGTGCGAATCGCGGGAAGGTCGTCTTCGACATCTTCCGCCTGACCTTCCTCCAGGTGATCTGTGGCCTTGCGCTGGGATTGGCCTTCGCCTTCTCGCTACGCAAGCTCATCGCCAACCACGTCTACGATATCCAACCCACGGACCCCCAGAATCTTCTCGGGGCTGCGCTGATTCTCTTCTTCCTCGCGGCCCTGGCGTCGCTCCTGCCGGCGATGCGGGCGTCCCGCACGCAACCAGCCGAAGCCTTGCGTTACGACTGATTTCGCCAGTTTTTATTTTTCTTGCCGAAATTCGAACGAAATCGACACCTCGCGCGTCTAAGTCCATGTGATGGTCGAAGAGATGAGGTCCCTTCCGAGGTATCCGAGCCTGCATATCCATTTGCGGAGCAGGAATCCGTTCGCTCTGGTCAGCGCGGTACGCCTTGCCATGCGTCGATCCGAGGTACCCTCGGAAGAGATTGCGCGGTTTACCGAAGAAGCCCTTCGTTCCGAAGAGCCCATGCACATTCGCCAGGTCTGCACCGAATGGGCTTCGGTCGAATGCTGAGCCCCTCTCCCCGGAAAACCTAGAAACCACGCTCTCGTTCGATCACTTCCGAGACGCCGGGCAGCGAGCAGCGGAGCACGTCGCGCGCGCGGTCGAGGCGAAGCCTCAGGTCGAGAGGAAGCTCCAATCCCATTTTTGCAGCGCACACGGGCTCGACCTTGTGCAGCTCCCGTACTCGCCAGAATTCGAGCATTCGCCGCCCGAAGGCTTCACGGCTCAGGACTTCCTCTCCCGCGACGTTTAGAAACCCTCGAAAGTCGTGGCTCGCCAGCTCGACCAGTGCCGTGGCCAGGGTCTCTACCCAGACCGGCTGGCGTAGGACATCGGTGAAGAGCCGCACCGGCTCACGCGCGGCGAGCCGGCTTGCGAACCCGGCCGTTCCCCGGTCCATCTCCTCCAGGCCATAGATCAGCGAAGTTCTCACGATCGCGACATCCTCGATCTCTTCGAGGAGGGAGCGTTCGGCCGCCGCCTTCGACCGCGCGTACAACCC
>CAZMEL010000297.1:0-9844 GCA_964565225.1 uncultured Thermoanaerobaculia bacterium | reverse complement strand
CGTTCATTCCCACTCCGAAGGTCGAGTCCAACCGGCTGCCGATCTGGGCTTGGTTGCCGCAGATCTCGATGGTGGCGGCGCTCCTGGGGGGTGTCGCCTGGCGATTCATGAGCTGGGACCAGCAGGCCCTGCCGATTACCGTGGCGGTGGCCCTGGTCTCGGTGGGCTCCCAGTGGGTGCTCTTCTGGAGCCTGCTGCGGTCCTGGCGTCGCCGGCTCCGGCGATGGCTCTTGACGGAGAGCCGCCCGCTGGAGCTCGAAACCGAAGAAGGGGTGGATTGAGGAGACGTAATGCCGATTGTAAGGTGTGGCTCTTAGGGTAGAAAAGGATCAGAAACACTCAGAGACCTCGGCGACCTTCGGGTCGGGGGAGGGCGACATGGATCTTTCGTGGATCGCAACGACAATGATTCCCGGCATCGTGAGCCTGGCGGCGATTCTGCTATTCTGCGGCATCGGGCGACAAAGGCGGCAGAGGGTTCCCGTACGGCACAAGGCCCGGGCGAGGCCGAAACGGGCACGACCGGGTAGAGAATTGCGTGGATGACCAAGTTGCATGGACCGACCGTGCTGGCTCGACGTTACCGCTCGGGTGGGGCTGACCGATGATCGCCCAGAGGCGAAAGCTTCTCAACGAATTCTTCAAGCTCGTCGATCTCGCCATCATGGCGGGATCCTTCGCCCTGGCCTTCTGGGTTGCTGCGGACTACCCCAGCTTCGCCCAGCTGATGGACAATCATCTGAAGCCGATCACCTTCAGCAAGGCCGCCCTGCTCCTGATCGTCTGGCATTGGATCTTCAATTTCTTCGATCTCTACGGCTCTCGGCGCCTCGTCTCGCGGAGCCACGAGGCCTTCGATGCGCTGAAGGCCTCGGCGCTCGGATGCCTCCTGGTCAATGTCACGGTTTTTCTCATCGACACCCGTCTCGACAACCAACAGCTCTTCCTGGTGTTCGCAACGGTATGCATCGGTCTCACGGTCACCAGTCGTCTGATGCTGCGCTGGTTCCTCGAGTCTGCTCGTAGGCGCGGGCGCAATCTGCGCAACGTCCTGATGGTCGGCACCAACGTGCGCGCCCGCAGGTTCGTCGACAAGCTGCACGCACGCCCCGAGCTGGGAATCCGCGTGATCGGCTTCGTCGACGAAGACTGGCACGGTCTGGAAGAGGCCCTCGAAGGAGGCGATGTGAAGCGGGTGGCGACCTTCCGCAACCTCGATCAATACCTGCGCGAGAACCAGGTCGACGAGGTGCTGCTCGGTCTGCCGTTCAGCACCTCCTACCGCGAGTCTTCGCGGATCGTCAGCCTGTGTGAGGAGCAGGGGATCACGGTTCGCTTCATCTCCCAGTTCTTCGACTGGCGCCTGGCCAAGGCCAAGGTGGAGATGTTCGACAACCAGCCGGTGCTGACCCTCAAGACCCATTCCATGGAAGGTTGGCAAGGGGTCGTGAAGCGCGGAGTCGACATGGTGGTCTCCATGTCCTTGCTCCTGGTGCTTTCGATCCCGTTGTTGCTCGTGGCCGCCGCGATCAAGCTCACATCCCCCGGGCCGGTGTTCTTCGTGCAGCAGAGGATCGGCCTCAACAAGCGGCTGTTTCCCCTGATCAAGTTCCGCACCATGGTGCCGGACGCCGAGCAGCTGCTGGCCGACATCGAACATCTCAACGAGGTCAGCGGGCCGGTGTTCAAGATTCGCGAAGATCCCCGCATCACGCCGATCGGCAACTTTCTGCGCCGCAGCAGCATCGACGAGCTGCCGCAGCTGATCAACGTCTTCCTGGGGCACATGAGCCTGGTCGGGCCGAGACCTCTCCCTCTACGCGATGTACAGGGCTTCGATCAGGACAAACACCGCCGCCGCTTCAGCGTTCGCCCCGGTATCACCTGTTTGTGGCAGGTGGGAGGACGCAGCTCGATTCCGTTCGATGAGTGGATGGACATGGATCTCGAATACATCGACAACTGGTCTCTCGGGCTCGACTTCAAGATTCTCCTCGAGACCATACCGGTGGTCTTCAAGCCCCTGGTGCTCGGGCGCCCGGGCGAGTTCCAGGAACGTCAACCCCTGGCCGAAATCCTGAGCTTCAAGAACCGCAGCTCGCCGCCGACCGACGAGGTCGTGATCTCCTCGATCGAAGGGCGTCCCAGGGTCTGAGCATGGGCATTCCAGAGCTCGCGGAAGCGCGGATCCTGATCACCGGTGGAGCAGGTTTCATCGGCTCCCACCTGGCAGACGCCGCGGTGGCGGCGGGTGCCCGAGTGCGGATTCTCGACAATCTCGCCACCGGGCTCGAGAGCAACCTCGACCACCTCCAGGGTCGGATCGAGTGGCAGCGTGGGGATCTGCGCGATCTCGAAGCCTGCCGCCGGGCGGTCGACCAAACCACCTTCGTATTCCACCAGGGAGCCCTGGGCTCGGTGCCCCGGTCGCTGGAGGATCCCGCGACGAGCATCGCCGTCAATGTCGGGGGCACCACGAATCTCTTCATGGCCTGCCGGGACGCCGGGGTGCGGCGGATCGTCTACGCTTCGTCGTCGAGTGTGTACGGCGACCATCCGGGCCTGCCGAAGGAAGAAGGGCGAGAAGGGAATCCACTGTCGCCCTACGCCCTCAGCAAATCCATGTGTGAGCAGCTGTGTGAGAGCTTCACCCGAAGCTTCGGTCTCGAGATCGTGGGGCTGCGCTATTTCAACGTCTACGGTCCGAGGCAGCGCCCGGACGGCCCCTATGCGGCGGTGATTCCCCGCTTCTTCGATGCCTACCGCGAAGGGCGGGCCCCGAAAATCTTCGGCGACGGCGAGCAGAGCCGGGATTTCACCTTTGTCGCAGACGCGGTGCACGCCAATCTGCTGGCGGCGGGTGCTCCCGCGGAATCCTGCGGACGAGCCTACAATGTGGCGGCGGGACGCCGAACCACCCTCAACGAGCTGGTGCGGGAGATCCGAAGCCTGATGGGCGGCACGGCGGAGGCCGTGCACGAGCCGGAACGTGCCGGCGACGTCCGCCATTCCCTGGCCGATCTCCGCCAGGTGGAGGCAGGGATCGGCTACCGGCCACGGTTCGACCTGGCGGAGGGTTTACGGATCACCGCGGAATCCTACGGCCGGGACAGCGCCGGAAGGAGCTAGACCATCTGGCACAGAGCTCGTATCGATCGGGTCGGATCGCGGCTGGCCAGTCGAGGGGCTGAAGGATCCGCATTCGGCAGGTCGCTTGCCGCAACGAAGGGCTTCGGCCTCTCGATTCTCTCGGCCCCGGAGGGAGACGCGTGAGCAGCCTCAAGATCGCCTTCATCGGCGCCCGGGGAGTCGTCGGCACCTACAGCGGCATCGAGACCTACTACGAAGAGGTCGGCTCCCGCCTGGCGGCCCGGGGCCACGAGGTCACGGCCTACTGTCGCAGCTACTTTACCCCCGACGTAGAGAGCCACCGCGGGGTGAAGGTGCGCCGGTTGCCCTGCCTGCGAAGCAAACACCTGGAGACCATTTCCCATTCGGTCCTTGCGACCCTGGACTGCCTGTTCCGGGACTTCCACATCGTGCAGTACCACGCCATCGGCTCGGCACCCTTGGCGCTGGTGCCTCGCGTTCTGTCGTCGAAGAAAACCGTGGTCTCGGTGCGCGGGCTCGACTGGCAACGGGCCAAATGGGGCTGGTTCGCGCGGAAGGTCTTGCAGGCCGGGGAGTGGGCCTCGGTGCGCTGCCCGTCGGCCACGGCGGTGGTGTCGGAATCGCTGCAGCGGCATTTCGAGAGGGAGCACGGGCGACGTCCGGCGATGATCCCCAACGCGGTGGTCCTGGGTGAGCATCGGCCCCTCCAGCGCTTGCGGGAGCTGGGGCTCGAATCGGGAGAGTTCCTGCTCTTTGCGGCGCGTATCTCACCGGAAAAGGGGCTCCACGATCTGCTCGAGGCCTGGGGGCGAGTACCCGGCGACAAGACCCTGGTGGTTGCCGGGGGGACCAGCTACACCTCGGAGTACATCGAAGAGGTCCGAGCCGCGGCGCCGAAGAACGTGGCGTTCATCGGTCGGGTCGGCCGGGAGACGATGGAAGAGCTCTACAGCCACTGCTATGCCTATGTGTTGCCGTCGTACATGGAGGGCCTGTCGATCGGCCTGCTGGAAGCGGTGTCGTATGGTTGCTGTGTAGTCTCGACCAACATTCCGGAGAATCTCGAAGTGGTGGGGGAGTCGGCCGCGACGTTTCCCCCGGGGGATGTCGAGACCCTGGCCGAGATCCTCGGCGGGCTGGTCGCGGATCCCGCGAAGGCCCAGGACTACCGCGATCGAGCCCTGGCCCACGCCCTGATCCGCCCCGACTGGGACGAGGTGACCCGGCGGACGGAGTCTCTCTACCGGAGGCTGGTCGAGGGTGGATCCTCGGGGACCGGATGAGCCAGATCGTTTCCGATCTCAAGCGGATCGGCTCGGCGAGCGGGCTCTACGCCGTCGGCGAGATGCTCAATCGGGGCATGGCGTTCCTCCTGCTGCCGGTCTACACACGGTTTCTCCCCCAGGCGGAATACGGCACGCTCGACCTCTTGAACGTGCTCTCCGGAGTGCTCTTCGCGGTCCTATTGCTCGGCATGCCCTCGGCCCTCACGAAGGTCTTCCACCGCGATTGCGACGGGCCCGAGCAGCAGTCGCGAGCCTTTGCCACGGCCATGGCCCTCGATCTGCCGGTGCTCCTGCTCGGTGGTGGAGTCCTGTTCTGGCTCGCCGAGCCGGTGGGGCGTTGGGTCATCGGCCAGGAAGGGCAGGGGCCGCTGGTGCGCCTGGTGATCGCCACGGCGGTGAGCGCGAGCCTGATCGCCATCGTGCTGTCGAGCTTTCGCACCCGCGAACGGGCGCTCGCATTCGTGGCCCTGAACTTCCTCCAGTTCGTACCCGCGATGGCCCTGAACATCGTGCTGGTCGTACACATGGGCCTCGGCGTGCGCGGAGTCCTGGTGGGCAACCTGCTCTCCAGCCTGATCGCTCTGCCGGTCGGATTGTGGATGGTGCGGCGCAAAGAGAGCTTCCGTTTCGACCCGCGGCTGGTCCGACCCCTCTTCCGGTTCGGCGTGTTGTTGATTCCCGTGGGGCTGGCGAGCTGGATCGTCGACCTCTCCGATCGCTGGGTGCTGCGTCTCTACACCGACCTGGAGGAGATCGCGGTCTACGGCGTGGGCTACAAGATCGGCATGATCCTGCAGATGGCGATCGTCTGGCCCTTCCAGCTGGCCTGGCCCTCGGTCTCGTTCTCGATCAGCAAACGGTCGGGGCACGAGACCACCTACGCCCGCACCACCACCTACCTGCTCTTCGTGCTCTGCCTGGGGGCCCTCGGCCTGAGCCTGACGGCCCGCTCGGGGCTGCCGGTGCTCACCGGCGAGGCCTACCGCGAGGCCATCTCGGTGGTGCCGTGGGTGGCCCTGGCCTATCTGTTCAACGGCCTGCACTACTGCCTCACTCCCGGAATCCATGTCGAGGGACGGACCCGCTATCTCACGGTCTTCTCCAGCGTGGCGGCTGCCGCCAACCTGGGTTTGAACTTCCTGCTCGTGCCGAGGTTCGGCGTGCTGGGGGCGGCCTGGGCGACCACCATCACCTTCTGTCTCCTGGCGGTTCTGACCTACGGGCTCAGCCAGAGGGTGCATCCCGCGCCTCACGAATGGGGCCGCTGGGCAAAAATCGCCGGTTGTGCCCTCGTCGTCTTCGCGCTCGGCGTGCTGGCCGAGCCGGAGGGCTCCTGGCATCGTTTCGGCTGGCACCTGGGCCTGGCGGTGGTCGGTTTTCCGCTGCTGACCTTGTTGACGGGATGGATCGAGCCCGAGGAGCGCGACCTGCTGCGCTCTCTCGGCAAGACGTTGCGGGCTCGGATCGGCGGGCGTCGTTGAGCCGGCCGTGCAAGAGAGCGAGTGACAAGCGGCGAGGGGTCGGGTACGCTGCGGATCGACGACGAGGACGAATATGGCGAGTCTCAAATCTGCCCTCAAGAGAGTGATTCCGGAATCCCTGCGCTCTCGGGTGCGACAGAGCGAGGTCTGGCGGCGGCGGTACAACCGCAAACACGCCGAGGATCTGGCGCGGTCGTCCAAACGACTCGATATCTGCGCGGCGCAGATGGCGCATCTCCTGCACCTGGCCCACCCGAACGGAGCCGAGGCTCCGCCGCTGGCCGGGAAGATCTGCCTCGAGATCGGCTGCGGCTGGATCCTGACCCATGCCCTGGTCTGCCACCTCCTGGGCGCCGAGAAGGTGATCGCCACCGATATCGAGTCGATGGCCGGACCCGACTACCTGCCCCTGGCGATCGAGAACGCGGTCTTGTACCTGGTGCGAGACGTGTTGTCTCCCTTCGAAGACCATCCCGCGATCCGGCAACGCCTGGAGCGCCTGCAGCGTCTCCCGAGCTATGACTTCGAGAGCCTGGAACAGCTCGGAATCGAATACGTGGCGCCGATCGACTGGGCGCGGAAGCGCCTGGGCCGGCCGGTCGATTTCATCTATTCCCTCTCGGTGCTGGAGCATGTGCCGGTCGACGACGTTCCGGCTCTTCTGCACCATCTCGGATCCGACCTGCGGCCGGGGGGCACGATGATTCACGCCATCCACCTCGAAGACCACCGCGACATCCAGAACCATCCCTTCCCTTTCCTGGCCCTTCCCGGAGCCGAGTTCGGCCGCCAGCAGCAGACCGATCATGGGAACCGTCTCCGGCGGAGCGCCTGGCGCCGGCTCTTCGACCAGGAGCCGACGCTGGAGAGTCGCTTTCTCTACGAGTTCTCACGGACCGACAAACCGTTGCCGACCGAGATCGATGCCTCGGTGGAGCACGAGGGAGAAGCGGATCTGCGGATCAGCCACCTCGGGGTACTTTCGATTCGGAAGGGCGGAGAGCCCTCAGCCACTGGGGAGACCGCGCGATGACCTACGTCGAGACCCGGATCAGTGCCGGGGTCAAGGCCTCGAACCTCGAATACCTGCACGCCTGCCCGATCTGTGAAGGAAAGGACATGCGCCACTACTGCCGGGTGGCCTCGCTGTTCAACCCCGGCGAGTTCATCCGTTACGAGAAGTGACGCTGGAGAGTCGCTTTCTCTACGAGTTCTCACGGACCGACAAACCGTTGCCGACCGAGATCGATGCCTCGGTGGAGCACGAGGGAGAAGCGGATCTGCGGATCAGCCACCTCGGGGTACTTTCGATTCGGAAGGGCGGAGAGCCCTCAGCCACTGGGGAGACCGCGCGATGACCTACGTCGAGACCCGGATCAGTGCCGGGGTCAAGGCCTCGAACCTCGAATACCTGCACGCCTGCCCGATCTGTGAAGGAAAGGACATGCGCCACTACTGCCGGGTGGCCTCGCTGTTCAACCCCGGCGAGTTCATCCGTTACGAGAAGTGCCGCGAGTGTGGCACGGTGTTCCGCAATCCCCGGCTTCCCCCGGAATATCGCCTGGCACGGTACGAAGAACCCGAGATGTCCGCCGAGTCGAAGCGCTTGAAGCCGAAGAACCAGGTGCACTACGCCTACATGATGAAGCAGATCGAGCAGCTCTTGCCCGAAGGAAGCGGCCGTCGGCTCTTCGACTTCGGATGTGGGGCCGGCGGATTCCTGCTCGAGGCTCGGAAGGCGGGTTTCGACGTGATGGGGCTGGAGCTCAGCAAGGATCTGGCCCGGCACGTGATCTCCGAGTACGAGATCCCGGTGTTCCAGGGGCTGGTGGATGCGCCGGAATTCGCCGACGAGACCTTCGACGTCATCTTGAGCTCCCAGGTCTTCGAGCACCTCCTCGATCCCCGCCAGACCCTCGCCGCCCTGGTCGAGCACCTGCGCCGCCCGGGCTTGCTCCTGATCGAGGTTCCGAACCAGCTGGACGTCCGCGAGCGTCTGCGCCGAGGCTCGATGATGGACGACTCTCACCTCTTCTATTTCACCGCCCGTAGCCTCTCTCGGATGCTCGAGGCTCAGGGGCTCCGGATCGTCCGGGTGCAAGAGGGTATGCGTCCCTATCGCTTCCTGACCGACCCCGAGCACACGCCGGCTCCGGCCCTGATGGAGACCGGAGCCAGCCTGCTCTCCCTGCTGCAGATCAAGACCGGCCTGTCGGTTTTCGCCCGGCTCGACTGAGCCGGGCAGAGGCGGCGACGCCGATCCGGTCCGTCGGCGTCGAGCCAGGCGCGGATCGCGCAGGCGAGAAAGGCGTTTGCGAAGCGTGCGACGCGAGGAGCACATCCCTACCCGACACGGGGACCGGGTCCCGCAGAGAATACGGGCGACCGCCGAGGCGTAGAACCAGCCGGATGGGATGCTGCACCTCGAATTCGCTCGAGCTCGAGGGCGAGTCTTCAGAGAGAGGGGATGTCGCGATACCATGGACTCGGTGGGGTAGCTCCGGGCGCACTTCCGAGCGCCGGACAACAGGGATTCTTCAGCGTGACTCCAGGAGCGACATGCGGGAAAGGTGGCAGAAGGTCGACGAGATTTTGCACCGGGCCATGGAGCTCCGGGGCCCGGAGCGAGAGGATTTCGTGGCCCGGGCCACGGCTGACGATCCCGAGCTCGCCGGAGAGGTCCGTTCGCTGCTCGCCGCTCACAGGGAAGCCGGCACGTTCCTGGAGAGCCCGGCTGCAGAGCGGGTGAAGGGAACGGCCGAGCCGATCCTGAGCTGGGAAGGGAAGACGATCGGCCCCTACGAGATCGTCGAGACCCTCGGTCACGGCGGCATGGGGACGGTCTACCTCGCGGTTCGTGCGGACGACGCCTACCAGAAGAAGGTGGCGATCAAGCGAATCAGCCCGGGGGCTCTGAACGAGGAGCTCCTGCAGAGATTCCGCGCCGAGCGGCAGATCCTGGCGTCTCTCGAGCATCCCAACATCGCCCGTCTCTACGACGGCGGCACCAGCCCCGAAGGTCTACCCTTTTTGGTGATGGAATATGTCGAGGGATTGTCGATCGATCGTTTCTGCGAGGAGCACCGGCTGAGCCTGGAGCAACGCCTGGAGCTCTGCCAGCCGATTCTCGACGCCGTGTCCTATGCGCATCGCAAGCTGGTCGTGCACCGCGACATCAAGCCGGGGAACATCCTCGTCACTCCGCAAAGGGTTCCCAAGCTCCTGGATTTCGGGATCGCCAAGCTCCTGGCCCCGGACGGCGAAGAGGGTGGCGACTGGACCCGGACCAGCCATCGGCGTCTGACTCCCAACTACGCCAGCCCGGAGCAGCTCCGCGGTGACCAGATCACCACCGCGAGCGACGTCTATTCCCTCGGCGTGTTGCTCTACCAGCTGGTCACCGGCCACCTCCCGCGGCGGCTCGAGATCTCTTCCTCGGGAAAGCTCGACACCCCGACCGGCCAGCCTCCGACCCTGCCGAGCAAGGTGGTCCTCCGGGCCGGCGAGGCGTCGGGGGACAGCTCTTTTCGTAGCCGATACGGAGTCCCCGCGAAACAGGTGAGTCGCAAACTGCGAGGCGACCTCGACACGATCTTGCTGGCGGCATTGCGAGAAGAGCCGGAGCGCCGCTATCCCTCCGTAGAGCAGCTCTCTGCCGACCTCCGCCGGGCTCGGGACGGCCTGCCGGTGCAGGCGCGAAAAGATACGTTCGGTTACCGGGCGGGCAAGTTCGTGGCACGCAACCGCTCCAGCGTGGCCGCGGCCCTGGCGTTTCTCGTTCTGCTCGTCGGCTTTCTCGTTACGACGGTGCGCAAGAACCAGGAGATCGCCCGCGAGAGGGATCGGGTGGCCGCGGAGAGCGAGAAGGCGCTGCTCGAGAATCGCAAGACTCGGCAAGTCTCGGCCTTTCTGCAGGATCTCCACGAGGGCTCCGATCCCTGGCAGACCGGGCGACGAGACGTCACC
>CAZMEL010000296.1:0-9886 GCA_964565225.1 uncultured Thermoanaerobaculia bacterium | reverse complement strand
ACCCGAGGCGGCGAGGGTGGTGGGCAGAGAGCGCAGGTCGGACGGCTCGACGGTGAGACTCGGCGAAAAAGCGAACGAAACGCCGTTGCGCCGGGGATCGACATCGGTTCCGATGAAACACGTGGCTCCCTCGCCGCGAAATCCCGGGGCTCCTCGGAGCTGCAGCTTCCAGTCTCCGATCTGCCACGGGGAGCCATCGACGAAGGCCGAGGCCACAAGGCCCAGCTTGCGAGCTTCCGCCGCATCGAGGGTCGCTCGCACACTTCCCGACGAGCACACGAAGCTACCCTTCGGATCCGATTCGAGAAAGAGCTTCTGGCCCGCACGCCGGGCGGCCAGGGGGCCGCTCACCTCGTATCGCCGCACCGAGGTGCCGCCGATGCTCAGGGATCCCGACGAGACCTCGAAAACCGCCGTCAGATCGCCGTCTCTGACTTCCAGGCTCGAGAGCCGGGGAATCAGCCTCGACGCCGAGACCGTCTGGCCCAGCGTGCCGCTCGTATGGGTTCGCGCTTCGAGACAGGAACCGGCGAGGGAGGTCGCCAGCTCACGACTCCGAATACCGACCACCAGGGGATATCCGAACTTCGCCATGATGCCTTCCTTTCAGATCGATCGATTCGATGGGGCCCATCGCAACCGACGGACCGGGCTCGATCGATGAGGCGACGCTCCTCGGAGGCTCACAACAGAAGGCAGGAAGATTTCTTGGCGGGCCGCTACCGGACGTCGATCTCGTCGCCCAGCTCGAGGAACGCGCCCGCGGCGAGGGCGCGCTCGGCGTCGGCGTCGAGCCCTCGGCCGGTGGGTGCCGGCAAGGGCTGCTCGGAGGAGAGCCAGAGAACCTGATAGGTGCCCGGACCGGGAATCTGGAAAGTCGCCTCGATCCTCCCGCGGCGGCGCTGGCAGGGCGCCGCGGTGGCGCAGCGCATGAGGAGCTCGAGGTCGTTGCGGTAGATCCGCAGCTCCACGTGGGCCCGGGCGGCCGGCGCCCGCAAGTGGAGCGGGTCTCCCGGGGCGGCCTCGAGGCTGCGCAGAGCCTCGCTCCCCCTGGCCCGAGTCAGCTCCAGGCCCGAAGGCGCCGGCTCGAAGCGCAGCCCCAGGACCACCACCAGGGCGGCGGCGGCAGCGGTTCCGAGACCGGCCTGAAGCCAGCCCCAGAGCCTCGAGCGGCGCCGACTCTGCGTCCGCTGCTCGAGACGTGCAAACGTTCGGGCCTGCCAGTCTCCCGGCGGCTCGAGACCCTCGCCCAGGGAGGCGATCTCCCCTTTCAGCTGCTCGAGCTTCTCTCGCGCCGCGAGGCAGTCCGGGCAGGTTTCGAAGTGGGGATCGAGAGGTTGGCCCTGCTCCAGACCCAACAGGCCCTCGGTCTCGAAACGGTTGCAGGTCGGCGGCGAGCTCATGCTCTTCGCTCCTGCTCTTCGAGGCAGCGCCGCAACACCGGCAGAGCCCGGACGACACGTGCCTGCAGGGTGGCGGGACGGTCGCCGAAGACCTCTGCCATCTCGGGATAGGAGAGGTCTTCCTGGAACCGCAGGAGCACCGCTGCACGGACCTCCTGGCGTAGCTCCTCGAGGCAGAGCTCCAGGAAACGCCGCCGGGCCTCGCCCACCAGGCGATCTTCCACGCCGGGAGTGTCTTGCGGGGCTTCGGGCAGACGATCGGTGAGCGGGAACCGGGATCGGCGGCGGCGCGCGATCTTGGCCGCGTCGAGGCAGCGATGACGCGCGATCGAGAACAACCAGGTCCGCAGGCTGGACCGGCGGGAGAACCGACCGAGCCCTTCATAGGCCTGTACGAACGTCATCTGGTGCGCCTCTTCGGCCAGCTCCGGATCGGCCAGCTGCTGGCGGCAGAAGCGAAAGACGGCAGTCCCGTAGGCTTGCATGAGGACCGAGAGCGCCCGCTTCGGAGCTCCTTCGTCGAGGGCGGCGAGGGTCTCTGCCTCGGGGTCCGGGGCTTCGCTCGGCACGGTCGTTTCTGGTGTTGCACCCATTCCGCGATTCTATGGGAGTGCAACCGAAGTGCTGTCGATGATCGAACGGAAGCTCGTCGTGGCTGGCAGGGCGTGCCGACGCAGGAAGAGTGGGGCTCTCTCGAGGAGGCGGAACGCCGCCGGGCGCGGCGGGAGCCGCACGGGCGCTGACGGCTCAAAGGTCGTAGCCCACTGGCGCCCGGAGCCGACACCGGCGTCAGCCAGGGATCCGGATCGGTTTGTTCTTGCACTCTTCGTAACACGCCGAGTCCTCTCGGCGAGTGATCGGATCGTCACAGAAGCAGGTGACCGTCGTCGAGCTCGTCCGCTCCGGTCGTCCTTCGGCTCCGGGCACTCCGTGGCCTCCGAATGTGAGGGGGATCGGCTTCGGGGTCGGGCAGGCCCCGGGTTTGCAGTCCAGGGGAAAGGTGGCCAGGTGCCGGAAGAGCGTCAGCTGCTGCCCGCGGGGGAAAGCCGCCGGCTTTCCTGGCGGCAGACGCTCCACCACCCATGTTTCGAGATCGTGAGAGGCGCGCATCACCTGAACCCCCTCTTCCTCCGCTCGAAGGACGATTCCTTCGTCTGTGATCTCGAACGTCACCCCGGCCTCCTCGGCCCGAGCCATGGCCTCCTCCGCGGGGCTTCCAGCCTCGGGCTCTCCGCCTCCGGTAGACGGAGCCACGGCACAGCCGACAACGGCGACGAGGGCGACACTGCAGAATCCGATGGCGAGCGCAAGAAAGGGATAAGAGCCTCTGAACGACATGAGCTTGCTCCTCTTGAAATCAATGATCGGGTGAGAGAGGCACCGGAACGGCCGGGGCCCTCGGAACGGTAGGCGACGGTCGAGCCACGATCACGACACCGGGCTGCCGATTCCGGCGCCCAGAATCACGAAAGGCGCCCATTCTGCCGCCGGGATACCTTCGGCGAGGGCCTCTCGCTGCGCCCGCGCGAGCCCACGCACCGGATCCGCGGCACCGCCGTGGGCATAGAAACGCAACACGAAGCGGCGAGCCGCCTCGTCTTCGATCGGCCCCAGAGCAGCCAGCACATGGCGGCTGCCGGCAGCCAGGAAGGTCGCTCCCAGGGAGCCCCAGGTGCCGAGGCCGCGACGCGACGCCGCCGAGCAGCTGGCGAGCACCACCAGCTCGGGCGCGAGCTGCCGCTCCAGCACCTCTGCGGCCTCGAGCTCTCCGTCGGCCAGGGCGAGCCAGGGGCCCCCGGCTCCCGAGCCGGCGTGGGTCGCCAGGTGGAGCACACGGGCTCGACGCGCGCCGTCGAGGGCGGTGCGGTCGGCCGCGGAGCCGACCCGCGGCTCGCTGCCGAGACGGGCCGCCACCTCCAAGACCTCGCGGCGAGCCGCCGGAAGATCTCCTCGGGGATCTCCCAGCACCACCGGCGCCGCGGTCGAATCCCGGGCTCGCTGGGCGAGCACCACCAGAGCGTTGAGGCTGGGCACATGCAGCACCGGGTTGCGCGTCACCAGCGGTTGTCCTCGTACCTCGAGCAAGGCGAAGGGAATGCCATCGAGAGTCGGGTCGGCGGCAACGAGCAGCTCGGCGCCCGGTGCCGGCAGGGAGCTCGGCGGCAGAAGAGCCCGCGACAGGACACCGAGCGCAACCGGATCTCCGGGATCGGCCGCCAGTCGGCCCGCCCATCGCCCCGCCTCCGCGACCTCGATCTCGAGCCGCCGAATCTCGGGAGCCCCCGAGCGCACGACGATCTGCCAGAGATCCTCCCGGGCGCGGAAATAGAGCACCACGTGCCGGCCCCGAAGGCTGGAACCGATCTCTTCGAGCGGCCGGGGCGACGCCACCTGGGAGGCCCGCAGCCGGGGTAACAGACTCTGCAGCGACTCGATCCGGCCCGAGAGGCGCTCGGCCCCGAGCCCCGATCCCGAGGCGCGCTCCGCCAGGACGCTGGCCGGGGCCACGGCGGCGATATGGGCGTCGAGAAACGTCCGCGCCTTGGCCCGCTCCACGGCGTCGACCGCCTCTGCCGGGTCTCCGCTCCGAGCCGCGAGCAGGAAGTACCCTTCGAAGGGCTGGCGGCGAGCTTCGAGCAACCAGGGCTTGAGGTCGTCGAATCCGAGCTCGGCCCGTTGCCCTTCGACGATCTCCATCGCCTCCAGGTAGGCGTCTCTCGCAGCTCCCGGGTGCCCTCGTTCCTCTTCGACACGCCCCTTCTGGGACAGGAGCTTTCCCCGCCAATCGGTGTGAGGGTTCTGGGCCAGGGCGCGATCCAGCGTCTCTGCCGCTTCGTCGAGGCGGCCGCGGCGGCGCTCGAGGCGCGCCTGGAAGCTCAGCAGAGCGCTCTGCTCGCGCCCTTCGGGCTCGGCGAAGGTCCAGGCCGACTCCAGGTGCCGCTCGGCGCGGTCGAGCTCGCCCAGCTCGAGGTTGGCCCGCACCAGATTGAGGTGCACCGAACGGGAGAAACGTCGGTCCGTGGCGGGGTCCAGCAGGGCCTCTTCGAGAGCCAGCCGAGCCAGAGCCGGGCGGTTCTGGTCGAGATAGAGGGTGCCGAGGAACGACGCCAGGTACGAGCGATCTTCCGCCAGGCCGAGCTGCTTCGCCGCTTCGGCGGCGAGGCGAGCGCCGTCGAGGTCGCCGAGCTCGTAGTGGATGGTGAAGACACCGCTGAGGGCGGTGGAGCGAAGCGCGGCGTCTCCCGCGGCTTCCGCCTCGGCGGCCGCGGCGTGGGCATAGGTCAGCGCCGGGCGAAACCGTCCGGCGTCCCAGTGGATGTAGAAGAGGCCGTAGAGACTCTTGGCCGCCTCCGCGGAGTCTCCGGCGGCCCGCAGCAGGTCCGCGGCCCGCTCGAAGGCGGCCAGAGCTTCGTCGAGCTCCTGGCGTTGATGATGGACCCGGGCCGCCAGGCGGAGAGAGGCTCCTTCCTGCGGCGTGCCCCGCAGCCGGTCGAGCCAGAGCAAGACCTGGTCCCCGTGGCCGAGGGCAGAATGGGCCCGCGCGGCCGCGAGCCCTGCCTCCGGGCTTCCCGAGGTGGCGAAGAGCTCCTCACACGACCGGGCCGCCGCGGCGTGCTCCTCCGCGGCCAGGAGCTCCCGGCACTCCTTCGCGCCATCGCTCCGGCAACCCAGGAGCAGGCCGCAGCCGACCAGGCCCAACCGAAGCAGAACCCGAGGACTCAGCGGAAGATCGACACCGCGCTTCCCGAATTTCATTCCCCGAATCGTATCCCGAAGGACCGGTCGTGAACGGCGGAGACGATCGCTCGACTCCTACCAAGTCGGCAGAAACTATAACCGGCGCTCCGAGGAGCGCCGTTTCGAGATCGAAAAAGGCCGGGATCCGCCCCTCCTACCGGCTCAGTTGCCGATGAGAATGTAACCGATCACCTCGGTGGTGTGCGCCACCTCGGTGTTCAGCGACTGCTCCTCTTCCACCTTGACCTGGACACTGGTCGATCCCAGGTTGCGATGCCGCAGGGCCGCGGTGTCGCCGCCGTCGGTGGTCTGCATGTCGGCGATGAAGGTCGGCCCCGACACGCTGGAGTAGTTGATGGTGAACCAGGCATCCGTCACGCTGTTGCCGGTACGGCCCACGACCAACGAACGACCGCCCACCGTGGTGGAGCCGGTCTCGATCGCGATCCAGTCCACCCGCTCGACATTGTGGGTGCCATCGTTGGCTTCTTCCTCTTCCAGCTGGATCTCGAAGCTGTTGGCCGTGACGTTGCGGATCCGGTTGGTGACTCCCTGAGAGCCGTTGAAGCTCGCCACCTGGGCGACCACCACCGGGGCCGAAGAAAAGCTCTGGGAGAAATTCACCGTCGTCCAGTTCTGGTTGATGTTCACCGAGCCGGCTTCCGCGTCGAGGCTGCCGAGGGTCTGTGCACCATTCTCGAGCGCCAGGTAGCCGAGGGTCTCGTTGGCGTGCAGGTTGTCGAGGTAGTCCCACTCCGGAATGTCGTGCTGGAAGCTCGAGCCCGTGACGTTGCGCACCCGCACCGGGGTCGGCTGGCTGCCGGCGAAGCTCGGCGGACCGGTGACCACCCGCGGGGTGGTGAAGCCGGTGAGCGAGACCGTACGGATGTTCTCGTCGCTGGTCACGTTGCCGGCCTGCAGGTTTCCGCCACCGCCACCGGTACATTCCGGCGGAACGCTGAAACCGTTGGTCGGGTTGGTGCTGTTGGAGCCACCGGACACCGCGTCGGTACCGAGGCCGAAGGCGGCGAAGGCTTCCCACAGCAGGCAGACATCGGCCCCGCCGAAGTTGTCGATCGCGGCCTGGATGATGCCGTCGCGGTTGGCGACGAAGGTCGGCGAGCAGGCGGTGTTCTTCAGGCCTTCGTTGATGTAGAGGTTGGCCCTCTGGTTACCGGCGCCGCCGGTGGCGTTGTACTTGTTGGCGCTGAAGCCGTACTGATCGATGAGGGCCCAGTTGACTTCCCAGATCGCCTGCGCCCAGCGCGAGCCCACCCCGTGGGGAATGCTGGCACCGCTGATGGACTCGTAGGTCCAGTTGTTGACCGAGTTGTCCGTGGAGTACGGGAGATCACGGATGGTGCCGCCGTTGGCCGGCAGGGCGAAGAGATAGGAGCCCACACCGCGAGCCTGCGGGCCGGTATCGTTCGCATCGGCGGTGTACCAGAGGGCCCACCAGTCGCTCCAACCCTCACCGGCCTGCTGCAGGTTGTTGAGGCAGCTGGAGTTGCCCGGGCCGCCGACCTGGCGAATGGAGATGCCGTGGCCGTACTCGTGGGCGATCACGCCGTTGTCGTAGTCACCGTCGCGAGCCGGCGAGCCCAGGGTGCAGGTGAACATCTGCATACGGGGATTGCCGCCGTCGGTGGGGGTGGCGAAGTTCGCGTTGCAGTTGCCGGAGCCGTCCTGGGCGTCGGCATTCACCGAGTCGCTGCCCGCACCACCATTGCCGAAATTGTTTTCCTGGAAGTTGCCACCGGGCTCGTCGAAGCCGTACTGGTACTGCACGTCGTGGATGATGTTGTTCCAGTAGAACAGGTTGGTCACCGCTGCCGCCGCCGACACGCTGGGGGCCGCGGAGAGGTTGATCGGGAAATCACAGGTGGTGCCGGAGCAGCTGACCTGCGGGGTATCGCAGCTGTTGTTGGCGTTGGCGTCGACACAGGCGTGGACGTTGTTGCCGTCCATGACACCACCACCGAACCAACCGCTGGGCGAAGCCGTTCCGTTTTCCGGATTGACCACCAGGGAACGGGCATCGGCGGGCGGCAGGGGCGTGGTGTGGATCGGGCTCTCGACCGGTTCTTCGTAGACCCGGTAGGTACCGGAGTTGGTCCAGTCGAACCGGGTGAGGACTTCACCGCTGTGGGCGTCGACAGTCATATCGAACCAGTGCTGGGAGTCGAGGGTCTGGATCTGGAAGTTCCACACCAGGCGCACGTCGCCGGCTCGAACCGGCAGCCACATCAGCTGGGCCTCGATGGCGTCGAGGGAGAGACCTTCGCCGGAGAGACGAGTCACCTGGCGCGGGCCGACGCCATCGGCGAGGATCGCCGGGGCGGCAGCGAGGTCGACCTCGAGGTGCCTGGCGGCGGAGAGCACCGCATCCACGGCGCCCAGGGTCGGCTCGGCGCCGTTCACGGCCGAAGCGAGCTGGGGCACGAAGGCGTTGTTGACGCTGATCAGCCGGCCGTCGCGGTTGACGTTGATGTGCAGCTGGCCGTTGTAGACGGGCAATCCTTCGTGTACCTGCCGCAGGTAGATGTGACTGGCGCCGGTCACCCGGGTGAAGACGTTGTCGGTGACCTCGAAACCCTCGAGGTCCGCGGCGGAGATGCCGAGGGCCGGCAGCTGCGCGGTGAGGTAGTCGAGCGCGGTGTCCATGGGGTTCCGAGAGGCGTCGAGGCCGTCGGTCAGGTAGCCGACCCGGTTGTAGACCGTCCGCGTCACACCCGTGGTCTCGTCGAAAGTGACTCCCAGCTCGGGGATCTCGGCCCGCAGGGCATCGAGAGCCTGGAGCTGGATCGCATCAGGCTGGATGCCGGCGAGGCTGTTGTTGTGGTCGATCCGGGCATCGTAGTTGCGGCTCTCGGCGGCCTTGCCGTGATCGTGCTCGATCGCGCCCACGGGGGCGACGAGCAACGCCGCGGCCAGAACGAGCGCCGAGCTCAGGTGAATGGTTTGCAAAAGCGTCTTCCGGTACATAGATACTCTCCTCAGGTCTTGGGTTCCGCGACCCCAGATCGGGTCGCCCACATCGAACGAAACGCCCAGGGCCACGATCCGCCGCCATCTGGCGACGCTTCCCGATCGGCCGCAGGACGAAAAGAAAACAAAAAACTACACGGGAACGGACAGTTCTGCTCGACGATCAGTGCAAAATCCGGGCCAAAATCCCTTAAAAAGGACAGGCTAATTGCACACCACTGATTTCAGAGAGAGCTCTCCTGAACAGAACGATCTCTACCAGATCGAATACCTCTGAAGGCTCTTGCTGCGAACCGATTCGCAGCTAGTCTCAGAGCCAAGAACTGGGCGCTTCAGGATTGAGAATCGGAGGCGAGGGTCGAGATCGGCAACGAGCTGAGCAGGGTGGAATCTTCGAGGCTTCGAGACACCGAGCGAAAATCGGAGAGTTGCTGAGCCATCGGCGAAGAAGGAGCCGCTCTACGGTATCGATGCCCGGTTGAGATATTCTCACTTCATGAAGCCTCGAAGGCCCGAAGATATCTCCAGCTACGCCATTCGATGCCTCGAAGCGCTGGCCGACGCCGGACTCGGCGACAAGGTTTCCATCGGTGGCGCCCTCGGCCTCTTGCACTACCTGGAGTATCGATCGACGCACGACCTCGATGCATGGTGGGTTCCTGCAGCCACCGCGAAGGATCGAGCTTCGGTGATCACGCTCATCGAGCAAACCCTCTCTTCGTTCGGAGAGATCAAGAAGAGGGCCTGGGGAGAAGTGATCAGCATCGACCTCGAGGTCGATCGAAAAAAGGTCTTCAGCTTTCAAGTCGCGAGCCGCTCGGCACAGCTTCGACCTGCAGATCCCGCCCCTTGGGTAGCGGTGACGCTCGACAGCTTCCAGGATCTCCTGGCCAGCAAGATGGTCGCTCTGATCGAACGAGGCGCTCCGAGGGATTTTCGTGACATACACGCGGTCTGCAGCGAGGGTCTGGTCACTGCAGAACACTGCTGGGAGCTATGGACGCAGCGCCTGGATCTCGAAGGAATTGCTCCGGATTATGGCCGAGCTCGGCTGGCTATCGAAACCCACCTGGAGCGGATCGAGCAACATCGCCCTCTCGAGTCGATCGAAGGCGAAGAGCAACGAAGCGCTGCCGGGCGAGTTCGAAGGTTCATTCGCGAGGAGCTCTTGCATGCAACCCTGGATTGATGGTTCTCTGTATCCGGATCAGGAGATTCCCGATTCGCTGGATACTCTTGCCGACAGGGTCGATTTCCTGGCCCGAATGTGCTCGGCCTGGGACTTCGGCATCCTTCCTGAAGACCGGACCATCCAGGAGGTCAAAAAGAAGCGCTGGCGCCCCGCGGTCGACTCCTGTCGACTCCTGACCTCGCCCACCTACCATCTCCTGCGGCGATGGCACGGCCTTTCGCGCCTACCGTTTCTGGGTCAGCCAATACCCCTGGTTCGAGACGACCCCAGCCTGGATTTCGTCTGATCCGGCCCTGCCGGGTCCGGATCGAGCCCGGGACGGATCCGTCCCGGGCTCTCGGTTCCGAGCTCAGGGCGAGGTGCTCGACCAGGCCGAGGGATCGCCGGACTCGAAACCGTCGGCGAAGATCGAGCCCTCGAAGGAGAGCTGCCAGGCGCTGGCGTTGGAGGCGAGGAGAAGACGCGGAGAGGGACCGGGGACGAGCTCGAGATCGCGCGCGGCGACGTTGGGCAGGCCGTCGACGAAAGGCTCGAACGTGCTGCCGGCATCGGTGGAGCGGTAGAC
>CAZMEL010000295.1:0-9936 GCA_964565225.1 uncultured Thermoanaerobaculia bacterium | reverse complement strand
CGATCGTGCCGATGTTCACGTGCGGCTTCGTTCTCTCAAACTTCTCCTTGGCCATGGCTTTTCTGGCGCCTCCTCAAGAGTTAGCCCACATCCTCATGGATTGCGAGCGGCTCGATCCGGTAGGAATGTCCTCGGACTTTGCGTTTGACTGTCTTCGGCCGTTGCCCGGAATGGGCGTCGAAACTCGACAAATGCCGTAGAACCAGTGGCGAATCACCCTGCAGATATCGTTCCTGGAGCCCACGACCGGATTTGAACCGGTGACCCCTTCCTTACCAAGGAAGTGCTCTACCCCTGAGCCACGTGGGCTGGACTTGTTTTCTAGCCGCAGACCGGACCCAGTCCAGCTGGTATCCGACCCTTCGATTGTCTCCGCTTTTGCTCCACGGGCCACGGCATCGAGGCCAAACCACACCGCACGTAACCCATCGAGTGCAGAAAATGCACTCGGAGATGAGTCCGCGCACTGTATCAAGCGAGCCTTCCCTTGTCTACAAGAAGTCTCACATGTTCCGAATGCCGAAACATCAAATGGAGCGGGAGACGGGATTCGAACCCGCGACCAACAGCTTGGAAGGCTGTGACTCTACCCCTGAGTTACTCCCGCGGGTCTTGTCTTCGCAACGCACCTTCGTGCGGCGCGCTGCAACGGCCTCAAAACTTGCGATTCATCTAGAAGCTGGTGACTTCTGGAGATCATCCGAATTCTGGTGGAGGCGGGTGGATTCGAACCACCGTAGGCTTTCGCCGGCAGATTTACAGTCTGCTGCCATTGTCCACTCGGCCACACCTCCAGAGCTTGCGCAGGGCCTCGGGTCGATCGTTTTCGGAGCACAGCGACCCACCGTTCGCCCTTTCGTCTGCCAAAGAACCCTCGCTGGAGCCGGCACCCGGATTTGAACCGAGGACCTACTGATTACAAGTCAGTTGCTCTACCAGCTGAGCTATGCCGGCCCGGTCTCGAAACTCTAGGCCGATCTGCCTTGCCGATCCGGCATTGGAACCGTCCAGAAAGGCCAGCGCCCTCGACTGGACATGGATTTTCCGGCATCCCGGCGCAGCGGAGCGGGGATTGTACTCGCCATCCCTTCCCGTTGCAAGGGCTGGGCCCGAAAAAACTTCGGCACCCCGCCGGGCTCACTTTTTCGCCCTCTGTCGAACGGCCTCGTAGAGCAAGGCCGAGGCAGCCGTGGCCACATTCAGCGACTCGAGACGGCCCCGCATCGGCAGCCCGACCCGAGCATCACAAGCCTCGAGCGTTCGGCGCCGAAGGCCGGTCCCTTCTCCGCCGAGACAGAGCAGGACCCGACCCGAGAGATCCAGCTCCCAGGGCGGCACTCCCTCCGGAGCCGCGCCATAGACCCAGAAGCCCTGCTCCTTGAGCTCCTCGATCTGACGGGTCGAATTGACCACCCTCTCCACGGCCAGCCACTCCACCGCTCCGGCAGACGTCTTGGCAACAGTGGAGCTGATCGGAGACGAGCCACGGTCTCGGATCCACAGCTGGCCGACCCCCGCGCCTTCGCATACCCGAATCAGGGCCCCGAGGTTCCTGGGGTCCTGTATATCCTCGAGCAGAACCTGGAGCTCCAGGTCGCCCTCCGATCGGGTAACGGAAGAAACGCGATGCACGGCTCCGAAGCCGTTGTGAACCGAAGCACCGAGGCGCCGGGAGAGAGCGCCGGGATCGAGCTCTCGAATGGCCAGCCGATGGCGACGGCAGAGCCCTTCGATCTCGGCCCGCCGCTTTCCGGGCCGAGCCGCCACCAAGACCTCGGCAACGGCCTGGGGCTCCCGGCGCAGAAGCTCGCGGACCGGGTGGAATCCATAGGTGAGCCGAGCTTCGGTGATGGCGAGATCTCCAGAGGCCGCTCAGACCTCCATGATGTCCTTTTCTTTGGTCTCGAGAACGCTGGCGATCAGCCCGATGTAGTGATCGTGGAGCTTCTGGACCTCGCCTTCGCCGCGGTGCTGATCGTCCAGACCGATCTCCTTGTCCTTCTCCATCTTCTTGAGCAGATCGTTGCCCTCGCGCCGCGCCTGGCGCACACCGTTGCGGCTCGATTCGGCCATGTCGTGAGCTTTCTTCACCAGCTCCTTGCGACGCTCTTCGGTCAACGGCGGAATCGGTAGCCGGATGATCTTGCCGTCGTTGGAAGGATTGAGCCCCAGGTTGGCCTGGATGATGGCCTTCTCGATCACCGGGATCTGTGTCGCATCCCAGGGCTGGATGGTGATCAGAGACGCATCGGGAACCGACATGTTCGCCAGCTGGTTCAATGGGGTCGGTACGCCATAGGCCTCGGCGGTCACGCCGTCCAGAACCGCCAGGGACGCCCGGCCGGTCCGAAGCTGTTTCAGCTCGTGGCGCAGGTGCTCCACGGCTTTCTTCATGTGGGTCTCGACTTCCTGGAAGACCTCGTTCATTGGCTTCTCCTTGCTCTCCACCACCGGAATCCCCGCCGAGCGATTCGACGGGACGGTTTACAGAAGGGAAATTGCCCTTCCAAACTATTGGGTCGCAAGACCCCCTGTCAATCGATTCCCTTCAGCCCCTGACCACGGAACCGACCGGTTCTCCGAGAGCCACCCGAAGAATGTTCCCGGGTTGGCTGAGATCGAAGAGCACGATCGGGATGTGATTCTCGCGACACAGACTGATCGCAGCAGCATCCATGAACTTCAGGTTGTCCTCGAGCACTTTCTGATAGGTGACCTCGGGAAGCAGCTCGGCATCGGCGACCTGGCGGGGATCCGCATCATAGATCCCCGGGACCTTGGTGCCCTTGATGAGCACCTCGGCTCCGACCTCGCTGGCACGAAGAGCAGCGGCGCTGTCGGTGGTGAAGAAGGGGTTGCCGGTACCCGCAGCAAAGATCACCGCACGGCCTTTCTCGAGATGCCGGGTCGCCCGCCGCCGAATAAAGGGCTCTGCCACCTCTCGAATCTGGATGGCGGTCTGTACCCGGGTGGTCACATTCCGCTTCTCCATGGCGTCCTGGAGGGCGAGGGCGTTGATCACCGTGCCCAACATTCCCATGTGGTCGGCGGTGACCCGTTCGATCCCCCGATGACTCGCGGCGACGCCTCGGATGATGTTTCCACCGCCGATGACGATCGCCAGCTCGATCCCGGCTCGGCATACCTCTTTCAGCTCGTCGGCGATCCGACCTACGACCTGCTCGTCGATCCCGAAGGTCTTCTCGCCCATGAGGGCCTCACCCGAGAGCTTGAGCAAGACCCGCTTGTAGACGAGCGAGCCCTTCGAGCTCGAATCCGCTGCCGAATCACCCATCAGGCGTTGGCGACCGTGGCGGCGACTTCCGCGGCGAAATCCTCGCTCTTCTTCTCGATCCCCTCACCCAGCCTGAAGCGCACGAAACGCCGCACCTGAATGTTCTCGCCGATCTTGGCGATCTTCTCCGAGATCATCTGCTGTACGGTCTGGTCCGGGTTCTTGACGTAGGCCTGCTCGAGGAGCACGGCCTCGGAGTAGAACTTCTCCATCTTGCCGGTGACGATCCGATCGACCAGGTTCTCGGGCTTGCCGGAGGCGATGACCTGCTCCCGGTAGACTTCCTTCTCTTTCTCGAGAATGTCATCAGTCACCTCTTCGCGGCGAACATAGCGCGGCTCGGCGGCGGCGACATGCATGGCGATGTCACGGACCAGACTCTGGAAGTCGTCGGTCCGGCCGACGAAGTCCGTCTCGCAGTTGACCTCGACCAGCACACCGATCTTGCCACCGGCGTGGATGTAGGAGCCAACGGCTCCCTCGGCAGCGACTCGTCCGGCCTTCTTGGCCGCCGCCGCCAACCCCTTCTTGCGAAGCAGCTGGACCGCCTCTTCGACCGAGCCACCGGTCTCTTCGAGCGCCTTCTTGCACTTCATCATCGGGGCACCGGTCTGCTCGCGCAGCTCTTTCACCAAACTTGCTGTGACCATTATCTTCACCTCGTCATTTCGTCACGATGTTCATCTTCGATCTGCCGGTGGGGCGCCACGACCAGCTCAGGAGGCCACGGCCTTCCTCGCCCTTCGGCCAAACACACGAAAAGGCCAGGGGCTCTGCCTGACCTTGAAGCTCATGGCGCCGACGGCGCCGGACCGGCCGCCTCCGATATCGGAAGGGAGAGCGGCACGGTCATCGTCGCTGCGTCTCCGATCCTACTCGGAAGCCTCCGGGGTCGATTCCGCGGCCGCTTCCGGCGCCGCTTCGGCTGCCGGAGCTTCCTCTGCCGCGGGGGCAGCCGCCTTCGCCGGAGCTTCGGGAGCCGTTTCCGCCGGAGCCTCGGGTGCCGCCTTCGCATCCGCCGGCTCGGGAGCATCTTTGGCTCGGATCATCTCCCGCTCCCGGAGCTTGCCAGCCCCCGCGAGGTACGCGTCGGCGATCCGCGCCGCGAAGAGGCGGATGGTGCGAATGGCGTCGTCGTTTCCGGGAATCACGTAGTCCACGAGCTCGGGATCGCAGTTGGTGTCGACGATACCGATCACCGGAATCCCGAGCTTGTTGGCCTCGGCCACGGCGATCGATTCCTTCTTCGGGTCGACCACGAAGAGCGCGTCGGGAAGACGGTCGAGGTCCCGCACACCTTCGAGGTTGCGGTTCAGCTTCATCCGCTCCCGCTCGAGGCGCAGGCGCTCTTTCTTGATCAACGAAGAGTTCGGGTCGTCGAGCACACTCTCGATCTCTTTCAGTCGATCGATCGACGCTCGAATGGTGACGAAATTCGTGAGGGTTCCACCGAGCCAACGATGGGCGACGAAGTAGTTGCCACACCGACGCGCCTCTTCGGAAATGGCCTCCTGGGCCTGGCGCTTCGTGCCCACGAAAAGGATCTTTCCCCCTTCGTTCCCGAGGCGATGCACGAAGTCGGCAGCCTCCCGGAACCGACGCAGAGTCTTCTGCAGGTCGATGATGTAGATGCCGTTGCGCTTGCCGAAGATATAGCGCCGCATCTTGGGATTCCAGCGGCGGGTCTGATGGCCGAAGTGAACCCCTGCTTCGAGGAGGTCCCGCATTTTGACTTGGATCAAGGCTCTTCTCCTCAGGCTTAACGCTTGCTGAACTGGTAGCGAGCGCGGGCGCCCTTCATACCGTATTTCTTACGTTCCTTCTTGCGAGGGTCGCGGGTCAGGAGACCGGCCGCCTTGAGCTTGGGCCGCTTCTCTTCCTGCTCGGCAACCAGCGCGCGGGCGATGCCGTGGCGGATCGCACCGGCCTGGCCGGCAGAGCCGCCGCCGGTCACCGTCGCCATCACGTCATAAGCATCGGCCGCCTCGACGACCTCGAAGGGCTGCTTGACGATCATCTTCAACACTTCGTTGGCGAAATATTCGTCGAGCGGGCGTTTGTTGACCTGGATCTGACCCGATCCCGGCCGCAGAAACACGCGGGCAGTGGCCGTCTTCCGACGCCCGGTCCCGTAGCTGGCTTGTTCACTCAAGGCTTTCTCCTCGCTGATCCGATTCGGAAAAACTCGTCATCCCTTACCGGAAGCTTCAGGCTCGGGCGCCTTCCAGCTCGTAGGCGGTGGGCTGTTGGGATTGGTGCGGATGCTCGGCACCGGCATAGACACGCAGCTTGCGATAGAGCTGACGCCCCAGCCGATTCTTGGGAAGCATGCCCCGGACGGCGAACTCGATCAGCCGCTCCGGATAGGACTGCCTCAACCGCCGGGCGTTGGTCTCCTTGAGACTGCCGGGTCGCCCGGTGTGCCGGTAGTACATCTTCTGATCTTCTTTGCGGCCGGTCAGGACGGCCTTCTCGGCGTTCACGACGATCACGAAATCGCCGGTGTCCATGTGGGGCACGTAAATGGGTTTGTGCTTGCCTCGCAGCAGGTGGGCGACCTGCGAGGCCACGCGCCCGACGGGCACACCAGCTGCATCGACAACGAGCCACTGCCGGTCGATTTCGGCGATCTTCGGGCTATGAGTCTTGGTCATGGCGTCTCATTCCATTGATTTCACTGGGAATCGCCGTTCTTCCCCGGGTAGGCATTCCGCCACAAACCACAGCTGACCAGGTCGATTTCCTGACCAGGGAGACAGACGGGCCCCTCAGATACGAAGGGCCGCCGATACTAAATCGCCCCTCCCCCAATGTCAACCTCCCCCGGGCAGGAATGTAGGGATCTCCGGACTCGAACTCGACGGGGGCAGACGCTACACTCTGCACCCGAACACTCAATCGCTCAGGAGGAAATCCCGTGGAGAGCCCAGAGTTCCATTTGCTCGACGGTAAGGCCATCGCAGCCGAAATGCGCCGCGACGTGGCCCGAGACGTCGAAGCCCTGCTGACGGCCGGCGGACGCCCCCCGAAGCTCGTCGCCGTCCTGGTCGGTGACAATCCGGCGTCGAGAGCCTACGTCGGGAGCAAGGCGCGCGCCTGCGAAGAGGTCGGCATGATCGGCGAGACCCGACACCTGCCGGCGGACACGACCACCGAAACCCTGCTCGCCACGCTCGCGGAGCTCAACGATGCACCCGAGGTCGACGGGATCCTGGTGCAGCTCCCCTTGCCGGACCAGCTGAACGAGCGCGAGATCCTCGAGCGGGTTCTTCCGACCAAGGACGTGGACGGCTTCCACCCCGAGAACGTGGGCCGCCTGTGGCTCGACGAGAATCCTCTCACCCCGGCCACCCCGACCGGCATCCTCGAGCTCCTGCGACGAGAGGAGATCGAGCTCTCGGGGCAGCACGCGGTGGTGGTCGGGCGCAGCGCCATCGTCGGCAAACCCATGGCGGCGCTCCTGCTGCAGCGCAACTGCACGGTGACCATCTGCCATTCCCGAACCCGAGACCTCGAAGCCGTCTGCCGCCGGGCCGACATCCTGGTCGCAGCGGTGGGCCGCCCGGCCTTCCTCGGGCCCGAGCACGTGAAGGAAGGGGCCATCGTGATCGATGTCGGCATCAACCGGATCACCGATCGCGACCTCGTCCGGAAGCTCTTTCCCGACAACGCCCGACGTCTCCGCCGCTTCGACCGCCGCGGCAGCACCCTCGTAGGCGACGTGGACTTTCATCGCGTCGCCCCCAAGTGCTCGGCGATCACCCCGGTCCCGGGCGGCGTGGGGCCCCTGACGGTGGCCCAGTTGTTGGTCAACACCCTCGAGGCCTCCCGGCGTCGCCAGAACCTGGCGGGAGTCTGAGGCGTGGGCGCCTTCCTGGTCGGGATCACCGGCGGCATGGCGAGCGGCAAGTCGACCGTGGTCCGCTGGCTCGGGGAAGCCGGCTTCCTGGTGGTGGATGCCGACCAGATCGTGGCCTCCCTCTATGCCCCCGGAGGCGCCGGGACCGAGGTGGTGCGAAGGCTCTTCGGCGAGGAGTGCCTGGCCGCGGACGGCAGCGTCGACCGCCAGGCCGTCGCCGGGATCGTCTTCCGAGACACCGACGCGAGGAAACGGCTGGAAGCGGGCATCCACCCGCTGGTGCATCAACGCTTTCGAGACATCGCCGCGAGTCACCAAGGGGTCGTGGTCTACGAGGCGACCTTGCTGGTGGAATCGGGAGGGAGCCGGCTCTTCGACCTGGTGCTCAGCGTCGAAGCGGATTCCGAGAGCCGGCTCGAGAGGGCGATCGCCCGAGGCATGACGAGAGCCGAAGCCGAGGCACGGCTCGCCGCCCAGGGCGACGGTGAGGTCCGCCGCCAGGGAGTCGACCGCATTCTGCAGAACGATGGCACTCTCGACGATCTACGGACCGAGGTCGATGCCCTGATCCGGGAGCTCCGGCGGCACGAGCCCGGCGGCTGACCACCGAGCACGCCTCAGCGAACGGCGGCAGCTCGTTCGGGAGTCGTCGTACCCGGCGAGACCAGGCCTTCGAAGAAGCTCCGCTCCGCTTCGTTCAGGTAGACCTCGGGGAGCAGAAATGCCGTGCCCGGGTCGGGCATCGGGATCTGCACCACCGAGAGCCCTCTCTCGAGGCCGTCGCAGTCGAGCCCGAGAAGCAGGGCGATGCCCTGGCAGGCGGTGACGATCTGAGCCCCGAGAGCGCTCTGGATCTCCACCGTCGGTGGTGGCCCTGCGGTCACCAGCTCGATCCGGAAACCATCCTTGGCCCTTGCCACGCGGATCTCTCCACGGGCCACGATCCACTGTCGACGAGCCGTCACATCGTCGACCAGCTGGCTCACCGCGCCACCGACATCCACGTCGGCGAGCAACCGGCCGTCGCCCTCGAGATCGACCCGGAGCTCCGCGGCCCAGCTCTCGTCTGTCACCGGACGCACTGCGAAGGCATTCGAAAAGACCTGGAGGCGATGCTCGGGAGAGGAGACTCCGATACGCAAAGGCCCCTGCTGGATCGGCACCAGGCCGGGGTCGAGATCGCGATACGTCTGGTTGAGGAAGGCCAGCTCGATCTGCCGCGCCGCCTCCCCTCGGCTGCGGACGACCTCCCCGGACACCCCGACGGCGAGGGCGACGAGCCAGGAGACCATGAACCCGAGAACCCAGGGACGACACGGCATCTTCATCGATTCGAACGCTCCTCGAGAGATGGAGAAAATCATGAGAGGTAGAGGGACTACGAATAGTAGCCGCGAAGGGTCCGGGCTTTCAATTTCCCGCCCTTCACCTTCACCTCGACCTCCCGATACTCGCCTTCACCGCCCTCTTGATCCGAGCTGTAGGCCACGAGGTACTGGGATCTGAGCTCGGCCTCGATCTCTGCGTAGGTCTCGAACAGCTCCGCAGCCTGGTTGATGAAGAATGTTCGTCCACCGGTCTCTTCCGCCAGCTTTTCCAGCTTGCGGCGAATACCGATGTCGCTGCGACCGATCCTCAATCCGATGGCGAATACCGAGACTCCACTGCGCTTGGCATACTCGAGAGTCTCGGCAAAACCCAGGGTGCTCGAGGTGTCCTCACCGTCCGAGAGCAGAATCAGGGCTCGACGCCCGCGGATACCCCGATAGTAGTAGAGGCTGGTGACGATGGCATCGTGCAGAGCGGTGGGGCCGTTGGCCGTGAGACTCTGCAGAGCTTCGGCCACCGCCCCGACATCGGAGGTCCGCGGCATCAGGAGCGATGGCCGATCCGAGAAGGCGACGGCGAAGCAGCGATCTCTCGGAGTAATGATGCTCTCGAGAAAATCCGTGGCCGCCCGCTGGGCCTCGCCGAGAGATTCGAACATCGAGCCGGAGATGTCGATCGTCACCCCGAGATTCAAGGGAAGATCGTCCACCAGCTCGAATTTCGCGACTTCCTGGGGCCTGCCGTCTTCCCAGATCTCGAAGTCGCTGGCCTCCAGACCTCGCACCAGGCGCCCGTTGCGTTCCGTGACCGTGGTGAAGAGCTCCACCAGGTTGACGTCCACCTCCTCGATATAGTCCGGCGAGTTGAAGAAACGTACCGCCTCGGCGGTGGTGCCGTCGTTCAGCTCGGCGGCTACCGTCAGGTAGGTGAGCTCCCCGGTGGCCGGTACCGTGACCACCGCTTCCCAGGGCGGCTTGCTCACCACCGCCTGTTCCTCTTCGTTGAGAGAGAAACGCAGAGCGGTGACGAACATCTCTTCCGGAACCACCACCTCGGCCTTGACGATGACATCGCCGGCAACGACCGGCGTTCCGCGCGGGGGCTCGAGGATCTGCACCCGCAGCTCGCCGCGCGGCTGGTTGATGACGATCTCGTCCGAGGCCACGAGGTCGCCGTTCTCGTCGAACCCTTCCGCCTTCACCACCTGCTCCTTCGGATAGGTCGCGAGGCGCAGCTCGGCGGTAAAGGGCGGTCGGCGCCGCGAGAGCTGGGCCGATCCATCGAGCGAGAACGTCACCTTCTCGATCCGGTCGCCGGTCACCAGAGCTTCCGCCCGCCAGAGCCCGAAAATGACGTCGTCGGCAGGGGGAACGAGCACCAGGCTGTCGTACCCCGCCACCCGCTGCCGCCCCAGCTCCTCACCGATGGCAACGATCGCCTCATCGGGTACCGC
>CAZMEL010000294.1:0-10090 GCA_964565225.1 uncultured Thermoanaerobaculia bacterium | reverse complement strand
GGGGGGGTCGAGCCCGCGGCCCTTAACGGCCACAGCATGGGCCAGAACGGCGCCGCCGGCCTGGCCGAGGTCTTCTCCTTCGAAGACGCCCTCGCCCTGGTGGCGTCGCGGGGCCGGCGCATGCAGGAGCTGCCGCCCGGGGCGATGCTCGCCCTCCCGCTGCCGGCCGAGGAGATCGTGGATCGGCTGGGCGGCGAGCTGTCTCTGGCGGCTCACAACGCGCCCCGGCAATGCGTGGTCTCGGGCCCCGAGCCGGGGATCGACGCGCTCGCCGCCGGGCTCGGCGAACGAGGCATCCGCAGCCGCCACCTGGCCACCTCGCACGCCTTCCACTCGGCGATGATGGATCCGATCCTCGATGCCTTCACGGCCGACGTGGCCCGCTGCGGGCCGCGGCCCCCCCGCCGCCGTTTCGTGTCGAGCCTCACCGGCACCTGGATCACCGAGGCCGAGGCGACCGACCCCCGGTACTGGGCCCGGCAGCTGCGCCAGCCGGTGGACTTCGTCGGTGCCCTGGCCACCCTCGCCGCCGAGGGCGATCTCGTGCTCCTCGAAACCGGCCCCGGCGACAGCCTCACCAAGCTCGCCCGCCGGGCCGTGCCCGAGCTGCCCGCGGTGGTGTCGCTGCCCATGGCCGAGCGCGACGAGCAGGCCGCTCTGCTCACCGCCCTCGGCCGGCTCTGGCTGCAGGGCGCCGAGCCCGACTGGCGGGCCTTCGCTGGCGACGAGCGGCGCTACCGGGTCCCCCTGCCCACGTATCCGTTCCAGCGCAGACGGTTCTGGATCGATCGTCCGCCCGAGGTGGCTGGCACCCCGCCCGAGGTGGCTGGCACCTCTTCCGAAGCGGCTGGCACCTTCCCCGAAGTGGGTGGCACCTCCCCCGAAGTGGGTGGCATCTCACTCGGCACCTCCTCCGAAGTGGGTGGCACCTCCTCCGAAGCGGCTGGCACCTCTCCCGAAGTGGCTGGCACCTCTCCCGAAGCGGCTGGCACCTTCCCCGAAGTGGGTGGCACCCCGGGATTCGTCCGCGACGTGGCCACGTTTCTCCACCGCGAGCGCTGGGCGCCGGCTCCGCCACGAGCCGCCGCCGAGCCCGGCGGGCCGTGGCTGCTCCTGCTCGACGAGGGTGGGGTCGGACAGGCCCTGGCCGCGGCTCTGCGGCAGCGGGGCGAGACGGTCGAGACGCTGGGCTCCGCCCCTCCGGCAGCGGACGAAGGTGAAGGAGGGTTTCGTCATTTCCTGGCGGGCAGGGCCGAGCTCCCGCGCCGGCTGGTGGTGCTGTGGCTCCTCGACGGCGCCGACCTCGACCGCTCTTTCCTCCGGCTCCTGGGCCTCGCCCGGGCGTTGCACGGCGCCGATCCCGACCACCGGGCGGAGCTGCTCGTGGTGTCGTGTGGTCGGCACGCCGTGACCGAAACCGAGGTGCCGAGCCCGGAGCAGGCCCTGGCCCTCGGCCCGTGCCGGGTGATCCCCCTGGAGATGCCCGGCCTCGCCTGCCGCAGCATCGACCTCGACCCCGGCGACCGGGAGGCGCACCCGCGGTGGCTGCTCGCCGAGCTCGGGGCGGGCCACGACCCGGCGACGGATCCCACCACTTTCGCCTGGCGCGGCGGGCAGCGCCTCGCCCTGGGCTGGGAGCCGTTCCCGGTGGCGGACGATCCGGATCCCGGGCCTCCCCGCGGCGGCTGGTTGCTCACCGGTGGGCTCGGGGGTCTCGGTCTCGAGATCGCGCACCACCTCGCGGCCGCGGGGGCCGGCCCTCTCACCCTTCTCACCCGCTCGCCCCTGCCGCCGCGCCACCGCTGGCCCGAGCTGGTGGCGGCGGAGGACACGCCCGCTTCTCTCGCCCGCAAGCTGCGCCGCCTGAGCGACCTGGAGCGGAGCGGCGTCCAGGTGGTGATCGAGACCGCCGACATCAGCGACCGGCAGGCCATGGCCGCGGTGATCGGCCGCGCCCGAGAGGCCGGCGAGCTGCGAGGGGTGGTGCACGCCGCCGGCATCGCGGGGGGCGGCCTGATCGCGCTCCGCCGCCCGGAGCAGATCGCCGCGGTGCTGGCACCGAAGGTCGAGGGCACCCGGGTGCTCGACCAGCTGCTGCGCGACGTTCCCCTCGATACGTTCCTGGTCTGCTCCTCCCTGGGTGGGGTGCTCGGCAACACCGGCCAGGTGGACTACTGCGCCGCCAACTGCTTCCAGGACGCCTGGGCCGCCGGGGCCGCCGGCCGCCGGCCCTGGCGCCGGGTGGTGGCGGTGGCCTGGGATGCCTGGCGCGAGGTCGGCATGGCGGTGGAGACCCCCCGCGCCGCCGGGGTGCGGGAGCTGCACGACGCCAGCCTCGCCGCCGGCCTCTCCACCGCCGAGGGACTGGCGATCTTCGATCTCGCCCGCCGGCCGGGGCCCGCGTCCCTGGTGGTCTCGACCCGCGATCTCGACGCCGAGATCACACGACGGCGGGCGGCGGTCGCTTCCCCGGCACCACCGCCGGAAAGGAAGGCGGAGCCCGGGAGCGCGGCGATCGAGCTGCACCCGCGCCCCGAGCTCGACACCCCCTACCAGGCGCCGGTCGGCGAGCTCGAAAGCGCTCTCGCCGAGCTCTGGCAGGAGCTGCTGGGGATCGCGCCGATCGGGCGCCACGACGACTTCGCCGAGCTCGGCGGCCACTCTCTGCTGGCCACCGAGATCATGGCCCGGATCCGCCGCCGCTTCGGGGTCCACCTGCCCCTCGGCGCGCTGCTCTCGGGACCCACCGTGGCCCTGCTGGCGCGGGCGGTGGCCGAGGCCGGCGGCGGACTGGAGGGCGGCGATCGAACCCAGGCGGACAGCGACGACGAGCCCCTCCCCCTGGTGCCCGATCCCGACCGCCGCCACGAGCCCTTTCCCCTCACCGCGGTCCAGGAGGCCTACTGGGTGGGCCGCGGCGGCGGCTTCGAGCTCGGCAACGTCTCGATGCACGGCTACATCGAAGCCGAGGTCCGGGGGCTCGATCTCGACCGCTACTCCGCCGCCTGGCGGCGCCTGATCGAGCGCCACGAGATGTTGCGGGCGGTGGTCGACCGCGATGGCCGGCAGCGGATCCTGCCCCGGGTTCCTCCCTTCGAGCTCGCCGTCGACGATCTGCGCGGCCGGCCGACGGCCGAGGTGGAGGCGGAGCTGCTCGCCCGACGCCGGGAGATGTCGCACCAGGTGTTGCCCACCGACCGCTGGCCCCTCTTCGACCTCCGCGCCTCGCGCCTCGAAGACGACCTGGTACGTCTGCACCTCAGCTTCGACGGCATCATGATGGACGGCTGGAGCTGGCAAGTGCTGGCCCGCGACCTCGACCGCCTGTACCGCGAGCCCGACGCCGCCCTGCCCCGGCTCGAGCTCTCGTTCCGCGACTACGTGTTGGCCCTCGAGGCCCTGCGCCGGACCCCACGCTACGAACGTTGCCGCGACTACTGGCGGTCGCGGATCCCGCAGCTGCCGCCGGCTCCCTCGCTGCCCCTCGCGGGGGATCCCAAACGTCTCGGCAAACCCACCTTCACCCGCCGCGGCTTCGAGCTCGCACCCGAGCTGTGGCGGCGGATCAAGGAGCGCGGCGCCTCTTTCGGCCTCACCCCGTCGTGCCTGGTGGCGGCCGCTTTCGGCGAGGCCCTGGGGCGGTGGAGCGAGTCGCCGCATTTCACCCTCGACCTCACCCTCTTCAATCGCCGCCCCCTGCATCCCCAGGTGGGAGAGATCCTGGGCGACTTCACCTCCCTCACCCTGCTCGCCGTGGAGCCACCGGCTGCGGGCGATTTCGCCGCCCGCGCCCGGGCGCTGCAGGAGCGCCTCTGGCAAGACCTCGACCACCGTGACTTCGACGGCATGGAAGTGCTGCGCGAGCTCGCCCGGCGCCGTGGCAGCGGCACCCGGGCGGTGATGCCGGTGGTGCTCACCAGCCTGCTACCGATCGGGCGGGCCCCGCGGGCGGTGGCCGACGAGGCCGCCCGGGGCGAGGAAGCCGGCCCCGGCCCGGCCTCCCGCGACGACACCGAGGGACGCCTGGTCTACAGCATCTCCCAGACCCCCCAGGTGTGGATCGACCACCAGGTGCGGGAGCTCGCCGGCCGCGGTGTGTTCACCTGCGACGCGGTGGAGGAGCTCTTTCCCCACGGCCTGCTCGACGACCTTCTGGGCGCCTACGAAAGACTCCTGCGCGACCTCGCCGAGGAGGCCACCTGGCGCCTCCGGGCCCCGCTGCGCCTGCCCGACCACCAGCGCGGGTACCACGCCGGTCTGCGGGGAGCCGCGGTCCCGGTCGAGGCTCGGCGGCTGGAGGAGGGTTTCTTCGCCCGCGCCGCGGCCCGGCCCGACGCACCGGCGGTGATCGCCGCCGAACGCACGCTCACCTTCGGCCGCCTGGCCCGGGGCGCCGAGGCCCTGGCCGCCGAGCTGCGGCGGCGCGGGGTCGGCCGCGGCGAGCTGGTGGCGGTGGTGATGCCGAAGGACTGGCGCCAGGCCCTGGCGGTGCTCGCCGTGCTGCGCGCCGGAGCCGCCTACCTGCCCCTCGACGCCGCCCTGCCCGACCGCCGGCTGCGGCGCCTGCTCGAACGCGCCGGGGCCCGCTTCGCCGTCACTGCGGGGCCGGGTCCCGACGCCCTGGCCGAGCTCGATTCGCTGACGACCGTCGACGCCGACGAGCGCTGGCTCGAGGGTCCGGAGGTCGAGCCCGTCGCGCCGCAACACGGCCCCGCCGACCTCGCCTACGTGATCTTCACCTCGGGCTCCACCGGCGAGCCCAAGGGGGTCACCCTCACCCACGGCCAGGCCCTCACGACCCTGGAGGATCTGGAGCGGCGGCTGGGGCTCGGCCCGGACGATCGCACCCTGGCGATCAGCTCCCTGAGCTTCGATCTCTCGGTCTTCGACCTCTTCGGCATCTGGCGGGCGGGCGGCGCCGCGGTGCTGCCAGTGCTCGGCGGCCCCGGCGCGAGCCCTCGCGACCCCGCCCTGTGGCTGCAGACGGTGGAGCGGAGCCAGGTGACGGTGTGGAGCTCGGTGCCGGCCCTCTTCGAGATGCTGGTCGAGCACCTCGAGATCCGCCGGCTGCCGCTGCCGCCGAGCCTGCGGGTGGTGATGCTCTCCGGCGACTGGATTCCGGTGTCCCTGCCCGGCCGGGCCCGGCAACGGGTCGCAGCAGACGCGGACGAGCCTCGCCTGCTGAGCCTCGGTGGAGCCACCGAGGGTGCGGTGTGGTCGATCGTGCACGAGATCGGCGAGGTCGACGAGAGCCGGCCCAGCATTCCCTACGGCCGGGCCCTCGACAACCAGAGCTTCCTCGTGCTCGGCCCGGGCCTCGAGCCCTGTCCGGCCTGGGTGCCCGGGGATCTCTACATCGGTGGCGCCGGCATCGCCCTCGGCTACTGGGGCGAAGGCGCCCGCACCGCCGCCTCCTTCGTACCTCATCCCGGCGGCGAGCCCGGCGAGCGCCTCTACCGAACCGGCGACCGCGGATGCCTGCGGCCCGACGGCGAGATCGAGTTCCTCGGCCGCGACGATTTCCAGGTGCAGGTGCAGGGTTACCGGGTGGAGCCGGGAGAGATCGAAAAGGCCCTGCTCGAGCATCCGGCGGTGACCGCAGCCGCCGTCACCGCCGTGCGGGCGGGAGGCGATCGGCGCACCGCGATCGGTCTGGTGGCCCACGTCGCCGCCGGGGTTGCCCATGGCGGCGATGCGGCGGTCGGAACCGAGGAGCTGCGTCGCCACCTGGCCTCTCGCCTGCCCGACTACATGGTGCCGAGCCGCTACCGGATCCTGCCCGCGCTCCCCCTCACCGGCAACGGCAAGATCGACCGCGGCGCCCTGGCCGACGAACCCGAGCCCGAGGGTGGAGCCCCCGCCGAAGAACAGCCGGCCACCGCGCCGCGGGCCGGCGACGCGCCGACCCTCGACCGGGTGCTCGGGCTGGTCGCCCGGGTGCTGGAGCGAGACCCGCCGCCGGCCGACGTGCCCTTCCTCGATCTCGGCGCCAGCTCGATCGAGATGGTACGCCTGGCCAACGCCCTGGAAGACACCTTCGGCCACCGGCCCTCGCTCGACGAGCTCTTCGACCTCGGCACCGCCCGCGCCGTGGCCGGTTTCTACGGCCGACCTCCCGAGGGCGAGCCGAGCCCTCGCGCCGACGAGCCGGCCCGGCGGCCGGTCCACGTCCTGCGCGATCCCGAGGAGCGGGAAGCCTTCAAACGGGGTCGGCCGGGCCTGCGTCGCCGCCCGGGGTGTGCCCCCGCCGTCGCCCTCGGTGCGGTGGAGGTCGAAGAATCCGAGCCCTGGCTTCGACGCCGCAGCGTTCGCCGCTTCGCTCCCGAGCTCATCCGCCGTGAGTCCCTGGCCGGCTGGTTGCGCCAGCTGGCCAGGCGCTCGCTCGCCGAGCCGAGCCCCGGCGCCGCGGCTTCCGGCCACCTGCCCAAGGCCCGGTACGGCTCCGCCGGAGGGCTCTACCCGGTACAGGTCTACCTGGTGGTCAAACCCCACCGCATCGGCGGCGTGGGCGGAGGCTCCTACTACTACCATCCGGAGCAGAACCGGCTGGTTCCCCTCGCGCTGGGGCCGGACGCCCGCCTGGGGCGCGAGGTCCACGACGTCTGGAACCGGCCGATCTTCGACGAGGCCGCGTTCTCGGTGTTCCTGGTGGGCCGGCTGGCAGCCATCGCCCCGATCTACGGGGAGCACGCCGCCGACTTCTGCCGTCTCGAAGCCGGCCTGATCACCCAGCTGCTCGAGACCGAGGCCCCCGTCTACGGCCTGGGCCTGTGTCAGATCGGTCGGGTCGACGCAGAAACCGTCTTCTCATTGCTCGACCTGCCCGCGGACGAAGACCACCTGCTGGCCCACAGCCTGCTCGGCGGCCGGGCCGAGCCCGAAGAAGCCGAGTACCCGGAGGACGAGCGCACCCCGGACGGCTCGTTCCCCCTCACCGACATGCAGGAGGCCTACTGGCTGGGCCAGCAGACCGGCTTCGAGCTCGGCGGGGTGGTGGCCTACGTCTACGAGGAGCTGGAGCTCGAGACTTTCGATCCGGCCCGTTTCGACCACGCCTGGAGCCGTCTCGTCGCCCGCCACGAAACCCTGCGCACCGTGCTCACCCCCGAGGGTCGCCAACGGGTGCTGCCCGAGGTGCCGGCGGTGGTGAGCCCACGGCTCGATCTCCGCGCCCTCGACCTCGACGCGGCCCGCCGGGCCCTCGACACCGTGGCCCGCACGATGTGTGAAAACGGTCCCGACCCCGGCCGCTGGCCCCTGTTCGAGATCCGCGTCAGCCGGCTGCCGGGCGGGCGGACCCGGCTCCATCTGAGCCTCTGCCTCATGATCTGCGACGCCCTCAGCGTCGCCCACCTGTGGCGCGACCTGGCCCGGCTCTACGCCGACCCCGAGCTGCGTCCGGAGCCGCCGGCCTACAGCTTCCGCGCCTACGTACGAGATCTGCGCCGGGCGCGCCGCGAGCCGGCATACCGGCGTGCCCTCGACTACTGGCGCGGCCGCCTCGACACTCTGCCCCCACCACCCGATCTACCCCTTGCCCGGGATCCCGCCGCCCGCCCCGGCGCCGCTCTCGAGCGCCACCACCGCCACCTCGAGCCGGCGCTCTGGAGCCGACTCACCGCACGTGCACGCGCCGCCGACCTCACCCCCACCACCTTGCTCGCCGCGGTCTACGCCCAGGTGTTGGCCGCCTGCTGCCGCTCCCACCGGTTCACGCTCAACCTGCTCTTCTTCGACCGCCGCCCCTTCCACCCCGAGGTGGGCGAGGTGGTGGGCAACTTCAGCTCGCCGGTGCTGCTGGAGGTCGACGCCGACCCCGAGCGACCCTTCGTCGAGCGCGCCCGGGCCCTGAAGAGCCAGCTGCTGCAGGATCTCGAGCACAGCGCGGTCACCGGGGTGGAGGTGCTGCGGGAGCTCAACCGGGTGCGCGGCGGCGACCGCCGTCCTCTGCCGGTGGTCTTCGTCAGCTCACTCGATCTGGTGAGCTGGGCCCCCACGGCCGCCGATCCCGGCGCCCGGGCGGTCACCGGCCGGCGCATCCGCTCCGCCCTCCAGACCCCCTACGTGTGGCTCGACCTCCAGGTCTTCGCCGAACGCGGCGGCCTCGGCATCCACTGGGACGTCGCTCCCGGCCTCTTCCCCGAGGGCCTGCCCGAGGCCATGGCCGATACCTTCGCCGAGCTCCTGGGCCACCTCGCCGACGACGACGCCTGGGCCCCCGGTTCCCGCCTCGCCACCCCCCGGCTCCGCGAGCTGCTCCCATCCCTCGGCGGCCGGCATTTCCCGTCTCCGGCCTCCCACGCGCCAGCCTCGGCGTCGCCACCGGAAAGCACCCGCCCAGAGGCTCCGGACGACGATCTCGAAGACGATCTCGAACGGATCCTGCTCGAGACCTGGCAGGAGCTCCTCGGCCGTCCCGTCGGCCGGCACGACAACTTCTTCGAGCTCGGCGGCCACTCCCTGCTCGCCGTACGCCTCGTCGGTCGCCTCGAGCAGACCCTCGGGCGTCCCGTGCCCCTCGCCGCGCTCCTCACCGGCGAAGGCACCGTCGCCGACCTGGCGAGCCGCCTGCGGGAGGGTGTTTCGTAGATCGACCGGAGGGCGCGGTAGAATGGCGGCCGGGCTCTGGCTCGGCAAGATCGAGTGAGCCTTCCGGCCGCTACCAAACCTTTACATCGTCGCCTCGAGGCCCCGTGGTATTCTCTCCTCGGTATCCTCGGCCCGTGCCGACCGCGATCCCATCCATCCCACACCTCCATGAGGAAAATCGACACCATGATGCTCGCTCCCCGTTTGTCCAAGACCGGGCCGATGCCCCGGGCCCTGCTCGCCTCCCTTCTCCTGCTCTCCGCCTGTTCCTCCGGCACCTCGACCGACGGTGAGGGCGGCGGTGAGGCGGCGAAGCCGAGGTTCCTGAGCGTGGGCACGGCGCCCACGGGAGGTGCTTTCTACGTGGTGGGGAGCGCGCTGGCCGAGGTGAGCTCGCAGCTGGGGCCGGAGGGCTGGAACGTGACGGCGGAGGCGACCGCGGGCTCGCAGGAGAACATCCGGCGGCTGGTGCAGGGTGACCTGGACTTCGCCCTGGCCAATGCCGCCATCGCCTACTTCGCAGCGCGCGGAGAATCTTCGTGGGACCAGGCGTACGAGATCCGCTCGGTGATGACCCTGGCTCCGAACGTGGCGTTGTTCGTGACCCCGGCGAGCTCCGGAGTCGAGAGCCTGACGGATCTGAAGGGCAAGCGGGTCTCGGTGGGTCCGGCGGGAGCGGGATTCGAGATGTTCGTCGCCCCCCTGCTCGAGGCCCACGGCATCGGCTGGGACGATTTCACACCGCTCAACGCCACCCAGTCGGGGGCGGTGGATCTGCTCTCCGACGGCAGCGCGGCGGCGGCCTTTCTCGGGGGTGCGGTGCCCACGGCTTCGATCGTGCAAGCTTCGGCCTCCATGGACCTGGTGCTCCTGCCCTTCGACGACGACGCCAAGGCCAACGCCCTCGAGCAGTACCCCTTCTTCGCCCCGGCGACGATTCCTGCCGGCACCTACCGCGGCCAGGACGAGGACTACCAGGGCCTGAACGTGGGCTCGATGAGCCTGATCACCAGTGCCGACACCGACGAAGAGCTGGTGTACCAGTTCACCCGCACGATCTACGAGAACCGCGCGGCGGTGGTCGAGCGACACCCGGCGGGCAAGGCGATCCAGCCGGGGAACGTGGTGCGCTACACCGGCACCGAGTTCCACCCCGGGGCGATTCGCTTCTACCGAGAGATCGGGATCTGGCCCGAGGAGCCCGCCGAGGCCCTGGACGCTGGAGCGGCCGGCGCGGCGGATGCCGAGGCGGCGGAAGCCGATTCCTGAGCGGCGGCGGCTCTCCCGGTCATGAGCGAGCCCAAGCCCCGCGCCGTCGTCGAGCCTCTGGCGCTGTTCCTCTGCCTCTTCGTGTTGGTGGAGGCCAACTACCCGATGCTCAAGCCTCTGAGCGACCTGGCGATCTTCGCCGGGCTCGGTCTGGTGCTCTGCTTTCTCACCGTTCCGCTGCACCCCCGGTGGAAGAGCTCCCGCTTCGCCCGGGCCTCCGATCTGGCGCTGG
>CAZMEL010000293.1:0-10135 GCA_964565225.1 uncultured Thermoanaerobaculia bacterium | reverse complement strand
TACGGACACCGGGGAGATCGAAGAGATCGCGGGCACCGACGGGGGGCGGTGGCCGAGCCTCTCTCCTGACGGCCGTCGCCTGCTCTTCACCGAGATGTCCCACCGCGTGGAGTACTGGCTGATCGAGAATCCGGCCGGGGCCGGGTCGCCGGTACGAGCCGAGACCCCGGTTCGGGCGCTGGCGGCGGCCGGAAGCCCGGTGACTCCCTTGGCGAGCGACGAATGTGGCTCGGCGGTCCGCCAGCCGACGGCCCGGCTCGCTCGATTCGAGGGCTTCCGGCGCCAGGGCACCGAGTGCCGAGAGCCCGTCGCGGCGGTAGACGAGGCAGTAGCGGGCGCCCCGTCGGCGGGCGCCCCGTCCGCGGCTGGCGCGACCCGGCCCGGCACCAGCCCGGTCGATCTCCACCACCGCTGAATCCTCTGAGGCCCGCCCGGTGGGCGGGCTCCCGGTCGAGCCAGAGCCTCAAGCCGTGGGCTTCGCCCGTGCGGCGAGGACTCCCCGAAACGAGCCGCGATAGCTCCACGCCAGGAAGAGCTCCAGCACCAGGATCGCAATGGCGATCACCAGGCCGTTGGAATCGAGCATCAGGTGGTAGAGGAGGATGTTCACGACGACCGGTGCCACCAGGGTCAGGGCGAGAGGCACGAAGAAGCCGGTGAGGAGCATCAGCCCCGCCGCGATTTCGGTGATCTTGATCAGCTGGAACAGGTAGCCGGTGTTGTAGAGGCCCTCGATCAAGGCCATGGCCTCCGGCGTGGGTTGCTCTTCGGGCTGCGGCATGAAGTGCAGAAAGAAATCCGCGCCGAACACGACCAGGATCAGGCCGAAGAGGATTCGGGCGGCGAGAGTGATCTTTTCCATGAGAAGACTCCGTTGTCGTCGTTGTCACCTGTGGGGAGCGGTGGCTACACCGATCCTGGTTGCTTTCGTACAACAGGAAATCGTGACTCGATCTTTCGTTCTTCGTGCGCTGGCGGTGTGGGCGGATCCTACCAAGAATTTCCTCCCCGGTGAGGTGTGAGCCGGCGGAAAGCCTCCGCGAGCTCCGATCGGCTTCGGCAAGCAGGGAGAAGTCGAGCCTACGGGCCGATTCCTATACTCGGAACGGCAGGAATCGTGAAGCGGTGTATCGAGAGCGATGTCGCTCTCCACAGGTTTTTTGTACCTGGTGGTGTCCGCTCCAGCTGGTGTCTGGAAACTCGGCGACGCAGAGGAAGCAAGAGGTTCGATGGCGGGAATCAGAAGGGTCTCCAAGCCTTGGCAAGTTGGGAGAAGCCCCGGAGGAAACCCGTCACTAGGATCTGACACAACTCAGCAACGCGTGAGGCGACCTCCAGATGCGGTGGCCGAGGCGGAATCGAGAGAAAACGGTCCTCTCAACGGAGCTGGCTCCTTGTGAGGCCTCGAGTAACGAAATCGGTGGGCCAGCCCGGTCGGCCTGGGCCTCGCCGGAAACGCTCAACAGTAGATGAGGAGAAGAACATGAGAAGACGGACGCTCGTATCGGCGACCCTCGCGGCTGTGGCGATCTTGGCTCTTCTGACGACGATCTCGTCTTTCGCCACGAACGACGTGAAGCTCGAGAAGGCGCTGAAGGTGACCGATGAATTCACGGCTCCAGGCCTCGAGGCGGAGCTCTCCGGGATCTTCCCGCATCCCACCAACAGCGACCTTTATTATGTGCTCGCCAACCAGAAGCCGCCGTATCGGCACGGTCAGACCCCGATGCTCGCTCCCGAGTACCGCGGCAAGCTCCTGACCGTCAACCGCAAGGGTGAGATTCTCGACGCGGTGAAGCTCGCCGACGACGATTTCGGCGGTCTGGCCTTCGCCAACGGCTACTTCTACGCCGCTCTGACGGACGGCGCCTCGATCCTCAAGGTCGATCCCGAAACCGGTAAAGTGGTCGACGAGATTCCGCTCTCCTCGCCCGCCGGCGGCCTGGCGTTCGATCCCGATCGCGGCGCTCTGATCGCCCAGCTCTACGTCGGTCACCCGCACCTCGCGGTGATCGATCCCGAGTCCGGCACCGTCACCGAGACCCTGTGGTCCGACGAGAGCGCCATGGGCCTGGCCAAGGTCGACGGCGACTGGCTCTGCACCTGGGCCAGCGGCTGGGATCCGGGCTCCTTCAGTGAGCTCCGCGTCCTCGACCAGAGCACCGGCAAGGTCCGCTCCCGGGTGAACCTCGACGGCGTGCACTCTTCCCTGGCTCCGGTCGGCGGCGGCTCCTTCATCAGCCTGGTGACCACCGACAGCGTCAGCGGCAAGACCGTGATCCGCAAGTACGACTACGTCGGCGAGAGCAACTGGGCCTCGATGTAATCGAGGGCCCCTGGCTCGAAAGTCCGCCCCCTGGCCGCCTAGGTCAGTGGGCGGAAAGTTGACCGGACTGGGCCAGCGGCCGAGTCCGGCTTCTTTCGTTTCTGCCCAACCCCTGCAACCGAAGGAAGGAATGGTGGTCCCATGAAACCCTTGCTCTCCAGCCTCCAGATCTCGGCCTTCTGCCTCGTCACGAGCCTGTGTGGAGCCCCTGGGGTCTCGGCCCAGAACCAGGGGGACGGTAGCGGCGCCGATCTGTCTTCGACCTTCGCGGTCATCGAGCCGGCGCCCACGGCCGCTGCCTCGAGTCGTCAGCACCTCCGGGAGCTGATCGAAACGGCCAGCCGCAAAGGAGCGCGCTACATCGTGTTGCCGGAGCTCGGGTTGGAGGGCAGGGCCTGGACCGAGGTGGCGGAGGAGATTCCCGGGCCGACCACCGAGTTCTTCGGCCGCCTCGCTCGGGAGCTCGAGGTCTGGCTGGCCGTGCCGGTGCTCGAACGGGCGCCGGAGGGAGATGGCTACTTCGAGGCCACGGTCCTCATCGACCACCTCGGGGAGCCGACGGTGTCGTATCGCAAGGTGATGGTGCGGCGAGGCGGAGAAGATGGCAACGCCAAGCGCGGTGATTTCCGGGAGACCATGTTCACGGTCGAAGACCAGGGTCTGCGTCTCGGCATCATGGCCGGGGCCGATCTCCAGGTCGGTGTGCCCCGGCTCGCCACCCAGGGCGCCGATACGATCTTGATCACCGCGGGCTGGGAGGCCGGCGGCAAGCTCTCCTGGGACTCCATCTGCCGTGAGCTGAGTCGCAAGTTCAATGTCAACCTGGTGGTCGCCAACCGCAGGCTCGCAGGCGATCTCGAAGACGAAACCGAAGCCGGTGGTGGGGCTCCGCGCAGCAGCGTCTACACCCGGCACGGCTCCGTATTCCGGGCCTCGGGTGGCGAAGAGCCCCTGGTGGCATCGGTGCTCCGGAGACCTCTGCAGCGCTGGGCCCGCTCCGCTCTCGGCTTGCCGGAGTCGATTCCGGTGCCGGCCCACATGCCGGAGAACGAAAAGGTGGTGGAGCTCGGACGGCGGTTGTTCTTCGACCCCACGCTCTCGAGCACCGGCACCATCTCCTGCAGCACCTGCCACCTACCCCATCTCGCCTTCACCAACGGGCAGCAGAAGGGAGTGGGGGTGCACGAGCGGCAGACCAAGCGCAACGTACCCACCTTGTTGAACGTGGCGTTTCGGCCGCTGCTGCGCTGGGACGGCTATGCCTCGACGATCGAGAACTTCATCAAGTACCCGATCAGCGGCTACGACGAGATGGATTTCCACTACCTCGACAAGGCCGTGCCGTATCTCGCGTCTCACCCCGAGTACATGCCGATGTTTCGTGAGGCCATGGGGGTGGAGAAGCTCCTCTTCGATCACGTGGAGCGGGCCCTGGCGACCTACCAGCGCACCCTGATCTCGGGAAGCTCGCCCTTCGATCGTTACTACTACGGCGGCGAGACCGGCGCCTTGAGCGACTCGGCGCGGCGAGGCCTGGAGCTGTTCCAGGGGAATGCCGGTTGTGCGGGTTGCCACCACATCGGTGAGAGCTACGCCCTGTTCATGGATCACGATTTCCACTACCTGGGCCTGGGGTACGACCCGGAGCCCGGAGCCAGCACCGACATCGGCCTCGGCAGCATCAGCACCAACGCCCTGGCGGGAATGTTCCTCACCCCTTCGTTGCGCAACGTCGCCTTGACCCCGCCCTACATGCACGACGGGAGCTTGGAGACCCTCGAGGAAGTGATCGAGTTCTACGATCAGGGCGGCGTTCGGGACGCCGGTCGGGAGCCGGAGATCGAGCCGCTCGGTCTGACGGAGCAGCAGAAGACCGACCTGATCGCTTTTCTGGAGGCCCTCTCCGGGAACCACCGCTACGACGACGAGGGCCGCCCCGTGGTCGAAGAGCTCGAAACTCTCGTCGCCGGGGAAGCCGCTCCGTCCGAGCGTCCCGAAGTCGAACGCTCGGGCGCAAGATGAAAGAACGCTGCGGTCCCACAACTCTCGAAAAGGAAACTCGAATATGAGAAACGCAAGGTTTTTTCGCTGGGGTTTGGCTGCTCTCGCTCTGGGGCTGGTCGGTTGTGGAGGAGGGCAAGCGCTCCACGAGGTCGATGCGGCCGAGGCCATGGTTCCGAAGGTCGATCTCGAAGAAGAACGGGTCGCGGTCCGGCAGGTCATCGACGAGTTCTACGACGCCGCCGAGCAGCAGGACTGGGACCGGATCTCGGCCCTCATGACCGATGACTTTCGTCTCTTTGCCGACGGCGCCACGGTGTTCACCAAGAAGCCCTATCTCGAGATCCTCGAGAGCGAAGACCTCGGAGTGCTCGAAATGGCCCTGAACGACCTGGAGATCCACGTGGCGTCCGGCGGGGACACCGCCTGGTGCACCTTCAACGGCTACTTCAAACACAGCGAGGAGCTCGAGGTCGAAACTGCCGAGACCTTGATCTTCGTCAAGCAGGAAGGCGCCTGGAAGATTCTCCACTCCCATGCCTCCGTGAAGATGCTGGGCGAAGAGGAGAGCGCCGCCTAGCCGATCCTTTCTCATTCCCTCCAAGCCCCCCAGTCAGTGCCCTCTCCCGATCCGGAGAGGGTATTTTCTTGTCTGGAGGCTTCGTCAGAAGGCTCGAAGGGAAAACCTCCGAGGCCGAGAGAACCGAACAAGAATCGCGGGCTGGAGCCTTTACCGAGAAGAATCCGCCGAGGCAGGCGAATCGAGGGGGACGTCAGTCTCTCGCCTGGCAAAAGCCGAGACCCGCCCACCGGCCCTTCTTCGTCCCGACAGGGACGATGTTCATGGCGAGGAATCGACCGGCAAGCTTCAGCACCTCGATCCGGCTCGCGTCCGGAGGACTTGCCGAATCCCGAGCGCCTCGTTTCGCACACAAAAAGAAAGGGCCGACGCGATACGCCGGCCCCCAATCCATCGTTGGAACGAAGCTCAGTTCTGAGCGACGAGCTGGCCGTCTTTGTAGACCTTGACCGGACCGCCGGAGGACATGTGCCACTGGATCCACTTCCAGCCGTCACCGTCTTTGACCGCGGTGGCGGTGGACCACAGCTTGTGGTGCTCTTCGACACCGTCCGGGAGCTTGACGGTGACGCTGCACTCCTCGGTGCAGATCCCGAAGGAATCGGTCGCACGGCAGTTCACGCCGGGGTGACCGAGAATGCTCACGGCCTCTTCGTCGTCGATGTTGTTCACGATGTTGTCGACGTGGTCCCAGAGCTCCTGCTTGGAGCTGATGCGGATCGGCTGATGGGTCGCGGGATCCAGCTCGAAAGTGACCAACACGTCGTCGCCGACGATGAGCTCCTTGAGCGAAGCGATGTCGCCGGAGTTCCAGACTTCGTGCATCTGGTGCAGAGCGTGGCCCAGCTCTTCCGAAGCCTTGTCGTCCCACTGCACACCTTGGTTCGGCGCGGCGATTACGTTGGCGGCCCAGAGCAGGCTCGCCGTCACGAGAAGCAGGCCACCTACCTTCAGAATCTTCGCCATGGTTTCCTCCTTTGTTCGATGATTCGAGAACCTGGTTTTTTCGACGTCCGATGGCTCGATTTGGCCAAATCCAACTTCCGTCCTATCTCCAATCCGGTCTGCCGAAGGAACCCGGAACCCGGAACCCGGAGGTCGGTGTGGCCTGATCTGAGCGAATTTATATGTCGCCAGGAAAATCTGGTCTTCTCCGAGGTTGCGTTTCCTCGCCAGGCGTGGGGTCTGCGCCAGGGAAAGATCGGTTTCGGACCCCGAGGGCCTTTGTCTGCAAGCGCAATATGGGAGAAGAACACGACAGCGCCGGGCGGGCACAGTTAAGGAGTCGTTCGATCCAGATGCAGGGCCCGATTCTCGAGTCGGTCGTGCCAGGTGGCTCATCCACCCCTTCGACTCGTGGAGAGATCGGGGTCTCGACGCAGGCGCTCGAAAGAGTTGTCTTTGGTCTCGACCGTTCGAGGAATCCAGATGCTCGGAAATTACAGCGAAACCACCCGCCGAACGGTATTCCTGGCCCGCTACGAGGCCAGTCGGCTCGGCCTCGCCGCTGTCGACACCCCTCAGCTCCTGCTCGGTATCTTTCGCGTCGGCGACGAAGAGGTGCTCGAGCTCCTCGCCGAGGCCGACCTCACGATCGACGAAATCCGCGCCCGGGTCGGGGGGCAACGTGCGGTTCCGGGGACCATCGGTAGCTCCGGAGAGCTTCCTCTCACCGAGGAGTGCCAGCGGGTGATCGACGCGGCGACCGAAGAATCGCAGATCGGTTTCGAGGGCGAGACCACCGCCGTGTGCCTGCTTCTCGGGATTCTCCACCATCCCGCATGTGCGGCAGCCGCAATCCTCACCGAGCATGGTCTCGACCTCGACCGGGCTCGTCTCAAGATCGAGGAGATCGCTCGTCGGGGGGCTCCCGAACCCGCCGAGCTGCCACACCTCGAAGAGTTCGGCCGCGACCTCACCGCCATCGCCGCTCGCCAGGGTTTCGATCCGCTGATCGGCCGCGAGCGGGAGCTCGACCACATTCTGCAGATCCTGGCCCAGCGCCTGAAGAGCAACCCCGTGTTGGTGGGGGAGCCCGGGGTCGGCAAGACCGCGGTGGTCGAGGGTCTGGCCCAGCGGATCGCCCAAGGGGCCGTTCCCGCGCCCCTTGCCAAGAAGAGGATCATCGCGCTCAATCTCTCCAGCCTGATCGCCGGCACCAAGTTTCGCGGCCAGTTCGAAGAACGGCTGAAGGGAGTTCTCGACGAGCTGCGTTCGAGCCGGAACCTGGTGGTCTTCATCGACGAGATCCACACCCTGGTCGGCACCGGCGCGGCCGACGGAGCCCTCGACGCGGCCAACATCCTCAAGCCGGCACTGGCCAACGGCGAGCTCTCCTGTGTGGGCGCCACCACTCCGAAAGAATTTCGCAAGTTCATCGAAAAAGATCGGGCGCTCCTGCGCAGATTCCAGCGGGTCGACCTCGAGCCGCCGACCGCTACCGAGGCGATCGAGATCCTCGATGGCGTCCGCGGCCGCTACGAGTCGTTCCACGGCCTGCGCTACAGCCCCGAGGCCTTGCGCACCGCCGTATATCTGACCGACCGCTACATCACCGAGCGCCACCTGCCCGACAAGGCGATCGACGTTCTCGACCAGGCCGGCGCGCGTCTCAAGCTCACCGGCTGGGGCAGCGAGGAAGAGCTGGTCGTCGGCCGCAAAGAGGTGGAAGAGATCATCGCCCGGACGACCGGAATTCCGGCCGTGCGCATCGAGGCCGGCGAGGCCGGGCGCCTGCGGCAGATGGAATCGAGCCTCTCGCAGTGGGTGGTGGGCCAGGAGAGCGCCATTCGAGCGATCTCGAAGGCCATCCGGCGGTCCCGGCTCGGGGTCCGCAATCCCCGGCGCCCCATCGGCTCGTTTCTCTTCGCCGGGTCCTCCGGGGTCGGCAAGACCGAGGTCGCGCGGCGTCTCGCCGAGTTTCTCTTCGACCGCGAGGACGCTCTCATTCGCTTCGACATGAGTGAATACATGGAGCGGCACACGGTGGCCAAGCTGATCGGCTCCCCGCCGGGGTATGTCGGCTACGAGGAAGGCGGCCAGCTGACCGAGCGGATCCGGCGCGAGCCGTATTCCGTGGTGCTCTTCGACGAAATCGAGAAGGCCCATCCCGATATCGCCAACATCCTGCTGCAGATCCTCGAAGACGGCCGCCTCACCGACTCCGACGGCAACGTGGTTTCGTTCACCAATACCGTGGTGTTGCTCACATCCAATGTCGGCAGCCGCCGGCTGGTGGACGACAAACACATCGGCTTCGGGGGCGACACGGCCGGTGCCCGCCGCGAGCGGATCGAGGCGGACCTGAAGGACGAGCTGAAGCGGGTCTTTCGCCCGGAATTCCTCGACCGGTTGGACGAGCTGATCACCTTCGATCCGTTGGGCCGCCCGGAGCTCCTGAAGATCGTCGACCTGCAGCTGCGAGATCTCAACCAGATGCTGGCGGAGCAGGGGTTCGAGGTCCGACTTTCCGACGAGGCGAAGAGCTGGGTGCTGGACAAGGCCGAGGTCGGTCGTGCCAGTGGTGCCCGGCCCCTGCGCCGCGCGATCCAGCGTTTCGTCCAGGACCCGATCTCCGAAGAGATGATCCGCTGGCCCGAAGGCGGATTCGATGCCATCGAGGTTTCGGTGGAAGGGACGGAGCTGCAGATCTCTCCGAGCTCGGCACCGAGCACGAAAAATGGCTCGGAAGAGGCTCATGAGGGTGTCGAAAGGGAGTTGAGCAATTAGGGATAAGCCGCATCTGGCCAGGCGGGTTATCAATAGACAGGTCAAATCCTTGGCACCGACGGACGAGGCTTGATGGAACCCAATCCTTCGAACTGGTCAGGAACCCGCCAGGCCGAAGGCGAATTTGAAACGAGACGGATATCCGACCCACGAGACTGGAGGAACGCATGTTGAAGACTGTAGGTGTTTCCCGGGACCAGCTGTCCATCAGCCGCAACGAGCTCGACTTCATCAAGACCGAGAGCCGGCGGTATGGCGACCCGACGACCCGCTTCGAAGACATGATCGCGCTGGCCGCGATCAGCCTGGAAGATCGCTCGAACGAGCAGTTGATCAAAGACGCCCGTGAGCAGACCGATCCGGCTCTGCGCGAGCACGCGATCTACCAGTACGTGGCTCGCAATGGCGTGAAGGCTCTGCCCCTGGTGAAGGAAGCCCTCTTCGAGGACACCGACACCGACCTCCGCATCAACTTGCTGTGGTCCCTCGAATGGCTCGAGAGCGATGAGTGCGCCGAGATCGGCCTCGCTCTGATGAACGATCCCGACCACCGCGTGCAGGAGTGGGCCCGCGTTTTCGCCTGGGAGATGGGCTGGGCCGAGAAGGACTTCCGCAAGGCCCGCGAGTTCAAGCACCACGAAGGCCGCACCTTCGACCAGACCATCTACCTGCACATCTGCTGCAACATGTACATCCGCCTCGGCGCCGGCCACGACATGTGGGGCCATCTGCTGATCAGCCCGCAGATGCTGAAGCGGGTTTTCGGCCAGGCTCTGGCCTGCAACAACATGTCCACCCGCGACGACGAAGTGGTCGTGGCCAAGACCCTCGACGGCCTCAACGCCGACGACTCCTTGCACCACGAGGCCTTCCTCTTCCGCGGCTTCACCGAGCTGACCAACCCGTTGCAGGGTAACTTCTACTTCGAGACCCAGACCAACCGGCCGATCTTCCTCTCCGGCAAGGCCAACGATCCCACCGGCGGCGTGGTCGAGAACGTCACGGTTCCGTTTGCCCGCCAGGGACAGTGGTTCCTCAACGAGAACATCCAGGTCGACGGCCACAAGGCCATCGAGTACGTGCGCGGCCTCTTCCAGGGCTGGTCCTACGTCAACCTGGAGCGGATCGAGAACAGCGGCGGCGAGTTCTTCTTCCCCGGCAACTCGATCCTCTCGACCCTGCACCACCCCGAGGTCGGCAGCCTGACGAACACCTTCGTCAACGGCCGCTTCAAGGGCAAGGTGGTCGACTGGAATGGCGACGGCGTGATCGATCTCAATCACCTCCCGGCTCACGCCACGGTGAAGGGCGAGGTCGACTCCAACCTCGACGGCATCGCCGACGCCCCCGGCCGCCACATGCGCGACTACGTGCGGTGAGGCCAACTCGGGTGCCGCGCCGATGACGCGGCACCCTCGATTCGGCAAGAATCGCGAGCTCCGGGAAGCATTCGGCTTCTCGGAGCTGCTGTGTTTGGGATCGAAGTGAGGGCGAGTGGG
>CAZMEL010000292.1:0-10136 GCA_964565225.1 uncultured Thermoanaerobaculia bacterium | reverse complement strand
GGGTAGGGAGCCGACCGGGCCCCCTCGAACGGATTCGAGCCGGCGAGCCCGGAAACCCCGACCTCGCGCTCCGCCTGGCAGTAGAAGGGCTCCAGCTCGTCGTACCCGAAGGGCCAGTCCACGTTCTCCAGGTAGGGGCCGAAGCGGCTGACCATGCGGAAGTCGTCGGGGTGGAAGCGGTAGAGATAAGCGCCCATGTGCACCGTGCCGCCGCCGACACAGCTCGCGATCCACCCCAGCTGGGTGCGCTGGGCGTGCGGCGTCTGCGCCGTGACGACGGTATGGGGGTCGCGGTCGAGGGGCGGCGTGAAGAATCCCCGCCGCAACACCTCCACCTCGTCGTGGGAATACGCCTCGCGGGGATGGCGCTCCCCCTTCTCGAGAACGAGCACTTTCATGCCTGCCCGCGCCAGGGTCAGCGCCAGGGGTCCGCCGCCGGCCCCCGAGCCGATCACCAACACGTCGCAGCTCTTTGCCTGTGTGCCCAGCGTCCGGATCCTCGTCTTCGTCGTCAGTCTTTCGGCCCGTCGCCGGTCTCGGGTGGAGCCAGGCACCGATCCTGCCCCTCCGCCGGCAGACCCAGGAGGGTCCAGGAACGCCCCTCCGGATGGCCACCCCTCGACGGCGCTCCGAGGCGTGTCTCGAGACTCAGCTGCAGCAGGGCCACGAGGCCATGGGCCAGGTAGGGATTGGAATCTCCTTCCAGCTCCCGCAGGAGCCGCTCCTTCCGTTCCGGAGAAACAGCGGCGAGCCCCACACCCTCGGAACGCTCGTCGAGCTCGTCGAGGACCGCGAAGATCAGGGGCTCCCGAGACTCCCACGAGGGATGGGCCAGGCAGGTGAGGAGCGGCTCCACGCCCGGCGAGCCCGGCAGGGGCCAGAGAATCTCGACCGCCGCCGCGAGCGTCGTACGGCGGATCGGAGTCCAGGTCTCGTCGTCCCTCGCTTCACCGCCGCTCATGCCGCCGACTCCCGGGCCGCCCGGCCCGCCTGGGAGCTGACCAGCTCCGCGTAGCGGCCTCCCAGGGCCAGCAGCTCCTCGTGCCGCCCCTCCTCCACCACGCGGCCGTCTTCCATCACCAGAATCCGGTCGGCATCGATCACTGTCGACAGGCGGTGGGCGACCACGATCCGGGTCGCCCGGAGCTGGCGCAGACGCTCGTAGATCCGTCTTTCGGTCACCGTGTCGAGGGCGCTGGTAGCCTCGTCGAGGAGCAAGATCCGCGGTCGCTGGAACAGGGCCCGCGCAAGGGCCAGCCGTTGCCTCTGGCCGCCGGAGAGAGAGGCGCCGCCGTCGGCCAGGGGGGTGTCGTACCCCATGGGCATGGTGGCGATGTCGTCGTGGATCTCGGCCTTGCGCGCGGCCTCGATCACCCGGGTCAGCGGCGCATCGGGCTCGTTGAGGGCGATATTCCGCCGGATGGAGGCCCCGAAGAGGAAGGGGTGTTGGGTGACGATCCCGAGCTGCTGGCGAACCTGCTGCAGATCGAGGGTCTCGAGGTTGGATCCGTCGTAGAGGATCCGCCCTTCACTGGGCATGTGCAGGCCGAAGAGCAGGCTCGCCAGGGTCGACTTGCCGGAGCCCGAACGCCCGACGATCCCCAGGAGCTCGCCGGGAACGATCTCCACCGAGACCTCCCGCACCACCAGGGGCGCCAGCGGCCCGTAGCGAAAGCTCACGTCTTCCACCTCGATCCGCCCCGAGAGAGTGCCCGGTGGCGACGCCTCGCGCAGATCCTGCTCCTTCGGGGTGTCGAACACCTCGGAGATTCGCTCGAGATAGCTGCCGAGGCGCTGGAGATCGAAGGCGGTATTCATCAACATCGCCAGGGGCTGCAGGAAACCGGTCGCCAGGGCGCTCATCGCCAACATGGTTCCGAGGCTGAGATCTCCGGCCAGCACCAGGTGAGATCCCACCAGCAACAAGACCAGGGGCGACACGGTGGAGAGCGTTTCGAGGCAGGCATCGATTCGGGCCTGGAGCCGTCCCTGCTCCAGGGTGACATTGAGCTCGTCGACGAAAAGATCCGACCAGAACCCCACCGAGCGGCTCTCGGCGCCGCTGGCCTTGAGGGTCTCGATGCCCGAGAGCATCTGCATCTGGTACCCGCGGGCCTGGGCCTGGGCCTGCAATTGCTCGGTCATCAGGTCGCGGTACCGGCGCCGGGTCACGGCGAACACCAGCACCCGCAGGCCGCCGAGAGCCACCACCACCAGGGCCAGAGTCGGGCTCACGAAGAGCAGCAGGAGCAGATAGAGCGTCACCAGCAAGCCATCGAGGAAGGCCGACAGGGCGCTCGAGGTCAGAATCTCCCGCACCATCGTGTTGCTGTTCATCCGTGTCACCAGGTCGCCGGTGGAACGCTGGGTGAAGAACGAGAACGGCAGGGAGACGAGATGCTCGAGAAACTCGAGGGTGAGCTGGGCATCGAGCCGGGTGCGCAGCTGGAGGAGCAAGTGAGAGCGCAGGAAGGCACATAGGAAGCGGTAGACGGTGATCATCGCCGCGCCGAGGGCGAGCACCAACAAGAGCTGGTCGTCGCCCTGGGGCACCACGCGGTCGACCACCGCCCCGGTGAGCAAGGGCAGCGCCAGGGCCAGGATCTGGAGAAAGAAGGAGATGGCCACCACCCGCGGCAACTCTTCGGAAGACCCCAGCAGGCGCCGCAGATACCGCCAGATCCCTTTCGCCCGACGGTCTTCGGGGTAGAACTCTTCCGAGACCTCGAAGGTCAACCCGACACCGGTAAACGAGCGGGAGAACTCCTCCGGCGCAATGGACCGGCGGCCGAGTCCCGGGTCGATCACCCGGATCCTCTCCCCCTCGAATCCCTCGAGCACCACGAAATGGTGGAAGCGCCAGTGCAAGATCGTGCCCGGCGGCAGGGCTTTCAGATCCTCCGGCTCCTCGACCTTCACCCCGCGACCGGTGAGCCCGTAATAGCGGCCGGCTCGCAGCAGGCTGTAGGCGTCGCTGCCGTCGCGGTCGACACCGGCCGCCTGGCGTACCTCGTCGAGCGGAATCTGCTTGCCGTGCCAGGCGAGGACCATGGTCAGGCAGGCGGCGCCGCAGTCGGCGTTGGAGGTCTGGCGCAGGAAGGGAATGGTCCGGCGGCCGCCGAGACGCAGCTTGGCCAGGGCCGGAAAACGGTCGACGATGGAACGGGGCTCCGCGCGGGTCTCCTCAGCCATCGCGCCACCTCCCGACCACCCGGTCGAGGCCGGGCACGAGGTGGAAGAGAATCGGCTGCGAGCGCACCCTCACCTCCATCGAGCCTCGCATTCCGTCACGGAAAGCCCAGGTGCGGCCGCCATCGCGGAAGCTTTCGCCCGCGAGCCGGGCCTCGACCAGCACCACCGGCCCGGCACCGACTTCGGCGATCGAGCGGGCCGACGAGAGCCTCGCATCGCCCCGGGTGATCACCTCCTCTCCCACGTCGAGCACCTGGAGATCGAAGGAGAGATCCTGGTAGCCGTCGAGCGTGAGACGCAAGGACTGGCCGGGGGCGATCTGGGGACCGAACTGCCCCGGGATCAACCCCACCACCGTACGCTGCTCGGGGTCGGCGATCACCGACAGCAGCACCTCTCCGGCCACCAGGTGCTGGCCCGGGCGAATGCGTACATCGCCCACCACTCCCGCTGTCGGTGCCCGCACGATCCGGTCGGCGAGGCGCACCCGAGCCCGTTCGAGGCGTGTGCGCACATCCACCAATGAGGCTTCGACCGCTGCGTCGGCGGGGGCCGCCAACCGTTGTCGCAGGCGCTGGTCGAACTCCTCTTCCAGGTTGGCGATCTCGGACGCCTCGGGCGCGCCGTAGAAACGCACCAGGGGCTGCCCCGGGGTCACTTCCTGCGACGGCTCCACCAGCACCGCCGTCACCGCGGCCGCCAGGTGCGATGTCACCTCCACCCGCTCGCCGACCCGCACCACGGCCGGGCCGCTGGCGTAGTCGTGCATGCGCCCCACGAGCAGGAAGAGCAGGCCGACGAAGAAGCCCGTCACCAGGGTGGCCCAGGTCCAGCGGGTCCAACCGGCAGAGTTGCGCAACACCTTGCCACGCTCGCTGAATCCGCGCGAGCTGGCCTCCAACGCCTCCTCGCGAAAGAGGTCGACAGCGGCCCCGGTACGCCGGGTCATCGCCTCCAGCGGGCGGGGCCCGTGGGGCACCAGGTACGGCGCCACCGAATCGGCCAACCCCGCGACCATGGCCTGGTCGGCATCGTCGAACGGCGCCTCGTCGCGCCGCCAGGCCGCCAGCACTCCGAGCACCCAGCCCCGCGGGCCGGTCACCGGCACTGCCAGCAGGCAGCGGGCCTCCCCGTCGGCCTCGGCATCGTGACGGGGATCCTCGCCCGTGGAATCACTTCGCACGGCGAGCCCGGTGCGGGCGGCCCAGCTGGTCAGCCCCGCCGCCGCGCTGACCTCGTGGTCGAGGTGGTCGAGAGCCCGCAGGGAGTGGCGGAAGCGGTCGTAGAGCCAGAGACGCCCGCCGTCGACCCCTACCAGCTCGTGCAGGGCGTCCAGCACCGGCTCCGAAAGGGCTTCGAGGCCAGCACTCTGGCGCAGCGTCTCCTCCAACCCGAGCCGCTTCTGCAACACCGCCGCCCGTTGATCACGCACCACCCCGCCGCTGGCCAGCTCCAACACCGCGTGGGCACGGAAGTGCAGCAACGCCGATACCAGCAGCTCCGCCAGCTGGCGAGCTGGCAAGGGCTCGGCGCTGAGATAGAAGAGGCGATCGGCCTGCACCAACCCCTGGTAGACGAAGAGGTCGTCGCCCGCACCGGGCACCACCAGGACGGGATTCTGGAAGGGATGGGCCTCGGGCAGAGCCTCGAGGAGCTCGACCCGGTCCGCGGCCGACAGCCCCGGCCCCAGGGCCAGGACCCCGACCGGGCTCGAGCTCAACACGGCGTCGACCTCGTCGAGGGATTGGCACACGCCCCATTCGACCGAGGCGAGACCGCGCGCCGCCATCTCGCCCTCCAGGTCGGACCCCAGGTCGGCATCGGAAAAGCCGGCCCACAGGATCTGTGCGCCTTCGACCAGGTCTTTGCCTTCACCGGCACGAGCTTTCGCGGGCCGCTGCAGAGTGGCGGCATCCTCCCCGCTCATCGGGTGCCGCCCTCGGGTGCCATTCGTTCCTCCGGGGCGACGGCCGCCGGGGCGACGGCCGCCGGGGCGACGGCCGCCGGGGCGACGGCCGCGAGCCGCACCTCGACCCCCAGACCGCCCTGGATCTTCCGCCCCAGGGTCGCCGCATCGAGAGTCGCCTCGGCGAAGATCCGCTGCGAGGCGAGATCGATCTCCGGGGCCACGTGCTGCACTCGCGCCCGGCCCACCCGCTCGCCGTCGGGCTCGAGCACGTCGACCTCGGCACCGAGCCGCAGACCGGAAATCTCCTCCGGCGGCACCGCAAAACGCACCAGCAACGCCTCGCCCGACACCAGCCGCACGATCTCGGTGCCCGGCGCCACGATCGCCCCGGAATCGAGGTAGCGCTCCGCCACCCGACCGGCGAAGGGCGCCCGGATCTCCGATTGCTCCACGACCTGATGCCATTGCTCCACCGCCGCCCGCGCCCGGGTCACCCGCGCCTCGGCGGCGCTGCGGTCGGCCGCGGCCGCCCGCGCCTCCACTTCCATGGACGACAGCTCCTCCTCCGACCACAGCTCGGCGGCGGTCGAGCGGCGCTCGTAGCGCGAGGTCTCCTGGCGATGGCGGGCCGTGGCGCGGGCCAGCTCGGCCTCGGCCACCCGCAGCTCGGCTTCCGCGATCCGTTTCTCCTGGAGAGCATTGCGCGAGTCGATCCGCGCCAGCACCGCCGCCGCCGCCACCGCCTGCCCGGCCCGCACCGCCACCTGCTCGAGGCGACCCGCCGTCTGCGCCGCGACGTCCACCGCCTCGAGGGGCAGAACCACCCCCACCCAGCGGCTGGGCACGGCCCGCGGCTCGGCCGAGAGGGCGAGCGCAAAGACCGAGGCCAGCACCAGAGCCGCCAGGCGACCCAGCTCGGCTCGCCCGCCTCGCCGCATTGTCGAGGGAAAGGACATACACGGGAGTCTATATCAACACTATCTCTTGCGGTCCTCTCCGACCGGTGCCCGAGGAAGCCCGCCGAAAAAAACGCCCCCGCGAGCAGCAGGCGCGGCAGGCCATGGCGCGTCGAGCCATGATCGGCGTTTCAGAGGATCAGGCTCGGCCCCAGGCCGCCCACCAAGATCACCCGCCCGTCGCTGGCCGGGAAGAAGTGCAGATCACCGTTGCGGAAAAATCGAATCTCCTTGATCGATCTCCCGGCCGGTCCTCGCGCAAGTCACTGACAACCCGCCCCATGCCATGGCGGGCTCGCGACTTCGAAGAGAACCAACCACTGCAGGAGATCGACCATGACCCGTTCCAACCTTCGCCAACTCTCGACGCTCTGCCTCGCCGGGGCTCTCTGCCTCGGGCTCACCACACCCGCCTTCGCCGAGGGCGAGCACGAGGGTTGGCGCCTGCGGCTCGCAGGGATCTACGTGGATCCCGACTTCTCTGCCACCGGAACCGATGACGATGGCAATCCCATACAGGTAGAGGCGAAGGGGGACACCGGACTGGCGCTTCGTGCGGAGTACCGCTTTTCCCGCCGGTTGGGCTTCGAGCTCGGGCTCTGGCGCTCGAACGCCGATTTTGCTGTCGACTTTTCGGGCCCGGACGGCGACCTGAGCCTCGGGGCCTCGCCGAGCATGACCCCGCTCACCGCCGGCCTGCTCGTTCACCTCCTTCCCGATCGCTCCGTCGACCTCTACCTTGCGGCGCGTTTCGCCTATGTCTTCTATGGCGACACCAGCCTCCGGGAGCCGGGGCTCGGCCGCCAGGACTTTCGCGCCGACGACGACCTGAGCTGGAGTCTCGCCCTCGGCGCCGACGTTCCCCTGGGCGGCGGCGACTGGGGCCTGCACGTCGAGCTCGCTCATCTCGATACCCGGCTCACCCTGACCAACGTGGACGACGGCGAAGAGTCGGATCTCGAGCTCGATCCGGTGGTGCTGAGCGCCGGAGTGGTCTACCGGTTCTGAGCCGGCGCGGCAGCCCGGGCCGCCCGCACCCGGTCGATCAGACCCTCGAGCTCGGGATCCCCGCGCAGGGGATCGAGATCGGGATCGTCGAAGTAGAGGGAGCTGGTGTGACCGTTGTCGACGGCGCGGCGCAGGTAGGCCAAGGCCTGCGCGCGCTCGCCGTCGCCAGCGGCAATGCACGCCAGGTTGTAGAGGGAGGCATTGAGCACCGCTGCGGCCTCGGGGCCCTGGGCCTCGGCCAGCGCGAGCCCTCGGGCGAAGATCTCGCGAGCGGCCTCACCGTCGCCGAGCTTCGCCCGGACGATCCCCACGTTGTTCCGCCACGGCACGGTGCGCCAGTGCCCGGGCCCGAGATTGCGCTCGACGATTCGCAGGGCTCGGGTGAACAGACTCTTTGCGGTTTCGTAGTCGCCCCGGTCCAGAGCCACGCCGCCGAGGGGCCGCAGGACCCAGACCAGGTCGGGATGCTCGGGCCCCAGGGCTCCCTCGCGCAGGACCAGGGCCCGTTCCAGGAGCTGCCGGGCCCGCTCGACGTCTCCTTCGTCGCGGGCGAGGAGACCGAGACCGACCAGGGGCCCGGCGATCTCGGGATGCTCCGCCCCCAGAGATCGTTCCCGCAGGGCCAGGAGCCGCTCGAAGATCTGGCGCGCGACCTCCGGCGACCCCGTCTCCCGCTCCACGTGGCCGAGAAAGAACAGCGGGAACCCCACGTCCGGATGCTCGGGGCCGAAGTGTTTCTCCTGGATCGCCAGGGCCCGCTCGAAGTAGCCCCGGCTCGGCTCGGCTCCTTGCCTGCGGCGAACCAGGAGCCCCAGATCCACCAACACCCACCCGACCAGGGGATGCTCCGGCCCGAGCCGCCGAGTGTACAGCTCGAGCGCCTGGCGCAGGCTCGACCATGCCTCCTGGCGCTCCTCGAGGCCGGTGAGAACGATGCCGCGATGGTAGAGCCCGCGGGCGACCCGGGGATCCTCTTCCCCCAGGGTCCGGAAGATCTCCAGTGCGCGCTCGGCCAGAGGGAGCGCGGCGCGGTACTCACCGCTCTTCCACAACACCACCGAGAGGTCGTCGAGGCTCCACGCGACCTTCGGATGGTCCGGACCGAACCGCTGCTCGTGGATTCGCAGGGCGGCTTCGAAGGCGCGGCGCGCGGCGCCGTAATCACCCTCCTGGAATTCCAGCCAGCCGAGATCGTGCAGCGCCGATGCCACCTCTTCGTGATCTTCGCCGAGGTACTTCCTTCGCAACGACAACGCCTGCTCGAGAGCCGGTCGCGCCTGCTCGTAAAAGGCCAGGTTGCGGGAAACCCGCCCCACCGTGCTCAGGAGACGAGCGCGCACGAGGGGCTGTTCCTGCAGTTGCTCACCGATCCGCTCGGCGGAACGTGCGAGCAGGTGGGAAGGGGTCTGGGCACGCCCCGAGGGTTGGGACGGGTCGAGCCCACCGAGAATCTCTTCGAGCGCGGTCGCCACCTGGCGGGCGCTCTCCGCCTCCTGCTGGGCACGGATCGCGCCCACCGTGAGCCCGACGACCCCGGCGACCAGGCCGGCGAGGGCCAGGGCTCCGGCCGCGACCCACCGGCGATGGCGACGGACCAGACGGCTCAGCTGATACCCGAGAGACGGGGGCCGGGCGAGCACCGGCTCCTGGGCGAGGAAGCGGCGGAGATCGGCCGCCAGCTCGGCGGGCGAGGCGTAGCGCCGGGTGCGGTCCTTGTCGAGAGCCTTGGCGACGATCCAGTCGAGATCGCCTCGGAGCAGACGACCGAGGGAGGCCGGATCGCGCCCGCGGACCCTTGAGATTTCTTCCGCCCGCTCACCGAGCCGACTCAAGCGCAGGCTCGGAGACGGTGGATCCTTGTCACGAATCCACTGCCGGATCTCTTCGAGCCCGGCCCCGGAGCTGTCGTCGGTATCGAGGGGCAGGACCCCGGTGAGCAGCTCGTAGAGCACGACTCCCAAGGCGTACACGTCGCTCCGGGTATCGACGTCGAGCCCCCCGAGCTCGGCCTGCTCCGGGCTCATGTACTCGGGGGTGCCCACCATCTGCCCCCACAGCGTCCGCGGCGAGCCCGGCACCCCGAGCGTGTGCATCGCCTTGGCGACGCCGAAGTCGATGATCTTCGGAACCGCCCGTTCCCCCTCCACGGTCACCAGGAGGTTCGACGGCTTGAGATCGCGGTGGATCACTCCCTTCTGGTGGGCGTGCTGGACCCCTTCACACACGGCGAGCACGAGCTCGAGCCGCTCGGGAATCGAGAGCCGATGCTGGTCGCAGTAGCGAGTGATCGGCAGACCCGGCACCAGCTCGAGCACGACGTACGGCCGCCCCTCGGCGCTGGTACCGACATCGTAGAACTGGGCGATGTAGGAATGGCGCATCAGCGCCAGCGTCTGGCGCTCCGACTCGAACCGCGCCACCACCTCGCGGCTGTCCATGCCCCGCTTGATCAGCTTCAGGGCGACCCGGCGGAACACCGGCTCGGTCTGCTCGGCCTCGAAGACCTCGCCCATGCCTCCCTCGCCGAGGCGACGAAGCAAACGATAGGGCCCTACCCGCTCCGGCATCTCCTCCGGCGCCGGCCCCTCGAGGCTTCGCAAACGCGCACCGGGCGCATCGGCGAGAAAGGCGTCGGCCCGCTCGTCGGCCCGGAGCAGGATCTCGACTTCCCGGCGCAGCGCTTCGTCGTCGCCACAGCGCCGAGCGACCAGCGCCGCCCGCTCCGACGCCTCCACGCCAAAGGCTTCTTCAGCGATTTCGAGAGCCTCGCTCCAGCGCTGTTTCGTGTGTGGATCTTCCACGCGATCCGTTCCTCCGTGCCGGGCCAGGATATCAACGGCGCGAAGACCTCGATCGGGTGGAGTGCGTCCAACCGATGGTGCCCTGGATGCGAGGTCATCTCTCTCGTCCTGTCCAGGCGCTCCGACCCAGGAAGATCAGGGATCTTTCGAGGAGAGGCCACGCCGCCAGGCGCGGCGTGAGCCGCTCAGACGCTAAACTTTTCGGTTGCAGTCCACTAGCAGCCCGTGGTGAAACTCGAACCGCGCTGCGAGCGGCCCTTTTCCGCCAGC
>CAZMEL010000291.1:0-10152 GCA_964565225.1 uncultured Thermoanaerobaculia bacterium | reverse complement strand
CGGTACCGGTGCCGCCTCCCAGGCCGGTGGTGATGAACACCATGTCGGCACCATCGAGGATCTCGAGGATCCGCTCGGTGTCTTCCAGGGCGGATTTGCGCCCGACCTCGGGATCGCCGCCGGCGCCGAGGCCACGGGTGAGGTCGTTGCCGAGCTGCAGCTTGATCGGTGCGGCCGATCGCTGCAGGGCCTGAAAATCGGTGTTGGCGCTGATGAACTCGATACCTCGCAATCCGTGGTCGATCATGCGGTTCACGGCGTTGCCGCCCCCGCCTCCGACCCCGATCACCTTGATCTTCGCCGGTGCCTGGTCATTGCCTTCCAGGGTGATCGGCAAAGCGCTCTGATCTGCAGGTTCGTCGAACAAAATCATGGATCTATCCCCTTTTCGGCTCATAACAGGTCGGAGAAATAGCCCCGGAGGGTTCCGATCAAGTTTTTGACCGTCAGTGTTCTTCTCTTGTGATTTCGACTCTGGTCCATTTCCGCCAGGAGGCCGTACCGCAGCAATCCCGAGGCGGTACACCAGGCGGGGCTGGAGATGACGTCCACCAGGCCGCCGAGGCCCTGGGGCAGGCCGTAGCGGATGGTGGAGCCGAAGATCTGGCCCGAGACCTCGAGCAGGCCATCGAGCTTGGCTCCGCCGCCGGTGAGCACCACCCCACCGCGGAGGTTTTCGTCCCAGCCGTTCTTGTTGAGGTCGTCGCGGATCAGGCTCAGAAGCTCCTCGGCTCGTGGGTGCAGGATCTCGCAGAGCTCCCGGCGGGGCACGATCCGCTGGGCGCCGCCGGCAACCGCCGGCACGGTGACTCCTTCGTCCTCCTCGACCATGCTGTCGAGGCAGCAGCCGAACCGGTTCTTGATCCGCTCCGCCTCGGCGAAAGGAGTGCGCAGCACCATCGCCAGATCGTTGGTGAAGTGGCTCGCCCCGATCGGCAGCACCGCGCTGTGCTGGACCTCGCCATCGCAGAACAGGCCGTATTCGCTGCCACCGTTGCCGATGTCGATCAGCAGCACACCGAGCTCTCGCTCGTCCTCACTCAACACCGCCTCGGCCGTGGCCAGGGGCTCGAAGACCACCTCGAGAACCTCGATGCCCGCGCGATTCACGCAGGTCTGGAGGGTTTTGGTCCGGGTCACGTTGCCGGTCGTGAGATGCACCGCCACCTCGAGCCGGGAGCCGAGCATGCCGATGGGATCGGAGATCCCTCCCTGCTCGTCGACGAAGAACTCCTGGGGGATGGTGTGCAGGATCTCCCGGTCCGAAGGCAGAGCCGCCGATTGGGCGGCTTCGAGGACCCGCTTGATGTCCTGCCTGGAGATCTCACGATCGCGGCGCGACACGGAGACCATTCCCCGCGAGTTGACGCTGCGGATGTCAGATCCCGCCACCCCGACATAGGCCTGGGAGATCTCCACTCCGGCCATGACCTCCGCTTCTTCGGCGGCCTGTTTCAGGGCCTCGACCGTTTGCTCGACGTTGACGATGTTGCCTCGCCGAGTGCCACGGTTTGGTGCCAGGCCTTTGCCCACCACCTCGAGGGAACCGGCCGGATTCTTCTGGCCGATCAGGACACCGACCTTGGAAGAGCCGATATCGATACCAACGAGGTAATCGTCTACCTTGGGCATTTTCCGCTCGCCTCTCACGATACTCCGCCGGAGACGCCCCTCTTCGGGCTCTCGGCGGAAGGTTGAAGGATGATTCGCCGCGCGAAACGCAGATCGACGGACGCTGATGCGTCGTACCGAGTCAGGAGCTGAGGCATCAGCGACTCCAGACGGCGAGCCTTTTCTTTCACCGTTCCCCGGCGGACCAGCAGGGGAAACGGCAGCACGGTGGAATGAACTCTGAAATCGTCGCGGCCCAGAACCTCGATCTCGGAGAGGTCGGCCGCCCAGGAAGCCCGGGTGGCAGTGATCTCTTCGAGCACCTCGATGGCGGCCCCCGGTCGCCCGTGGCTGCCGGCGTCGGCATCCAGGCTGACCAGAACCTGATCGGCGATCCCCTGGGACGGATCGTAGGGCGCGATCACCTCGCCCTCGGCATCCAGGTACGAGAGGGTCTTGCCCTGCCGAAGAAGAGCGACCTCCTGCTTCTCCACGACGTTGAGGAGAAGCCGTCCCGGCAGCTCCTTGCGGAGATCGATCCTCCGCACCCAGGCGTGTCTCTCCAGTCGACGCTCGACCTGGGGCAGCGAGAGGGTCAGCAGATTGCGGCCCAGAGCCGGGCGAAGGGTCGCCTCGACCCATGCTCGCGGCACCCGTTCCCCCGTCTCGATCCGTACCTCTTGCAGGGCGAAGCGGGGCGAGCTCAGCAGCCAGAGGGTGGCAAACACCGGCAGGCTGACGATGGCGGTGGCCAGACCCATGGGTTTGAGCCAGCGCAGGAGCGGGTTGCGGCGCGACCGCTTGAGCCGGCGCCGCCGGAAGGGCACGACATTGTCGCCATTGCCGCTGCGGTGGCTCCCGAAGGCGCGGAGCTGGTCTTCGGTGCGAGGCCGGTCGCTTTCCTCGAAGGGCTGTCTCGAAGCTCTCGGGTGGCGGCCTCGCAGGAAGTGTGAAGGATCCGAAGCCTCGGAAACCCTGGGCGCGGGAGCTTCTTCAGCTGCGGGCTCGTGTCGGAGCGCACCCCCCGGTCCGTCATCGGCGGTCGCCAGAGCACCCACCTCGTCGTCCGAGGGAAGCTGCAGGGTCTCGAAGAGTAGACCGTCTTCGATCGGCCCGTCGGCGAGGGGCTCGTCGAGGAAGGGGCCTTCTTCGAAGAAATCCTTGGGGCGCGAGGGTTCCTGCGACCTTCGCACCTTGGGCCCGAGCGCTCCCGGCCGGAACGAGAGGAGCTTCATGAAGCCTCCTCCGTCACCAGCTGTTTTCCCAAGCGATAGATGTCGCCGGCACCCAGGGTCAAGATCACGTCACCCGCCTCGGCCCGGGACGCCAGAATCTCGGGAACGGACGTCCAGTCGGCACAGTAGAGAGCCTTGCGATGGCCACTCTTGCGCGCCGCCCGCACCACGTCTTCCCCGTCGACCCCTGCGATCGGCTGCTCGCGCGAGGCGTAGATCGAGGTCACCACGGCGACATCGGCCGCCATCAGTGCGCGTCCGAACTCGTCGCAGAGATCTCGTGTCCGGGAATAGAGATGGGGTTGGAATACGGCGAGCACCTTGCCCTTCGGGTAGGCCTGCCGGGCGGCGTCGAGAGTGGCCCGCACCTCCGTGGGATGGTGTGCGTAGTCGTCGACCACCGCCGCACCCTGCCAGGTGCCGACCCGTTCGAAGCGTCGGTGCACCCCGCCGAAGCGGCGCAGGGCCCCGGCGATCTGCTCGAACCCGAGGCCGATGGCCTGTCCCACGGCCACGGCCGCCAGGGTGTTGCGCACATTGTGCTCTCCGGGCATCGGCACCTCGATCTGGCCCAGCTCGCCAGCGGTGGCGCTCGACACCCGAAACCGGCTTCCGACCTCCGTCGCCTCGAGATCGTGAGCGTTGAGCTCGGCTTGAGGAGAGAGGCCGTAGGTCACCACCCGGTGATCGTGGGTCAGCTGCGGCAGCAGCTCCTGGATGTTGGGATCGTCGAGGCAGACGATGATCTGACCGAAGAAGGGAACCCGTGTTGCGAAATCCACGAAGGCGGCGCGAATGGCGTCCAGATCCTCGTAGGTGTCGAGGTGGTCGCGGTCGATCGAGGTCACCACCGCGAGGATCGGCATCAGGCGCAGGAAGCTGCGATCGAATTCGTCGGCCTCGGCCACGAGGTACTCACTCGCACCCACCCGGGCGCCCGTGCCCGAAACCCGCATGCGGCCGCCCACGATCACCGTGGGGTCGAGCTCCGCCTCGGTGAGCAAGGTTCCGATCAGCGAGGTGGTCGTGGTCTTGCCGTGGGTTCCGGCAATGGCGATTCCATATTTGAGGCGCATCAGCTCGCCGAGCATCTCGGCCCGACGGACGACGGTGATGCCCCGCTCGCGAGCGGCGACGATCTCTTCGTTGTCCTCGGAAATGGCCGACGATTTGACCACCAGGTCGACCCCTGCGAGATGGTCGGGCGAATGACCGATGAAAACTCGCACGCCCAGCCCTTCGAGGCGGCGCGTGGTCGCTCCCCGGGCCTGGTCGCAGCCGCTGACCTTCACGTCGTAACCGAGCAAGACTTCGGCGATGCCGCTCATACCTGCTCCGCCGATACCGACGAAGTGCACGTGCTCCAGACCGGCGAAGATCCGGAACATCAGCTCGCACCTCCGGTGTTGCGTCGGCCGAGCTCGGTGATCCGGTCGGCGATCCGAGAGGCGGAATCAGGCCGTGCCAGGCCACGGGCGGCACGCCCCATGGCGGCGAGGATCTGCAGGTCGCCCAGACGCCGGGCCAGTAGGTCGGCCAGGGATTCGGCGTCGGCATCGGCCGGCAAGACATCGCCCGCCTCTGCTTCTTCCAGGCGCTGGGCGTTTCCCAGCTGGTGCCCGGCTGCAAGGGAGCGTAGGGGCACGAGCACGGAGGCCCGGCCCGCGGCGCAGATCTCCGCCAGGGTAATGGCGCCGGCACGGCTCATGATCAGGTGAGAGCGATTCATGGCCTCGGCCATGTCGTGGAGAAAAGGTGTCACCTCCACTCCGAGCGACGCGTCGTCGCCGAGCTCGATGCCCGCTTGGCGGTAGGCCGCCTTGGTCGCTTCCAGGTTGCGTTCCCCGGTCTGGTGGCAGACCTCGATCCGGGTGAAGTCGAGCTCGGAAGAGCGTTTCGCCAGCGAGGCGAGAGCCGGGGGCAGAAGCTCGTTGAGCTGGCGGGCGCCCTGGCTGCCCCCGAGCACGAGCAGGCGCCGGGGCTCGGCAGGAGGCAGGTCGGCGCCACCGCGGAAGAACTCGGCTCGTACCGGCACACCCGACATCCAGGCCGGGCAGCTCAGCTGCTCGGCGGTGCCCTGGTGGGCTACCACGGCTTCCGAGGCCATCCGCGAGAGCCAGCGGTTGGCAAGGCCGACATCGGCATTGGGCTCGAAGAGCATCACCGGCCGGCGAGCGAGGCGACCGCCGACCACCGTCGGCGCCGACACGTATCCGCCGGTGCCCACCACCACCCCGGCTTCGATCCGGCGCACCAGGGAGCGGGCCTTCCAGGCGGAAACGAGAAGGGTCGCCGCGGCCCGTACCTTGCCGGCCGGGCCCTGGCCCATCACCGGCCGGGCCGGCAGTGGGTAGAAAGGAATCTTCTGCCGCGCCACGAGCTTCGATTCGAGGCTGCGGGCGGACCCGGCCCAGCCGACCTTCCAGCCGCGCCGGGTCAGCTCTTCCGCCACCGCCAGACCGGGAAATACATGCCCGCCGCTACCACCGCCGCTGAGCAATGCCATGTCCTTGGCTTCATGGGTCGCCGACATCTTCACCCTCCATGTTGCGAAACATTGAGGATCAAGCCGCAGGCGGCCAGAGTGGTCACCAGAGACGAGCCGCCATGGGAGATCAAGGGCAGCGGTACGCCGGTGGTGGGCATCAGCGAAAGAGTGACACTGATGTGGATCAATCCCTGGGTCACCAGCATGCCGGTGAATCCGAGGGCGAGAAAACGGCCAAACGTGTCGGGAGCCTGAAGGGCCGCCCGAACGCCCCGCCAGAGCAGTACGCAGAACAGTGCCAGGATACAGATCGCCCCCAACAACCCGAGCTCTTCCGCCGCGATCGAGTAGATGAAATCGGCATGGGGTGACGGTAGGAAGTAGAGCTTCTGCATGCTGTTGCCGGGCCCTAGGCCGAAGATTCCCCCCGAGCCCACGGCGATCAGCGATTGCAGGGCCTGGAAGCCCGAGCCGAGAGGGTCGAGCTCCGGGTTCAGGAAGGCCGTGAGACGGCGGAATCGGTAGGGCTCCAGGGTGACTCCCATGGCGATCAGCGGCAGCAGCATGGCGCCTCCGAGAAGCAGGAAGCGCGAGGAAATCCCGGCGAGGAAGACCATCAGGAGCGGCGGAATGGCCAGCAGCACGGTAGTGCCGAGGTCGCGACCGAGGAAGATCAGGGCGGCCATGGTGGCGGTGACGAAAATACAGGGAATCAGCAGCGAGTAGCTGTTGATGCGGTCGGACTTGCGGTCGATCTGGTACGCGATGAACGGCACCAGGGCGAGCTTCGCCAGCTCCGAGGGCTGCACGGAGATGCCGCCGACGAAGAACCAACGCCGGGTGTTGTTGAGGGCCGGTGTGAAGAGCACCGCCACCAGCAGGATCAAGGCTCCGCCCACCAGGGTGTAGATCACCGCGGGTCGCTTGAGCAGCCGGTAGTCCATGTGCATGGTCACCAGCATGGCGACGAAACCGATGCCCGCAGCGATGCTCTGCTTGAGAAAGTAGGGGTTGTGGGCCAGCCCCTGCTCCCGTACCAGCACCGCCGTGGCCGAATACACCATCACCAACCCGAGGCCGGTGAGAACCACGACCGTGGCGAAGAGGATGCGGTCAAACACCAGCTTGCGTGCCAATGCTGCCTCCTTTCGCGCTCCGGGGTGAGGGGGTCGATCCTGTGCCGAGCTGGTGCACCATCTGTTTGAAGACGCGACCACGTTCGGCGAAGTTGGTGAACTGGTCGAAGCTGGCGCAGGCCGGAGAGAGCAGGACCACCTGCCCGGTCTCGGCGTTGGCCTCGGCGCTGGCCACTGCACGGTCCAGGGTCCCGGCGTGCTCGCTCGGCACCGAATCGCCGAGGGCCCGGGCGAAGGTCGGGGCCGCCTCGCCGATCAGGTACACCCGCACCGCCTTGGCGGCGACTCGCTGGACCAGGGGCTCGAGATCGCCACCCTTGAACTGCCCACCGAGGATCAAGTGGACCGAGCCGTCCGCGAAGCCGCCCAGGGAGCCCAGGGTGGCGGCGATGTTGGTGCCCTTGGAATCGTTGTACCAGGTCACGCCGCCCTTCTCGCGTACCCGCTCGAGCCGGTGCGGAAGGCCCTGGAACGATTCCAGGCCGCGGCCGATCTGCTCCGGGGTCGCTCCCAGGTGCCGGGCCAGGAGCGCCGCCGCCATGGCGTTCTCGACGTTATGAGGGCCGGGTAGAGGCACCTGGTCGAGATGGAACAGCAGCTCGGGCCGGTCGAGCCCCGGACGCATCTCGAGCACCTGGTCTTCGTGGATCCAGCAGCCGTCGGCCACGGGGGCCGCGGAGTGGAAGAAACGGCGGCGGGCCGGTGGCTCGACCGCCGCGACCCAGGTATCGCCGGCGTTCAGCACCGCGAGATCTTCGTCCTGCTGAGCCTGGAAGAGCGACGCCTTGAGCCGGCCGTATTCCTCGAGGCTGCCATGACGATCGAGGTGGTCGGACGCCAGGTTCAGCAGGGCAGCGGCCCGGGGACGAAAGGTTCGCGTGTTCTCGAGCTGGAAGCTGGAGAGCTCCACCACGAAGATCCGGCCCGGGTCTCCTTCCACCACGGAGGAGAGGGCGCGGCCGATGTTGCCGCAGACCTCGACCGAACGACCGGCGGCCTCGAGCATGGCGCCGGTCATGCCGGTGGTGGTGCTCTTGCCGTTCGAGCCGGTGATCGCCACCACCGGTCCGTCGAGCAGCGGAAACGCCAGCTCCACCTCTGCGATGACCGGGAGATCGGCCCGGCGGGCGGCCCCCAGGAACGGATGTCCGTTGGGCACCCCGGGGCTGACCACCACGGCGTCGAGCGCCGCCGGCAGCTCCGCGGAATCGGCCCGCAACGAGAGGCCGGGAGCCTCGCCGAGGGGGCCGAGGTCGAGCTCCTCGGCGGCCCGGCGGTCGAAGCCGATCACCTCCACACCCCGGTGCAGGAGCAGGCTCGCCGCCGCCCGCCCGGAGATGCCCATGCCGACGACGGCGACCCGCCGCCACGGTCGAGAGCTCCAGGGTGTCAACATTCCTTCGTTCATCGCAGCTTCAACGTCGACAGGCCGATCAATGCAAAAAGGACCGTGAGAATCCAGAACCTCACGATGATCTTGGGCTCGGACCACCCCTTGAGCTCGAAATGGTGGTGCAGCGGTGCCATTTTGAAGATCCGCTGGCCGGTGAGCTTGAAAGAGGCCACCTGCAGGATCACCGAGCCACATTCCAGGACGAAGAGCCCGCCGACCACCACCAGCAGGAGCTCCTGTTTCGAGAGCACGGCGACGATGCCGATGGCGCCGCCGAGGGCCAGGGAGCCCACGTCTCCCATGAAGACCTCGGCGGGATGGCTGTTGAACCAGAGAAATCCCAGGCTGGCGCCCACCAGGGCACCGCAGAACACCGTGACCTCTCCCACACCGGGAATCGCGGTGACCTGCAGGTAGGCGGCGACCACGCTGTGCCCGGCGACGTAGGTGAAGATCGCGTACGTAGCCGCGGCCATGAGGGTCGAGCCGATGGCCAGGCCATCGAGACCGTCGGTGAGGTTCACCGCGTTCGACGCACCCACCAGAACCACCATCACAAAGGGCACATAGAGCCAGCCGAGATCGACCACCAGCCGTTTGAAGAACGGAAAGGTCAGTGTCGGCTCGATGGAGAAGACGTCCGGCAGCGACAGGATCACCGCGGCGGTGATGCCGGAAGCCAATGCCTGGAGCAGGAACTTGGCGCGGGAGGTGAGTCCGAGGTTGCGGCGATTCCTCACCTTGAGGTAGTCGTCGGCGAAGCCGATCGAGCCGAAGACGAAGGTCACCCCCACCGCCAGCCAGACAAAGGGATTGGCGAGATTGGCCCACAACAGCGTGCCGAGGATCAGGGAGAAGAGGATCAACAATCCGCCCATGGTCGGTGTGCCGGCCTTGAGCTGGTGCGATTCCGGGCCGACATCGCGGATGTTCTGCCCCACCGACAGCCGGCGCAGGGTGCGAATGAACCAGGGCCCGAGCACCAGAGACAACACCAGGGCCGTGACCACCGCTCCCGCCGTGCGGAAGGTGATGTAGCGAAACACGTTGAAAACCCGGTACGTGTCGCTCAGCGGGAAGAGGAGGTAGTAGAGCATCAGCCTTGCTCTCCTCTACCCGAATCCGCCGCTCGTTGCAGCGCCTCGACCACGACCTCGAGGCCCACTCCGCGGGAGCCCTTCACCAGCACCAGGTCTCCCGCCGAGATCTCGCCGCTGGCGAGGGCCTCTACGGCCCAGGAAGCGGCCGCATCGGCGTCCGTGAGCGCCGTGGCTGTTGCGCCCTGCTGCTGGCTGGCGTCGACGAGGTCGCGAGCGCGAGGCCCGACTCCCACAACCCGGAAACCCAGGGCTGCCGCTTCCTGCCCGACGTGGCGGTGAAAGGCCTCGCTCTCGGGCCCGAGCTCGAGCATGTCTCCGAGAATCGCCAGCCGCCGCTCGGCGGGAAGCACCTGGGCACTGGCCAGGGCCTTGACCGCCGCGTCGGGATTGGAGTTGTAGCAGTCGTCCACCAGGGTGACGCCGCCTGCCAGGTGGTGCACCTCCCCGCGCCGGGCGCTGGAAGCTCCACCGGCCACCGCCGCCGCGATCTCCGGGAGAGGAACTCCGAGGGCATGGGCACAGGCGGCGGCGGCGAGACAGTTCTCCGCGTTGTAGAGGCCGTGTAGGGGCAGCACGATCTCCTGCTCCTGGTTGCCCGTGCGGAGCAGGAATCGGCTGCCCGGCCGCCCGTCCAGCGGGCGCAGGTCGTGTCCTTCGACGTCGGCCGGCCGCTCGAAGCCGTAGCGAATGATCTGAGAAGACGGGTCGCAGAGCTCGGCGACCAGCCAGCGCAGCTCCGGGTCGTCCTCGTTCACCACCACCAGGCCTCCCGGGGCGAGCCCGGCCAGCAGGCCCGCCTTGGCCTCGGTGATCCCCCGCAGATCGGGGAAGTTTTCGAGGTGGGCCGGCCGGATGTTGGTGAACACGGCGACATCGGGCTGGCCCAGGAGGCTGACCCCTCGGAGCTCGCCGGGGGTGGACATGCCCATTTCCGCCACCATCCACTCACAGTCGTCCGAAATGCTCATCAGGGCCAGCGGAAAGCCGTAGAGATTGTTGAGGTTGCCCGGGCTGCGCTCGGTGCGGAACCGCCGCTCCAGCATGCTGGCGAGCAGCTCTTTGGTGGTGGTCTTGCCCGCCGAGCCGGTAATGCCCACCAGCTTCCTGGGAACCTCCCGGCGCAGGGCGCGGGTGAGATCGTGCAGGCCACGGTAGGTATCGGCTACGCGGATCCAGGTCGCCGTCGACC
>CAZMEL010000290.1:0-10178 GCA_964565225.1 uncultured Thermoanaerobaculia bacterium | reverse complement strand
GGAGGCGAACCGAGGCTACGGTGTCGAAGAGGTGGGGAAGTCCTACCTGCGGGCCTGCGAGGTGGCTCGCGGCCGCGGCCGCCCCCCGGGCGAGCTCCAGGCCGTGGGGGGCCTGGCCCTCTTCCGGGTCACCCGCGCCGAGTTCTCAGAGGCCGGCCGCCAGGGAGAAGACTGCCTGCAACGAGCCGGGGCCGAGGCGGATCAGGGCCTGGAGGTACTCGGCCACTACATTCTGGGCATGGTGGCCCACTACACCGGCACACCGGCCGAGGCGCGGCGTCATCTCGAGCTGGCGCTGGATCTGCGCAGCGAGCTGGCGGAGCGTGGTGACGAGCTGGAAGAGGCGCACGTGCACTGCCGCTCCCTGCTCGGCCTGGTGCTCTGGGTGCTGGGCCGGGCAGACGAGGCCCTCGAACGCTGCGACGAGGCGGTGAAGATGGCGCGGCGGATCAACCACCCCATGAGCCGCGCCTGCGCCCGCCACCACCGCGGCATGGTGCACTACTTCCGCCACGAGGCCGATGCCACCCGTCGCGATGCCGAGGCCCTGCTCAAGATCTCCTCCGAATACAACCTGCCCCTCTGGGCCGCCTGGGGCAACCTGCTGCGAGGCTGGGCCCGCTCGACCCGCGACCCCCTGGGCTCCGTGCCCCAGCTCTTCCAGGCCCTGGCGAGCTGGCGCGCCACCGGGGCCCGCACCCTGGTGCCGACCTACCTGGCGGTGATCGCCTCCGCCTTCGCCCGTTCCGGCGATACCAAGATGGGCCTCTCCACCATCGACGAGGCCCTCGACCTGGTGCGGGAATTCGGCGAGCGCTCCAACGAAGCCGAGCTCCTACGGCTCAAGGGCAAGCTCCTGCAACACGACCAGCCGGAAAAGGCCGAGGCCTGCCTGCGCAAGGCGCTCGCAATCGCTCGCCGCCAGCATGGCCTCTCCTGGGTGCTCTGGGTCTCCATGAGCCTCAGCCGCCTCCTGCTTCGCCGGGGAGAGGTGAGCGAGGCCCGGGAGCTGCTCTCCCGGGCCTGCGACCAGTTCGACGACGATCACGGGGCTCCCGATCTCCAGGTCGCGCAATCATTCCTGCAGCAGATCACCGCCACCGAGGCCAGACACCAGCTGCTGGGAGCCCCACCGAACTGAGAGGCCTGGTCAGAGTGCAGATCGCCGCGACAAGAAACGAACGGCCTCCACGGTGAGCCGTCACACATGTGCCAGCACGTGCTAGCATGAAATCAGGAGGCAACGATGGCGAGTCTCAGCGTCAGAAAAATCGATGATCGGATGTACGAGAAGCTCAGGCTGCGCGCGGCGAAGAGCGGCCGATCCATGGAGGAAGAGGCCCGGCAGATTCTCTACCGTGCCGTCTCGGCGCCCGACGATCTCGGCCAGCTGGCTCGAGATTGCTTCGGCGAAGGATCAGATGTCACTCTCGAGCCACTACCGAGAGCTCCTCACGAGCCGCTGGATTTCGATAGATGATCCTTCTCGACACGAATGTGGTTTCAGCAGCCATGCGTCCAGACTCTCATGCCACTGTGTTGGAGTGGCTGAGTGCCCGTGAAGCCTCGGGGTTCTTCGTGTCGGCGATCACCATCGCCGAGATCTACTACGGGCTGTGCTGCCTGCCCGAAGGCAAGAAACGAAGAAACCTGGAGGGGAGCTTCCGACGATTCATCGACCAGGGCTTCTACTCCAGGATTCTCGATTTCGATCTGGAGGCCGGCCGAGCCTACGGCGAGCTCATGAGCCACAGAAAGATGATCGGCAGGCCTATGAGTATCGCCGATGGCCAGATCGCGGCGATTGCTTCGATTCATCGGCTCACTCTCGCGACACGTAATACCAAGGACTTCCGGGAGTGCGGATTGCAGCTCGTCGATCCCTTCGAGGAATCCTGAGCAGGGAAACACCGAACCCGCCGCATCGCCGCTCGGTTTCCACAGTCGAAACGGCAACAGATCTCAACCGGGTCTTGCCGGACGGCTCGATCCTTCTGGCGGAGCGCTACTCGATCGGGCCACCTCCCCGCTGGATGGTCGCCCAGAGGAGGCAGGCGTCGGGATTGCTGCTGTTCACGGCTTCGGTGGGAATGCAGCAGGTTTCGAGCACGTATCCGCCGGGCTGGGTGAGCTCGGCGCAGATCGATCCGGGCTCGATCTCGGCGCAGGACGATCGGCATCCTTCTCCCCTGACGCAGATCTGATCCCCGGGCTCGAGGTTGCTCGGGCGCCAGGCAGCGACACCCGCCGCCAGGCTGGAGACGATTCCGAGCGCCAGGAGCAGGAAGATCACGAACGGAGCTCGGCGGCGGCTCGAAAGGCGAAGGGTTCGGATGGGTGGATTCTTCGGCATCTTTTTCTCTCCTCGAATAGGCCTCGCCACGGCTCGACAACGACCCGGTGGCCGCTGGCTCGGCGAGTGCGGAGCTGGTTGATCTGCACGAAACGCGAGATTCGGCCACGGATTGGATCAAGGCTCGGGAAGGAGCGCTTCGGCCGCCGATTCCAGCCATCGCAACACTTCCTCGTAGCCCTCGGGATGCTCGCGCAGGTGCTGCAGGCTGCCGCGCAGCAGCGGCTCGCCGGAGAGGTCGTCCTGGGCCAGCAACGCGGCTCCGAGGAGCCCTTCGGCCAACACGATCAAACGGCTGCCGACCGGCCGAGCCGCCCGTTGCTCGGGGGTCAGCTGGGCGCGCAGGATGGGCTCGGCCTCGGCGTTTCGCGACGACTCGATCAAGAGCTGGGCCAGATCCAGGCGGTGCTTGACCGTCCAGCCACCGGTGGGGCCGTAGAGGTCGAGGCTGAGGGCGCTCAGGCGGCGGAAGACGTCGATCGCGGCCCCTCGATCGTCTCGAAGGAGCAAGACCCGGCCGAGGTGGGCGAGGCTGCGCCGAAGCGAGGAGTGACCCTGCGGATAGAGCTCGGAGAGCACCTGGAGAGCGTCGCGGTGCCTCCGCTCCGCCACCTCGAGATCACCCGCCTCCTCGGCCACCAGGGCGAGCTGGTTGTGCAGATTGGCAACCTCCGGATGCACCGGTCCTTCGATCTCGACGAGGATCTCCAGAGCCCGGGAGTAGAGCTCGTGGGCGGCGGCGAGGTCGCCTTCCCGATTCTTCAACAACAGAGCCCGGCGACCGAGAGTCTCGGCGACCGAATGCGTCCGCGGCTCCCCGGCGAGGCGAACCAGCTCCATGGCCTCGGTGGTGAGCGGGGCCGCCTGATCCCACTGCTCGAGCTGACAGTAGATCTCCGCCAGGGGATTTGTCAGCTCCAGGGCCCTCGCCGGATCCGACGATCGCAACCAGCGGCTCTGCTCGTAGGCGAAACGGGCATCAGCGAGGGCCGTGGCCAGCTCTTCGGAGGCTCCCTCGGCCTCGGGAGACGAGACCTGCTGCAGACCGACCAGGGCGAGATCCCCTCTGGCCTGCAGCTCCACCAGGCGCAGAGCCGGGTCGGGCTCGTCGAGAGTCGCGAAGAGGTCGAGGGCCGTCTGCAGATCGTTCCGAGCGGCTTCGTAGTCGCCGAGGTCGAGCCGGATCCGGCCGAACAGGGCGTGGGCTTCGGCCTCCAGCTCGGGAGGCCCCAGGCCGCCGCGGCCGAGGAGCTCCGTGCCGCGGTCGAGAACGTCGATCACGGTGAGCTCCCGCCCCTTGGCCGCCCGGGGATTCGCCTCCCAGAACAAACCTTCGAAGAAGTCCGAAAAGGCGGTGGCTCGTGCAAGGTGCAGCTCGGCCCTGCGCAGGGCCTCTTCCCGGCGCTCGACCTGGATCGCCCGGTCGACGGCGAATGCGACCAGGAGAGCGAGGGCGAGAGCCGTCGCCGCCAGGGGCCGCCAGTGCCGCAGGATCTGCTTGCGCAACCAGTACCGGCGGCTGCCCTGCCGCGCACGGATCGGCCGCCCCTGGCGAAAACGACGCAGGTCGTCGGCGAGCTCGCGCACCGAGGCGTAGCGATCGGCCGGCTCGGCACGCAGAGCCTCGAGGGCGATGTGGTCGAGGTCGGTGTCGATCCCGGCGACACCGGTCGGCCCCGTATCACCTTCGGCCCACCGCCGAGACAACACCCGACTCGGTGGCTCGGGGGTCTCGGTGGTGAGAATCCTCTCGACCTCCACCAGGGAGCGGTTCGGGAAGAGGTGGGGCAGGCGGCCGGTGAGCAGCTCGTAGAGCAGGATACCGAGCAGGTAGACGTCGGTCGCCACGGTGATCGGCTCGCCCCGCACCTGCTCCGGGCTGGCGTGGCTGGGGGTCAGCAGGCGCTGCCAGCCGGCGGTGGTCGATGAAGCGGCGCCGATGGCGGGCTCCGGCGCCAGGATCTTGGCGATTCCGAAATCCAGCAGCTTGGGTCGGCCCTCTTCGTCCACCCACACATTCGAAGGCTTGATGTCGCGGTGGACCACCAATCGCTGGTGGGCAGCCTCTACCGCGTCGCAGACTTCGAGCAGGAGATCCACCCGGGACGTCGACGGCAGCGCTCGATCCTCGCAGTATCGGTCGATCGGCTGGCCTTCGACCAGCTCCATGACCACGAAGGGAGACCCGGCAGGGGTGGTGCCTCCGTCGAGCAGGCGGGCGATCCCCGGATGGTCGAGGCTGGCGAGAATCCGCCGCTCGAGGTCGAAGCGGAGCACCGTGGCGTCGTCTTCCAGACCGTGGCGCAGCACCTTCACTGCGACCCGACGATCGAAGGCACCATCGGCGCGCTCGCCGAGGTAGACCACGCCCATGCCTCCCTCACCGATCTTCTGGAGCAGCCGGTAGGGACCGACCTGGTCCCCCGCCACCGGCGGCGGGCCGGCCGAGCCGTGGCCGAGATCGAGCGGACGGCCGAGAAAGGTCGAAGGGGTGCCGGCCTCCGCGGCGAGCAGCGACTCGACCTCCGTTCGTAGGTCGGAAGCGCCGGCACAGGCACGGTCGAGGTACGCCTCTCGTTCCGCCGTCGGCAGGTCGAGAGCCTCGGCGAAGATCGCCTCGATCCGCGGCCAGCGGCTCATCGGGGCGCGGCAGGCCGGGGCTCGCCCCCCGCCTGCAGATAACGGTAGAGCCAGGCCCGGGCGGTTTTCCAGCGGCGCTGCACGGTGGGTCGCGAGATTCCCAGGCTCTCGGCGATCTCGTCGCCGGTGAGCCCCACGAAGTAGCGGAGCTCGACCACCGAGGCCAGGTCGGTGCTCTCTGCGGCCAGGGCCTCGAGAGCCTCGTCGAGAGCCACCAGCTCCTCGTTGCGCTGGCTCGAGGGTTGGAAGTCGAGCGCCTCGGGGCCCATGCGCTCCATGTGCCCTCCGCGTTTGAGGTATCCCTGCCTCCGGGCGTGGTCCACCAGGATCCGGCGCATCATGCGGCCGGTGATGGCGAAGAAATGCTGGCGATCCTGCCAGGTAACGTTCTCCTGGCGGATCAGACGCAAGTAGGCCTCGTGGATCAGGGCCGTGGTCTGCAGGGTGTGGTCTTCCCGCTCCTGCTGCAGGAAATTGGCGGCGAGCCGGCGCAGCCGGCCGCCGACCCGACGCATCAGCTCCTCACCGGCATCGCGGTCTCCTTCACCCCAGGCCGCGAGCAGGCCCGTGATGTCGTCTTCGCGATCCGGTCCCCCGCTGAGATCTTCTTTCTCGAGCATTTCTTCCTACGAATTGTGAGTGCAGAGCAAAGGTTACCACCAACTCCGATTCCGGATCGGCGCCGGAGCCCGCGCCCCGAACCGATATGAGAGGATCTCGGGCACCAACCACGAATCGAACCAACCCCGGACCCGGAGAATCGACGATGCGACAAGGATTTCTCGGCTTCCTCTGGCTGGCCGCCGGCTTGCTGGCCACCCTTCCCGCCCTAGCAGACGAATCGACCGCCGCCGAGAAGGCGGTGATCGAGGTGATCGATCGAGCCTATGTGCAGGGCCTCTGGCAGAACCGCGATCTCGACGCCATGCGCTCCGGCTTCGACCCGAGCTTCGTGATGCAGAACCTCTCGGACGGAGTGGTGAAGTCGACCCGCCTGGACGAGTGGATCGAGTGGATCGGCACCCCGACGGGCCCCAACCCGAAGAAGGTCAGAGGGGAGATCGAGGTGCTCGACATCGAGGGAGAGGTGGCCGCCGCCCGGGTGAAGATCTCGGAAGACGGCAAGCTCCGCTTTACCGACTACTTCGCTCTCTACCACACCCAAGACGGCTGGAAGATCGTCGCCAAGACCTACCAGGGCCACGGCTGAGAAAGGAAACCCGAATGAAACGCACCCTGTCGTTCATCGTTCTTCTCGCCGCGCTGGACGGCGGGTTCTCGAGCCCGAGCCACGCACAGATCCACCGGGTCAGCGACGAGGTCCGCCGGGCCGACCTCGAGCGCCGAGCCGAGGTCGAGCAGATGGTGATGGTGCCGATGCGCGACGGGGTGCGGCTGGCCACCGAGATCTACCTTCCGCGCGAAGGAGAAGGACCGTTCCCCGCCATCTTCTGGCGCACCCCCTACAACTTCAGCCGGCTGCGTCCGTCGAACCCCGCGCGGCCCAACGCGATGCTCAAATACGCTCTCGACGCCATCGATCGCGGCTATGCCTTCGTGGTGCAGAACGAACGCGGGAAGTTCTTCAGCGAGGGCGACTGGGAGATCCTCGGCCGACCTCGTACCGACGGCTACGACGCCCTGACCTGGATCGCCGAGCAGCCGTGGTCGAACGGCAAGGTGGCGACCCTCGGCTGCTCCTCCACCGCGGAGTGGCAGATGGGGCTCGCCGCCATGGACCACCCGGCCCATGCCGCCGCCGTGCCCATGGGGCAGGGTGCCGGCATCGGGCGGGTCGGTGGTTTCTACGAGCAGGGAAACTTCTACCGCGGCGGCGCCATCCAGCTGCCGATGGTCACCTGGCTCTACGGCAACCAGAACCTGCAGCGCCCCACCCTGCCCGCCGATCTCTCTCGCGACGACCGGATCCGCCTCGCCCGGGCCTACGATCTCGCCGCCAGCATGCCCTCGGTGGACTGGGAAGAGGCCCTCTGGCATCTGCCGGTCGCCGAGGCTCTCGACCAGGTCGGCGGGCCGAAGGGAGTCTTCGCCGAGATGGTCCGCCGCACCCCCGACGACCCCGCCTGGTACGAAGGAGGGCTCTACCACGACCACGAGGGATTCTCCGTACCCGCCCTGTGGGTCCACTCCTGGTACGACCTCTCGGTGGGCCCCAACCTCGCCCTCTTCCGGCACGTGGTCGAAAAGGGCGACCCGGAGGTCCGGGCACACCAATACATGGTGGTGGCGCCGACCCTGCACTGCGCCATGTACCGGCTCACCGATCCTCTCGTGGTCGGCGAGGTCGACATGGGCAGCGTGGGCTTCGGCTTCGACCAGATCGTCTTCGACTTTCTCGACCGCTTCACCAAGAGCCCGGAGCCCGACGCCGCTCGCCGCTATGACCAGGAAAATCCCGCGGTGCGGTACTTCTCCATGGGTGAGAAGGCGTGGAAGGAAGCACCGAGCTGGCCCCCGCCGGGGGTCGAGCCTCTGGAGCTCTTTCTCGGCAGTGGCGAGAACGGAGCCAACAGCCTCTTCGGCGACGGTCGCCTGCTGGCGAGACCCGACGGCGACACCCGCGACTCCGACCCCTTCACCTACGATCCGCGGGTGCCGGTGCCCACCCGGGGCGGCAACTTCTGCTGCCTCGGCGGCCGCCCGGAAGGCCCCTTCGACCAGCGCCCGGTGGAAGCCCGGCAGGACGTGCTGGTCTACACCGGCGAGGTGCTCGACCAACCCGTCGAGGTCGCAGGCTCCATCGAGGTGATCCTCTATGTCTCGTCCGACGCCCGCGACACCGACTTCACCGTCAAGCTGGTCGACGTCTTCCCCGACGGCCGGGCCATCAACCTCGACGACACGATTCTGCGAGCGAGATATCGCGAAGGATTCGATCGCGAGGTGTTCTTCGCAGACGGCGAGGTCTACGAGCTGCGTCTCGGGCCCCTCTCGACCGCCAACGTCTTCGCAGCCGGCCACCAGATCCGGGTCGAGGTCTCGAGCAGCAACTTTCCGCGCTACGACCGCAATCTCAACACCGGCGGCAACAACTACGACGAGAGCGAGCCGGTGCGCGCCCGCAATACCGTGCACCACTCCCGCGAGCACCCCTCGCGCATCGTGCTGCCGGTGCTCCGGCGCTGAAGGGCGCCTATTCGACCGCGCCTGGTGAGACCTCGTCTCCGCCCCACTGGGCGAGGAACGTGGGATCCGCCCAGCCATCGGTGATGACCGCCACGGCCAAAGGCCGAGCCTTGTCGAGCCGGCCCAGGTACCCCCAGCAGGTGGCGAGCAGAGCGCGGGCTTCGAGATCCGCCGGGAGCTTGGCCAGCTCTCCCGCCAGCTCTGTACAGCGGCTCCAGCTCTCGTCCGCGGCGGAAAGCTGATCGAGCTGGCTCTGCAACCCTCCCAGACGCGTGAGAATCGCCGCCAGGAGACGCCGGTCGTCGCGGCTCTCGAGATCGGCGGCCAGGCGTTCTTCGGCCAGGCTCCGAGCCCGACCCAGGAGCTCCGCCGCACGAGGGAGATCACCGCCCGTGTCTGCGGCACGGTCGGCAGCCGCGCGGAGGCTCTCGATCTCCGCCAGGTGCTCGGGACCGAAGGTGGCGGCGCGGATCTCGCGCTCCCGGCGGGCGAAGGGCTCGGCCTCGGCCTCCCGTCCCTGGGCCACGAGGGTCCCGACCAGCAGCTGCAGGCCGCGGGCGATGTTCGGGTCCTCGGGCGGAAAATGTCGTTCGAGAATGGCGAGGGAACGCCGGGCCGACGCCTCCGCCTCTTCCAGGTGACCGAGATTCATCCCCAGGGCCGCCAGGTTGCGCAGACCGAGGGCGAGGCGTGGATGGTCGGGCCCCAGGGTCTTCTCCTGGATCTCCAGGGCTCGCCGCAGGCTGGGCTCCGCCTCGGCGTGACGATCCTGGTTGTTGTACACGGCAGCCAGCCCCATGAGGCTGTTGGCGAGGTCGGGGTGGTCGGGCGGCAAAACCCGCTCTCGGATCTCGAGAGAGCGCTCGAAGTACACCCCGGCGGCCGCCGTCTCGCCGCGGGCGCCGTGGATCGAGCCGAGGGCCGCCAGGCTCGACGCCAGGTCTTCCCCCGGGGTCTCGGGCCGTGCCTCGCGCAGGGCCAACCCTCGCCGCTGCAGCTCTTCCGCCTCATCGAAACGGCGCTGGCTTCCTCGCATCCGGCCGAAGGCGAAGAGGGTTTCCGCCAGCCGCAGATCCGCCGCGGCGGCCTCTTCCGCCCGCGCCTCGGAACGCAACGCCTCCCACATTGCCAGGGCCTGCTCGAAGAGCGGCTCCGCCAGCTCGTGCCGGGAACGGTCGGCCTGCAGCGCGGCGAGCCGGTGCAGGCTCGAAGCCACCTCCGGGCTCGGCTCTTCCAGGCTCTCCCGCCGTAGGGCCAGGGCCTCTTCCAGCAGCGGCAGCGCCTGCTCGTAGAGCCCCAATTTCTGGTAGACGCTGCCCGCGCTGTCGAGCAGCCGGGCGCGCACCCGGGGCTGGTCGTCGAGCCCCCCCGCCAGCTCGGCGACGCCGCGATCGAGCACTTCCCGGGCGGTCACGGTGTTGCCCCGGGCCTCCCCGGGATCGGACACCTCGAAGAGGTCTTCCAGGAAGGTCACCACCCGCTCCGACTCGATCCGGGCGGCAACCGCCGCGGCCCGCTCCCGGCGCAGGTCGAAGGTGTACTTCGCGGTGAAGAGCGCCAGGCCCAGCAGCAACGCAACAGCCGCCAGGCGCCGCCGTTGGCGCCGCGGCCTGGCCCGGATCCAGGCGAGTCGTTCGAGCACCTCCGCCGCCGACGGCCGGGCTTCGGGGGCCATCGCCTTGAGGCGCAAGATCAGCGCGGTGAGGTCGGCCTCCAGCCCTTCGACCGGCAGGGTGTCGCCCTCCGCCGCCTTGACCACCAGCACGCGGTAGGGGAGGTCTCGCTCGAAGGCCGGGCGGCCGGTCGAGATCTCCTGCAGCAGCAGGCCGAGGGAATACATGTCGCTGGCGGCCGTGGCCACCTCGCCGCGGGCCTGCTCCGGGCTCATCCAGGACGCGGTTCCCACCAGGGTTCCCTGCTGCGTCTCCACGTACCCGGATGGCAACCAGCCGGCGTCCGGCGCGGAGGGCGCCTCGGTGCCCGCGGACACCTCGGGAGCTTCGAGGCCGAAGGCCCGGGCGAGGCCGAAGTCGAGCAC
>CAZMEL010000289.1:0-10207 GCA_964565225.1 uncultured Thermoanaerobaculia bacterium | reverse complement strand
GGGTAGATCCTTGCGGTACTGCCGGTAAGTCTGTCTCAGAGACTTCGGGTCGATCAGGCCTAGCTCACCGAGCAAGGGCTTGGTGAGTATCTCCTCCACGATCAGGGACTCTCTCTTCGGCAGCCGTTCATCGACGTAGGCTACGAGAGTTGTCTTTTCCGGACGACAGCGGACTTTCTCGGGAAGGATTCCGGTCATCGCACTCCTCAGCAGGGGCTTCGTGGCTTCGGTGCGAAACAGCTCGCCGGGGGGAAAGGCGAAGACCAGCTCCAGAATTCTGCGGTCGAGAAAAGGGTGCAGAGATTCGAGACCCTGGGCGATGGCCCGGCGGTCGAACCAGGTCACCGGCCGCAGATGATCACCGCGAACGACGATGGAGTGGTAGAGATCCCGGTGAGCGCGTCCGCGGAACCGGAGAGGAGGCGGTGGCGCAGCCAACCGCTGGTCGAGACCCGACCGAGCACGAAACTCGGGATGGATCCAGTCTGGCACGATCGAGCCCGCCGATTTGCCCAGAGCTTCCCGGAGCCGGCGATCGATCTGGGAGCCGAGGCCAGGAGCCACGAAGCACCTGTAGAGGGCACCGAGGGTCGAGATGTTGGTGCGGCGAGCAAAGCGGAGCACCTCGCCGACAGAGGTGAGGTCGCCGCTGGAAAGTCGGTCGAAGTAGGCCGCGCGGCTACCGGCCAGCAACTCGTCTCCTCCGAGGCCGGTCAGCAAGCGGGTGGCACCCTGGTCGCGCAGCAAACGAAAGAGCGCTCGTGAAGCCGACTCCCAGGCCAGAAACGGCGAGCTCGGGTCGGGATGATTCGGCGTGTCGGCCAGGAGACCAAAATCATCGGCCCGTATTCTGAGGGAGGGAGTGCCGAGGGTCCGATCCATCTCATCGATGTAGACCCGCTCGTCGCATTCTGGAAGATCGTCGAAGACGAAAGAGGCCGTGGACAGCCGACGATCGAGTGGATCGTTTTCGAGCTGCCTCTGGGCCAAGGCGGCGACCGAGGTCGAGTCGAGCCCGCCGCTGAGGGTGATTCCAGTGGTCGAGCCCGGGGCCGTTGCCAGGCGACATTCGACTGCCAGAGCGAGGGTTTCTCGTAAGTGCTCTGCGTATTGGCGACGATCTCGATAGCGGATCCTATGCTCGGGATCGGCATCCCAGAAGCGCGTACGCGTGACCTTGCCGTTTTCGGCCACCAGGCAATGTCCGGGCTGTAGGGCTCGAACCTTGCGAAACATGGTCCGCTCGTTCGGGTCCAGCAGACCGCAGAGGTAGTCACCGAGAGTCGCCTCATCGAGGTCGGGGGCCACGGCCGGGTGGCGCAGAATCTGGTGAGGATCCGTCGCCAAGCAGAGCCTGGAGCCGGCAACCGAGAGGTGGAGGCGTCGGATTCCCATCGGATCGCGGGCAGCTAGTAGTCGCCGGCTATCGGCATCCCATAGGACAAAGGCGAAGTCACCCAACAGCTCTGCTGGCGCTCGGCTCCCCCAGGCTCGATAGGCGGCTGCGATCAGCTCCGCGTCGGTCGCCGAAGGACGCCCTGGAAGGTGCTCCGCCAAGCGCGCAGAGAGCTCGTGGCCATTGTCGAGTCGGGAATCGGCCAACACCACGAGATCTTGGCGGCCGGAGACGTGAAGAGTGGGAGTGGAGGTCGAGATTCCCTGGAAGGCGAACCCTGCCGGGCCGGTGAGGAAGACCTGCCCCGTAGGCTGGCCGGGCACCGGTTGGGCTCCGAGCATCCGGCGAAGGATCACGGCACTCGTGGGAGCGCCTTGCAGATCCATCAAGCAGCAGATGGATCTCACGGTGTGGCCTTTCGCAGCTTTGGATTCGCCGAGGCTGCTGCATCTACCGCATCGACTGGAGCCTGGGGATGCGGCCGCTCCTGCTGGTTGCAGGTCCGATCCCGCTTGTGAAAAAAACGCCGACACATCGCCTGGAGCTCGATCAAATCCATCTGCCTCTCGGCGGACTGGAGGCTCTTCTCGCTCTCGGCGATCTGCTGCCAGAGCGTACGGCCCGGAGCAGATCCTGCTAGTTCTCGGCGAAGCCGCGAGTCCAGCTCGCGGGCGCGGAGAATGCGCTGTCTTGCCGTTACGAAGTCGAGGTCGCCTCCGAGAAAGTCCTCGAGCAGCCGGCAGCGATAGGAGCGGCAGGTCGAAGGTCGCTCGGAATAGACCCGGCACCCCTCGGTGCCGAGGTGGTGGCAAGGAAGCTCGAAGACCTGGTGCTTCTCATGGCTCTGGACTTCCAGGCCCAGGCGATGGAGGAGCGGGCCTTCGTCGGTCTCTACCTTGACGAACCGGTGGAGGAGGCCCTGGCAGCATAGGCCACAGGTCACACAGAGATCGGAAGCCGCGGCCCCGCGCTCGGCCTCTTCCGCTCGGGGTGTCCGTCGAGGTGCCGGCTCGGCGGCGTCTCGTACGGGCTCGGGCGGCTCGAGTCCAAGGGTCTCCGCGGCGTTTCCTCGGAGAGGCAACACACAGCCCTGCGGCGGGAGGCTGGATCGAGACGAAAAATGGGGATCCATGCACGCGAAGGGCTGCAAGAAATGTACCAATTTCGATTCCTCGAAGAGTGATTGCTAAATCTTGTAAATAGTCTTGAAATCAACACTTGGGAAGAACTGGAAAAGGTGGCCAGAGAGCGTGGAGGCTCTTCCCGGTGCGTTTTTCCCTGCCAGGGCTTTTTGCCTCGACGGAAACCTGCAGGCAAGAAAAAACGCCGATCGAGCGGCGAGGCCCGACCGGCGTTGGAGCGGTCATCCGACCCGGGAGAGGGTCAGATCAGGGGCGATCCAGCCAGAAGTCGTAATCACCACTTCCGCTGTAGGAAACGATCGCCCAGTAGTAGTACCCCTCACCGCCCTCGTAGGCGATGTGCTCCGAGGAGCTGTAGCTCACCGACCGGGCGACCCGCTGCCAGCCACCGCCGGCCCACTTGTAGAGCTCGAGGTCGAAGTCGGCATTGGCGGGCCCTTCGAGAGAGCCCTCCTGCACGCCGCCACTGCTGTGGTAGTAGCTGCCGTCGGGCTGCACGTGCCAGTCCTGGTTCCCGAGCCAGCCGCTGAAGTGCTCGCAGCCGCTGCAGCCACCGCCCTGCGGGGCGGTCACGGTGACCGATTCCGACACGCTCTGGGTGGCGCCATCGTCGTCGGTCACGGTGAGGGTCACGGTGTAGGTGCCGGCCGAATCGTAGGTGTGGTCGGGGCTCCGGGTGCCGGACGTCTGTCCGTCCCCGAAATCCCAGCTCCACTCGACGATCTGGCCATCGGGGTCGTTGCTCATTTCGTGGACGGTGAGCTCGAGGTCACTCGTGTCCACGGTGAAATAGGCGGTCGGCGGAGTGTTCGGGTCTCCTTCGCAGGTGGCTGCGATCTGGACGTTGTCGGCCCAGAAGAACTCGTTGGACCCGCCGTATTTGTTCGCGACCCGGAACCGCACCGTGGTCTGGTCGGAGATGAACGCCGAGATGTCGTAGCTGCGGTCTTCCCAGACCTCGCCCACGAGATTGGTGAGCATCTCCAGAACGGTCCAGTTCGCTCCTCCGTCGCTCGAGACCTCGACAGCGATCGCGTCGTCGGCATCGACCCCGATGGAGGTGTCGAAGCCGAAGCTGAAGATCGCCGAGGTGGTGCCCGAGAGGTCCACCGTGCGGGAAGCGCTGGGCTGCCCACCGGTGTTGGGGTAGTCGTCGAGACGCAGGGCGTTGCTGTTGATGCGGACCTGACCGGAGTCGGGGCCACCACCCTGCGGATCGTCTTCCACCCAGTTTCCCGACCAGGAGTCGACGCCGTCGTCGTTGCCGTAGGACTTGGCGTTGAATTCGTCCCGCACGCTGATATCGCCAGCGCAGGAACCACCTCCGCCGCCGCCCTTGGTGGCGTCGCCGCAGACCTTGAGGAAGCTGACGGCGCCGCTCTTCGGGAAGAAGACCTCGAGGCGCTCGGTGCCGGAAGCACCGACCTCGACGGTCTGCACACTGTTGTTGCCGAGACCCAGCATCGGGGCCGAGGCGATCACGTTGCCGCTACCGTCGAGCGCCCGAACCACACCCATGGCCTCGCTGCCGTCGATGTCGAGAATCCCGACGGACTCGACGAACACCGGAGCGTCGAAGGTGAAGATCAAGGTACCGCCCGAGCCGTTGTCGTCGGGATCGTTCGAGTCGCGGTCCTCGGAGAGGATCAAGACGTTCCCGAGGTCCACGGCGTTCTCACCGGCCTGACCCGCGCGTCCCCCGGAGCCCACGCCGGGACCACCGAAGTCCTGGTTGGGTGTTCCCAGGTCGGCGTCGCCGCCGGTGGGATTGGAGGAGTCGAAGATCATCGCCGGATGGCTCGTCGGGTTGCTGCTGGTCACGTGCATGCCGATGGCCGCGAACTCGGTGTCGATGATCCGTCCCCGCTCGAGGGCGTTGCCGTTGCCGTCGAGATCGAAGTCGATCTCCTGGCAGAGGCCGCAGAAGACGATCTCGCCGACCGCACCGCTCTTCGGGAACATGATCTCGAGCCGCCGCACGCCGAGGGCATCGAGGGTGACGGTCTGGACGCTGTTGTTGCCCAGGTTCGCCATGTCGGCGCTCGCTACCGGATTGCCTCCGGCGTCGAACGCGGTCACGGTACCCATGGCCTCCGGGCCGTCGATGTCGAGAATCTCGACCGAGGCGAGGAAGACCTCGCGATCGAAGGTGAAGGTCAGGGTGCCGCCGTTGCCGTTGTCGTCGGGATCGCTCGAATCGCCGTCCTCGGAGAGGATCAACACCTTGCCGAGATCCCGCGAGTTCTCGCCCGCTGCACCCGCCGCGCCGCCGGAGCCCACGCCCGGGCCGCCGAAATCGGCGTTCGGGGTCCCGAGATCCGTATCGCCACCGGTGGGGTTGGCGGAATCGAAGATCATCGCCGGGTGGCTCGGATCACCGGTGCTGACCGTGATGCCGAGGGCCGCCCATTCGTCGTCGATGATCTGACCGGTGGTGAGCTCGGTGCCCGCTCCATCGGTCTCGAAGTCCAGGTTCGGCAGGCAGACGCTCTCGCAGAACTCGAGGGCGGCCACGGAGCCACTACCCGGGAAGGTGACTTCCAGGCGGCGGACGCCGGAGAAGCCGAGGGCCAGGGTCTGGACACTGTTGTTGCCCAGGTTGTTCAACATTCCGGTCGAGCCGATCATGCCTCCGGCCGCGTCGAACGCCTTCACCGTGCCGGCCATTCCTTCGTCGATGTCGAGGATCTTGATGCCGTCGACACGGACCGGATGGTCGAAGGTGAAGATCAACGAGCCTCCGGAGCCGTTGTCGTCCGGATCGCTGGTGTCACCGTCTTCCGAGATGATCAACACGTTGCCGAGGGGCACCGAGTTCTCACCCGGTCGACCCGCCGCGCCGCCGGCTCCGACACCGGGACCACCGAAGCTCTGGTTCGGGCTTCCGAGGTCGGCGTCGCCGCCGGTGGGGTTGGCGGAATCGAAGATCATCGCCGGGTGGTTGACCGGGTCGTGGGTGGTCACGTGCACCCCGAGGCTGGCCCACTCGTCGTCGATGATCTGACCGGCGACGAGGCTGTTGCCCGCGGCGTCGGTCTCGAAGTCGATGCCCGGCAGGCACTCGCTGACATAGCCGAAGTCGACGGTCAGGTTGGTCTCGCCGGGGGCGAGGACGACCGTGGTCCGGTTGTCGAGAGTGCCGTCGAGATCGAAGGTCTGGAGCAGATCCACGGCCAGAGTGCTGGCGTCGATCTCCACCGTGTAGGTACCGGCGGGAATGTTGGCGAAGAGGTAGTCCCCGTCACCGCTGGTCACCGCCGACCCGATTTCGTTGCCACCACTGTCGAGCAGACGAACGGTGGCGCCGTTGATCCCGGGCTCGCCGGAATCCTGAGTGCCATTGCCGTCGAGGTCGAGCCAGACCCGGTCCCCGAGGGTGCCGAGGCCCACCCGGTAGCCGAAGTCGAGATCGCTGCGATCCTGGCCGGCGGCCAGGGTGACGGTAGTGCGGTTGTCGAGGGTGCCGTCCAGATCGAAAGTCTGGGTGTCGACCCCCGCCGGGAGGGTCGAAGCATCGATCTCCACGGTGTAGTCGCCCGCCGCCAGGCCGTCGAAGGAGTAGTTTCCGTCGCCGGAGGTCACGGTGGTGGCGACCACGTTGCCGCCCGCGTCGAGCAGCCGGACGGTGACCCCGTTGATCCCGGGCTCCCCGGCGTCCTGCAGGCCGTTGCCGTCGTCGAGCCACACCCGGTCCCCGAGGGAGCCGGAAGGCCGGTAGCCGAAGTCGGCATCGGTCCGGTCTTCGTTGGCCCCCAGGGTGAGGGTGGTGCGGTTGTCGAGGGTGCCGTCGAGGTCGAAGGTCGCCTCGTCGAGACCCGCCGGGAGAGTCGAGCCGTCGATCTCCACGGTGTAGTCGCCGGCCGGCAGGTTGTCGAAGGAGTAGCCGCCGTCTCCGGAGGTCACGGTGGAGGCGATCTCGTTACCGCCTGCGTCGAGCAGGCGGACGGTCACGCCGTTGATGCCCGTTTCACCGGCATCCTGCACGCCGTCTCCGTCGGTGTCCTGCCAGACCCGATCACCGATCGAGCCGCTGCCGCGGTAGCCGAAGTCGATGTCGGTGCGGTTCTCGCCCGGAGCGAGCATCACGTCGCTGCGGTCGTCGAGGGTGCCGTCGGCATCGAAGGTGGCCTCGTCGAGCCCCGCCGGGAGAGTCGAGCGATCGATCTCCACGGTGTAGTCGCCGGGTAGCAGGTTGTCGAAGGAGTAGTTCCCGTCGCCGGAGGTGACGGCGGTGGCGACCAGGTTGCCCTCGTCGTCGAGCAGGCGAACGGTCACGCCGTTGATCCCGGCCTCGCCGGCATCCTGGGCTCCATCACCGTTCAGGTCTTCCCAGACCCGGTCGCCGATCGAGCCGAGGGGGCAGGCGATGAGGTCGATGTTGATGTCCCCACGATCGGTGATCGCCAGGGTGACACCGCTGTCGGGTTGCTGGGTCACGGTCACCGCCAGCCAGCTGGAGGCACCATAGTTGCCGTTCTTGCCGTTGGCGCCGAAGCCCACCTGGAAGCCGGCGTCGCTGTTCTTGGCGACCTCGAGCACGGCTCCCTGGAAATCGTCGACACCGGTCAGCAGACCCACCACGCTGTCGTAGTAGAAGAAGGTTTTGGAGTCGATGGGTCCGGTGGGTACGTAGGCACCCGGGTCGAGCTCTTCGATCGGCGATCCCGGAGGCGCCGGGCCACTGTAGTCGCCGAACTCGATCAAGACATCGAAGGCCTCGAGGGAGCTCGAGCTCCGGCGGATGATGCCGGAGAGAGTGGCGGTGCCGTCGTCCCGAATCTCGAGGACGCCGGAATTCGGATCGAAGATGAAATCGGTTCCGATGCCCGGCAGCCAGAAGGCGTGGCCATCGAATCCGGGGAACTGCAGCAGATCCGGGTCACGGATCGCCTCTTCGGCACACAGGATCGTGTCGCCGTTGTAGCCGAAGTCCACATCGACCGGATTCTCGGCCGAGCCGAGGACCCGGGCCGCGGCGTTGGGTGTGCCCAGGCCGTCGAGGTCGAAGGTCGGCACCAGTCCGGTGAGCGGGCCGGTGTCGACGGTGACCGTATAGGTGTCGGGCAGTAGCTGGAAGAACCGGTAGTTGCCGTCGATGGAGGTCACCTGGGTGGCCACCGGGTTGCCGGAGCCGTCGAGCAGGGTGACCAGGAGGCCGTTGATGCCCGGCTCCCCGGCGTCCTGCACCCCGTCACCGTTCTGGTCGAGCCAGACCCGGTCGCCGAGGGTGGAGAACACCCGGCCGTAGCCGAAGTCCACGTCGCTGCGGTCTTCCGAGGGCCCGAGGGCCACGGAAGCACGGTTGTCGAGCGTGCCGTCGAGGTCGAAGGTCTGCGCCAGGCTCGCGGGAACGGTGCTTCCGTCCACCACGACGGTGTAGGCACCGGCCGGCAGACCTGCGAACAGGTAGTTGCCGTCGCCCGAGGTCACGGCCGAGGCGATCTCGTTGCCGCCTGCGTCGAGCAGTCGAACGGTCACGCCGTTGACGCCGGGCTCGCCCGCGTCCTGCACGTCGTCGCCGTTCTCGTCTTCCCAGAGGCGATCACCGATCGAGCCGTCGCCGCGGTAGCCGAAGTCGACGTCGGTGCGGGCATCGCCCGGGGCGAGGGTGACCTCGGTCCGGCCGTCGAGGCCGCCGTCGAGATCGAAGGTGGCGATGTCGAGCCCTGCGGGCAGGGTCGAGGTCACCACCTCCACCGTGTAGGTGCCGGGGCGCAGCCCGGTGAACGAATAGTTGCCGTCACCGGAAGTGGTAGTGGTGGCCACCTCGTTGCCGGTGCTGTCGAGCAGCCGGACGGTGACCCCGTTGATGCCGGGCTCACCGATCTCCTGCACGCCGTCGCCGTCGTCCTGCCACACCCGATCACCGACCGAGGCCGGTACGCTGTAGCCGAAGTCGTAGTCGAAGATGTTGTCGTTGGCAATGGTGTCGACCTGCGCGTCGAAGTCGGCGTTCGGCGCCTTGAGGGTGGTGCCGGTCAGGCCTTCGAGGGCGCCGCTGTCGATGTAACCGAAGTTGATGCCGCTCACGTTCGAGCCGACCACCGTGAGCGCATGCCGCGTGGAGAGGGCGCCATCGGTGGTGGGCAGGAAACCGGCGACCACGCTGCCGAGATCGGTGATCTTCAGGAAGTAGTCCCCGGGGGTCACTCCGGTGAAGGTGAAGGTTCCGTTGGAGTCGGTGATGGTGGAGGCGATGATCCGGCCCGCGGCGTCGAGGAGGCTGACCGTGACGTTGGCCAGGCCGCTCTCGCCGGCATCGAGCGTACCGTCGCGATCGGCATCGAACCAGACGACGTCGGTGACGTCGGGCAGGCCCGGGTTGTCGTAGCCGAAGTCGGCACCGAGGAATACGTCACCGCCGGCCACCGTGATGGGGGCGGAAGGATCGGTGTTGCTCTGGGGACCGGTGGTCAGGCCGTAGCCGGCGAGCACACCCGCGGTGTCGGTGACATCGACGGTGTAGGTGCCGGGGGCGAGACCGGAGAAGAGGTAGGTCCCATCGGCCCGGGTCGTGGCCGTGGCGACCACCGTCGATGCCGCGTCGAGCAGGGCGAGGGTCACGCCGGCGATGCCGGGCTCGCTCGGATCCTGGGTTCCGTCGCCATCGGCATCGCTCCACACGAAGTCGCCGATGCTGGCGGTGGTGGCGCCGTTGCCGTAGCCGAAGTCGAGACCGAGAAAGACCTCACCGGCGGTGATGGTGCGGGTCGAGCTCGGGTTGCTGCCCCCGGTGAGAGAAAGGCCGGCCGGCAGGCTCGACTCGTCGACCTGGGCGTAGTAGGTGCCCGGGGGCAAGTCGCCGACCAGGTAGTTGCCATTGCGGTCGGTGCGGGACGCCGTGTAGAAGAGGTCGTCGGCGTCGCCGGGAATGCCGTTGGCACCGACGTCGAAGACGAAGACCTTGGCGTTGGCGATGCCGGGCTCCCCGGCACCCTGGGTTCCGTCGCCATCGGCGTCGAGCCAGACCCGGTCGCCGACCGCGCCGGCCGCGGTGGGAGCGACGAAGTTCTTGTCGGACACCCGCACGGTGAAAGTTCCGGGCGAAGTCGGGAAGAGGTAGTTGCCGTTGGCGTCGGTCACCGCCGAGGCCTGGATCTGGCCCTGCTCGTTGAGAACCTCGACGATCACTCCCTGGATGCCCGTATCGCCCGGGTCCTGGAGACCGTTGCCGTCCTGGTCGAAGAAGACGGTGTCGCCCAGCTCGAAGGGTTTGAGGGTCTCACAGGCTTCGCCGAGATCGCCGACACAGACCAGGGGCTCGGGCAGCTGCAGAGCGTTGAGGTTCTGCATGTCGACGCCGCGGATCCGGAGCTCGTAGATGCCCGCGGGAACCGGCGTGGCGATGCAGACGTCGGCACAGGGAAAACCGAAACGATTCTCTCCGGGGCCGGCACCGGTCGGCACGCAGCTCGGAGTCGAGTCGCAAGCGGGGTCGGAGCTGATGACGAACTGCTCCCACTCCTGGTTGCCGGAGGGATTGGGGTTCTCGACCACCAGACCGTTGGGAAAGACGACGTCGAACTCCACCGACGGGGTGCGGATCAGGTACGGCCCGGTGAACGGCCCGAGAGTGATGTTGGTCTCGCCGTCGTCGGGCGGATTGCCGGTGCTGGCACCGAAACCCGTGGCAACCCCTTCGGGGCGTCCGTCGACCGTGTTCCAGGGG
>CAZMEL010000288.1:0-10209 GCA_964565225.1 uncultured Thermoanaerobaculia bacterium | reverse complement strand
GGTCTCGAAGGGTCGCGCCGGCCGGTTGGGCTCCGGAATCCCTCTCGGCGCTGTGTCCAGGAGGCATCTTCGGCACGATTTTCGTTGACCCGCTCGACCTGGTTCCAGGAACGCCGACTCTTCCGGAACGAGTTCCTACCGCGACTCCTCTACGACTCGTGCGGGCGGCGGAAGCGCCTTGGCTCCCGCCGGGACGTCGCGGGTCACCACGGCGTTGACGCCGATCAACACATCGTCGCCGACCTCGACACTGCCGATGATCTTGGCACCGGCTCCCACGACGACCCGGTCGCCGAGAGTCGGCATCTCGTCGACCCGATCGAGAGTGGGTGCGCCGAGGGTCACGCCGTGCATCAACAGGCAGTCGGCCCCGATCCGGGCATAGGCGCCGATCACCAGGCCCACCCCGTGGCTGATGCGCAGCCCCGGGCCGATCCGCGCCGCCGGCGCGATGTCGACCCCGGTGAGAAAGATGGAGAGGCGGTGGCAGAAGGGACCGACGAAGGGAATCCCGCGGCTGCGGAACCAGTGGGCCAGCCGATGCAACACCACGGCCTGGTAACCGTTCTCGAAGAGCAGGGATTCGAGGATATAGAAGGGAAACGGCTTCTTCTTGCTGGCCCGGAGCCATCGGGTGTCGTGGCGTAGGTTCTCGAACATTTCGCTGCTTTCGGCCAGGAAACATCGGCAACGGCTAGAATGGCGCTCCGGTGTTCGACCGAGGATGCCGGAAGGCTACTCCACCGCTCCAGAAGCCGCAAGATCATGCCCGAGCTCCGCACTTCCAACGTCATCTCCCTGCAGCCCTTCCGACTCTTTCGGCTGGCCAAGGATCGTCCGGAGATCCAGGCCCGGCTCTGCTGGGGCCTTCTGCTGGGGCTCTCGGTCTGGCTCCTGGCCGCCGCCGCGCTGCGAGAGCGCAACGACTGGCCTTCGTTCATGGGAGACGAAGCCACCTACCTCATGCAGGCCGAGAGCCTCGCCTTCGACCTCGACCTCGAGTACTCCGCGGCCGACTATCACCGCTTTCTGCGGCACTGGGAGCTACCTCCCCAGGGCCTGATTCTGCAGAGTGGCGACGGCGGCGAGACCATCGTCTACGGCAAACCGTTCTTCTACGGGCTGTACGTGGCGCCGTTCGTGCGCCTCTCGCCCACCCGCGGGCCCTTCGTCGCCAACGCCCTGCTCCTCGCCCTCACGGCCATCTTCGTCGCCCGGCGCCTGGAGCGTCGGCTGGGGGCCACCGCCCCGCTGTGGGTCGCGGCCCTGGTCTTCGGCTCGGTGAGCTTCGCCTTCACCTTCTGGGCCCATGCCGACCTCTTCCTGATGTGCCTCACCGCCCTGGCCCTGGCTCTCGCCTTCGGTCCCGAGGCCGACCCCCGGCGCTCGGAGACGAAGGCCGGAGCGCCTTCTCTCTCGGGCCTGGCGGTGGCGGGGGCCCTTCTGGCCGTCGTCGGCTTCAGCCGCCCGCTCTATCTGCCCCTCTTCTTGCCGGCGATCCTGGCGATCCCGAAACCACGCAGCCGGCGCTGGGCGGCCCTCCTGGTCGCGGCCCTGGCCACCGGCGCCGGCACCGCCTCGATCCACCACCACCTCGCCGGCAGCTGGACCGGCTACGGCGCCCAGCGCAGCGGCTTCTACGCCCACACCGGGTACCCGGCGGTCGATTTCCCCGCCGAGCAGTGGAACCAGAACGTCAGCTCCCTGGGCAATGCCGCGGCTCGCACCCCGCTCCAGATCCTGCGCGAGAAACCTCTCTCGCCGTCTCTGCTCGCCTGGAACTCCTGGTACTTCCTCGCCGGCCGCCACGTGGGCCTGATCGCCTATTTCCTTCCGATTCTCCTCGTCCTGGGCGATCCGCCCCGCGATCGGGCTCGACTCGCTCTGTGGCTGGCGATCGGCCTCTCGGTCGGAGCATTCCTCTGGACGCGCCCCTTCAACTTCTATGGTGGTGGCGGAACCATCGGCAATCGCTACTTCCTTCCTCTATTCCCGGCACTGTGGTTCCTGCCCGTCCGCCCCTTGCGCTGGCGGGGCCTGTTGGTGGTAGTCTTCGCGGCCGGGCTGTTCATGGTGCGGATCTGGTCGGCCCCCTGGGCCTTTCCCATTTCCCCCGCCGGTGATTACCGCTACGTCAGCCCGGTGGCGCAATCGTTGCTGCCCTTCGAGACCTCTCAGAGCCACCTCAAGCTCGCCGGACGCGAAGACCTCTACAACGGTTTCTATCTGCGACTCGCCGGCACCGGTCTCGCCAATGGACGCGACAGCATCCTCCGCCTCGATTCCGGAGCGACGGGAACCTTCTTCTTCGGTCGTGCGGCACCGATCGAGGCCCTCGACCTCACGCTGCGATTCCCTCTCTACGCACAGCCGGTGGTCGCGGGCGGAGCACGGCTCGAGCCCTTACCGGCAGGAGCGGAGAGCCGCAGATGGCGGATTCACCTCGACGATGGCCCGGTGGCTCGACATCCCATGTGGTGGTCCCCCGAACGTGTGTTCCTGTATCGCCTTCGGCTCCACTTTCTCGCCGTCGGCGGAGAACGAATTGCTTTCGAGCTGTGCCTGCCCGACTCCAACGACCCTCGAGACACGGAAAACCCCTGATCAGCCCATGATTCGAAACTTCTGGCACCGCCTCCCCCGGATCGCGATCCTGTCGCTGCTGCTGGCCCTCGTCACCAGCCTGGCTTCGGCCTCGCGGTTCCTCACCGAGGGGTACCCGCTGCTCGCTCTCGAGGTGTTTCGCAACCACGCGACCCTGGCGCTGGCAGTGGGCGGGACCTTTCTCCTGCTGCGAGAAGGTGCGCTCGCTCTCTTCGCGGGTCGCCTCGCTCCGCGGCTGGGTCGAGGGCTCGCGACGGCGATGGCAATGGTGCCCTGGGTCGCCTACTTCGGCTACCGCCTCAACCTGAGCCGCGGCATCCGCCCGTCTCAGCTGCTCGACGCCTACGCTCTCGAGGTCAACCTCTTCTATCTCCTGGGTTGTGGCCTGCTCTTCGGGTTCCTGCTGATCCTGCGCTCTCGTCCGGAGCCCGAACGGAAAAACGGCATCGGTTGGTTGGCCGGCCTGGCCGCCTTCCTGCTCGCGCTGCACGGTGGTCTCGCCATGGCCTTCGGACCTCGCGACGAGCCACATCCGCGCCCCAACGTCCTGATCCTGCTGATCGACACCCTGCGCGCCGACCACCTCGGCGTCTACGGCTACGACCGGGACACGAGCCCCGCCCTCGACGCCCTGGCCGCCGACAGTGTGCTCTTCCGTCACGCCATCGCTCAGAGCACCTTCACCAAGAGCAGCATCGCGTCTCTCTTCACCGGCCGCAACGTCTACCAGCACGGGGTGTACTGGGGAAGCCATCGCGAGACGCCCGACTCGATCAAGTCCGATCTTCTGAGCCTCGAGGAAGAGACCCTCGCCGAGCGCCTGCGGGCCGCCGACTACTACACCACCGCCTGGGTCCAGAACAGCCACCTCCGCGGCTTCATGGGTTTCTCCCAAGGCTTCGTGAGCTACCACGATCAGCAGGGCTCGATCGAGCGGATCCACCGGAAATTCCGGCATTGGCTGAGGAACGGTGCACAGCGCTACCAGTGGCTCACCTACCTGCACTACATCGATCTGCACGACCCGTATCGCCCCGAGGCTCCCTACGACTCCATGTTCGGCTCGTTCACCGATGTCTACGAGAACATCGATCTCGCCAACTGGGGCACGTATCTGCAGGCCGTGCGCGACGGGGAGGTGGTACCCACCGAGCTGGAGATCGAGCAGTATCGCGCGCTCTACGACGGCCTCATTCGCAAGATCGACGACGAGATCGGCACCGTTCTCGAGGAGCTGAAGGCCAGAGGCCTCTACGACGAAGCCCTGATCATCGTGACCTCCGACCACGGCGACGGCTTCATGGAGCACGGATTCATCTCCCACAGCACCACTCCCTACGACGAGCTCATTCGGGTGCCACTGATCGTGAAGCTTCCCGGCAACCAGCATCGGGGGCAGGTGGTCGAGCAGCAGGTCCGACTGATCGACATCGTGCCGACGGTGATGGAGGTGGTGAAGATCCGAGCCGATCGGGAGCTCCCGGGCTGCGGTCTTCTCCAGCTCATGGCCTCTCCCGAAACGCCCCGCCCGCCGGGCTGCGGATATGCCGTCAGCGAGATCGCCGAGTCCGGCGCCTACCCTTCCGTGGCCGTCCGCTCCGCCGAGAAGAAGCTGATCCACTTCGAGAACAAGGACGACGAGCTCTACGATCTGCTCGCCGATCCGGGCGAGCGGACCCCGCGCTCACCCGTCGACGAAGAGGATCTCCGCCTCGAAACCATCGCCCAGCAAGTACTGGTCGAGCGCTCACTGCAGGACCGCGAGCAGGTCGAGCTCGACGAAAGGCAAATCCAAGAGCTCAAAGCTCTCGGATATATCGACTGACAAAGCAAGGACGAAGAATTTTCTCGCTCCCGAGCGTTAACGAGTCGACGAAACCTCGATCCATCCGTATACCGTACCGATGGCTCCGGGCTCACCGAGTTGCCAGAATCCATCGTACTCTTTATAATTTTCATGCCAATGAAGCATTGAACTCCATGCATCGCTCGATCTCTTGCCACATTTCCACCGCGAATCTCCAACGGAGGAAGTTCCGATGAAGAAGCTCTTTAGCTGCTTGGTGACACTCGCCGTGCTCATCGCAGCAGCACCTGCCTGGTCCGGGACCGTATATGTGCCTCTGACAACCAACGTCGACAAGGACGGGAATCGGCTCGAAACCGAGATCCGGATCACCAACATCTCGCCGACGGAATTTCGGAGCTTTACCTACTACGTGATTCCCGCCAACACCGATGGTACCGACCGCCCCGACGAGTTCGGCGAGGAAGTTCTCCTCGCGCCGCGAGCATCCTTCCTGCTCGAAGGTCTCGTGGAGGAAGGCGAGTCGGCGATGATCGAGATTTCCGCCGAGAACGAGATCGGTGTCAATTCCCGAATCGTCTCCACCTCCAGCCAGGGAGACATCCTGATCGGCCAGGAAGTCCCGGTCATCTCCTCCGACAATCTCCCCAGCGGTGGTGAAACCGCCATTCTGCAGGGTTGGGCCCGGACCGAGAGCGACCTGCGGACGGATTTCCACCTCATCAATCTCGGGCAGCTCGCCACGAACTGCACCGCGAACATCTACGATGACAATGGCTTGACGATCCTCGCCAACTTCCAGTTCGGGCAGCAGCCCCTGAGCCTGCGGTCGTTCAACGACGTGTTGTCGCTGGTCAACATCGTCGAGAACGACGAGATCTCGGCCCTCTTCAACTGCGATCAGCCGTTCTACCCCTTCGCCACGACCTACAGCGCCATCACCGGCGAGGTTCTCTCGATCAGCCCCTCCGCCAGCGGCCGCTCGAACCTTTTGCCGCCGGGTGGGCTCGATCAGCCGATTCCGGGAGCCGTCGTCTTCGAGCGCCCGGGAACTTTTCACCGGCCGACGGTAGGCAACGAGGCGAAACATTTCGACATCCCGTTCCCGGGGAATCCGACCTACTCGCGCATCGTGCTCGACATGGACTTCACCCACGGCGGCTGGGGCACTCCTTCCAGTGCCAACCACGGTATCTTCTGGCTCAATCGCGGAACCCGGTGGCGGAGCAACCTCTTCGGCTACTTCAACGCGTTCGGCCCCGGCACCAACACGATCAAATTGTCGACCAATGCGGGCCTGGCTCCCGGAGCCATCCGTGCAAAGTCCGCCGGTGCGGTCCTGGTTCCCGGTGTGACGTACCACGTGCACTTCGAGTACGACACGGTCAACAACTTCTATGAAGCGACGATCACCCAGGGCGGCAACTTCGTGGCCCGTGTGACCGACATCCCCACGGTGAACCGCATCAACACCGTGGAGGAGAACTGGTTCGTGGTCTTCGGCCACGAACGTGGCGCCGTCGGGCCGGAAGTCCCGACCTACGGCTGGGCGTACCACAACCTCCGGGTGCAGTGGGTGCCCTGATCCGATTCCAGCCGCCACATTCTCGAGAAGGGAGCGCTTCGGCGCTCCCTTCTTCGTTTCGGCCCTCCCGGCCGGGCCATATCTCGTATCATCAGGATCTTCGATCCGTTCGCCCATCTTCGAGCGCCCGCCCTTGAACATCTCCAAGAATCTCCTGCACTCCGCCAGCGCCGCCACGTTCTCGCAGGTATGGCGCATGGTGGTGGTCTTCGCCACCCACATGGTGCTGCGGCGGCTGATCGAGCCGGGTCCCTGGGGGATCTGGCACTGGTCGGAGCCACTCTTCCTGCTCCTCGGACAGGTTCGCGACCTGGGCCTTCCGGGGCACATGGTGCGCATGGAGAAACCTCCCTGGGGCAACTTCCTACGCTTCGAGCTGCTCTGGGGTCTGGTCTGCGCAGTGACGATCTTCTTCGCCGCTCCCTGGATCACCTGGATCTTCAAGGAGTCGGGCCCCGAGGTGGAAGCGGTAGTCTCGGCCCTGGCACTCTTCCTCTTCTTCGAAGGGCTCGCCAAGGTGCCTCTGACCTTCTTCGAGGCCGAGCTCCTGATCGGCCGATCCGTGGTACCCGAAATGCTGCGCAACGCCACCTACGCGGTGGTCTCCATCGGCTTGGCGCTCGGCGGCCATGGGGTGTGGAGCTTCGTGGTAGCCCACATCGCCGGAGCTCTCGTATTCGCCGCGACCCTCTGGCTCGCCGCCTGGAAACACGAGATCCCGCTACGGCTCGAGACGGGTATCGACCTGGAGCTGGTGCGCAAGGGTCTGCCTCTGGCCCTGATGTCGGTCCTGGTGCTGCTCACGGGACGCATCGATCCCATCGTGCTGGGCCTTCGGTTCTCCCCCGAGGAAGTAGGCCAGTATGGGCTCGCGCTCTTCCTGGCGTTCCTGGTGGCGATCGCCGTGGCCCTGCCGGTGAGCCGGGCGCTCTACCCGGCTCTCAAGAAGCTCGAGCACGACCCCGCCGGATCGTTCGAGGCCTACCGCCTGGCGACCGTGCTGGTGCTCCTGATCGAGACCCTCTTCGCACTCTTTCTCTTTACCAATGCCGAAACCGTGCTCGTGCTCTTCGGCGGTGAGCCGTACCGAGAGGCCGCGCCGCTCCTCCGGATCCTCTGCTTCGCTCCCTTGTGCCAGCCTTTCGCTCGCTGTGCCGGCGACGTGCTCCTGATCCGCCACCAGGACCGCTTGCTGATCCACGCGTCCCTGCTCTCCCTGGGCTCTCTCGTCGGCCTCGGATACTTCCTCACCGGGATCCTCGGCCCCGAAGGCATGGCGATCGTCAATCTGCTGCCACTGGGCACCCTGTTGACCACCTGGGCCATCTTCCGGGTCGATCCTTCCGGGTTCCGTCATCTCTGCGTCGATCTGCTGTGGGTGTACCTGGCGCCCCTTCCCTTTTTCCTCGCCGTCCTCTCGGGCGACCTCACCCCCGCGGCTCGGTTCGGCGCCTCCCTGGCCGCCTGTGCCGCGGCCACGGCACTCTATGCCTGGCGCTTCAACCGCCCCTTCCTCACCTTCTTCCGCAGCACCCGAACCTGATCACTGCTGGTAGACTCGGCATCCCGTCGACGCCATTCCTTATCCCTTCTGACCTACCCCGAGCACATCGACCCATGGGAATTCCGAGAGGCACCGCACGACTCCTGCTCGAAGAGCACCATCAACGCCCATTCAGCGGCTCGGTGCTGCAATTCGGCCGGTCTTCGATCTACTTCACCTTCCGCGAGCTCCAGGGCTGGGCCCGGCGCCACCGGGTCGAGCTGGCCGATATCGGTGAGGTCCGGCTCTCCCACGACCCGCGCCTGGCGCGCCAGGGCTGTATCGACGACCACACCTTCTTCCACGCCCTCGGCTTCGAAAAGGTCGAGAGCTGCGACATCTCCGACTGGGAGGAGGCCGAGCACGTGCTCGACCTCAACCACCCGATTCCCGACGAGCTCGAAGGGCGTTTCGACACGGTGCTCGACCCGGGCTCGAGCCTGCAGATCTTCCACCAGCCGAACCTCCTGATGAACATCTACCGGCTGCTGAAACCCGGGGGCCGGATCGTGCACGCCGGCGTGCCCTCGAACAACCACATGGACCTCGGCTTCTACATGTTCTCGCCCACCTTCTTCCACGACTTCTACAGCGCCAATCGCTGGCAGATCGAGAGCGAGTACGTGTGCCACTACTTCCCCTACTGGCATCGAGGCCGTTTCTACTCCGCGCCGTGGAAGATCTACGAATACAGCACCGGCTGCCTCGACCACCTCAACTACGGACGCTTCGGGGGGCGCCAGGCGGCGATCTACATGGTGGCTCGCAAGACCGGGGAGTCCACTGGAGACCAGATTCCCCAGCTCGGCCAGTACGTGCACAGCTGGCAGGTGTACGACGAGCACCGGCAGTCGACCGCCGAAGAAGAGCCGGAGCTCGCCGCCGGCCAGCTGCGCGAGGACACTTCCTGGCGACAGAAGATGGCCGACCGCGCCGAGCGGGTCTTCGAAACCGTGCCCATGATCGACCGCCTGTACCGGCCCCTGAAACGTCTCAAGGAACGAATCAGGCGCTTCCTGCCCCAGCGCATGCCGCCGCTCGTCGCGCGGTATTGAGCCCCGGAGCCCGAGAGACATGCCGAAGCTTCTGAAGATCGCCGGCGCGGGCACCCTTGCCGTGGCCCTCTTTCTCGGCTCTTTCCTGGTCTACGACGAATGGACCGAGGAGGAGCTGACCTTCGAGCCGATCCCCACCACCACCGCCATCGACACCTGGCAGGCTCCCTGGACGACGACCGCCGAGCTCACCTCCGAGCCGACCAGCGAATGCGCCCCGCTGGCCAAGAAGTGGATGATGATCGGCTGGGACGGCGCCGATTGGGACATCATCTTGCCCCTTCTCGAAGCGGGCCGGCTGCCCAACCTCGCCGGGCTGATGAAAACCGGGACCTACGGCGGCCTGCTTTCCTTCCAGCCGAGCATCTCTCCGGCCATCTGGACCACCGTGGCGACCGGCAAGTCCCCTGCCGAGCACGGGATCGAGCGTTTCTACAACAAACGCCCGAGGCTCGAGCGCTGGTGGTATCGGCTGCAACACTTCGGCCGCCTCGAGCGCAAGCTCTACTCCAACGCCGACCGCCGGGTGCGCGCCCTGTGGAACATCCTCTCCGACGAGCAGCGCAAGATCATGATGGTGGGGTACCACAACACCTTTCCGGTGGAGGAGGTGAACGGGTTGATGGTCTCCAACTACCTGGTGCAGGACTCCATCGGTGACCTCATGCAGATGCGCTCCGACGGCGGCAGCGACTCCGACTTCGCCCTCAGCCTGGTCTATCCCCAGGACCAGCTGCAGCGGGTGCTCGACATCCAGAGCGAGGTGACCGCCGCCTCGCCGCAGTCTCTGCGCCCCTTTCTCCACCTCGACGACCGCGGCTACCAGCGCTTCCTGCGCCAGAGCCGAGAGATCGACCGCGAAGGTGATCAGCGTCCCTACTTCCTCCAACGAGCCTACACCTACGACACGGTGGTCGCGGAGATCGCCGAGCAGCTGCACCCCGAGATCGACCCCGACATGTTCTTCGTACACTTCCAGGGGCTCGACTGGGCCGCCCACTACTTCCTCTACTACCACCAGCCCGACCAATACCGCGACACCCCCTGGGCTCCCGAGATCCGCACCGAGCTCGACAAGAACCTCGATGCCTATCGCGACGTGGTCAGCACCTTCTACGAGTACATGGACGGCTGGCTCGGTCGGTTCCTGGCCCTGCGAGACCCGGACACCGGCATCATCCTGCTCTCCGACCACGGTTTCGAAAACGACGACGACCCCCAGGTGCCCGGTTTCCACGACGAGGCCCCCGGCGGCATCCTGGTGCTGAACGGCCCCGGCATCCGCCACGACCACCGCATCGAAGGCGCCACCGTCTACGACATCTTCCCCACCCTCCTCGCCAGCATGGAGCTACCCGTCGCCGAAGACATCGAAGGCCGCGTCCTGCAAGACATCTTCTGCCCCGCCGCCTGGGAGGCCAGCCACCAGACCACCGTCGCCAGCTACGACACCGGCGAACGCTACCTACCCGAGGTCGCCAAACCCCCGGAGCTCAACCGCGACCTCCTCGACCAGCTGGAGTCGTTGGGGTACTTGCAGTAGCAGGACAAGAGTAGAACAATCCTCCACCGCGCGGTTCTTCCTCCTCCACTCGCTGCTGATGAAAACCGGGAC
>CAZMEL010000287.1:0-10240 GCA_964565225.1 uncultured Thermoanaerobaculia bacterium | reverse complement strand
GCAAGGCGTCGAAGCCCGGCGCCGCCGAGGCCGAAACCCCGAACCCGGACATCGGTCCGACCTGGCGTCGGGTCTCGACCCGCAGATTTCCGGAGCGGCCCCCGGCCCCCCCGGCCGAGGCCGATGGAGAGGGTCCTCGAGAGGCGAAGGACACCCAGCGGAATTCGAAACCGTGACCTGGAATCGATGAAGACTTTCTTCGACCCGGCGACCGCCGAACGCCTGCTGCGTCGGCTCGACCTCTTGCAACCCGACACACGAGCCCGCTGGGGCCGCATGAGCTGCCCGGAAATGGTGTGCCACCTCACCGACGCCTTCCGCGGAGCGATGGGAGAATCCGGAGAGCTCCACCACCGCTGGAACCTCTTCGACATCCCTCCGTTCCGCCGCCTCTTCGTTTTCACCCTACCCTGGCCCCATAGCCTCATTCCCGCCCCCGCGGCTTTCCGGATCACCCCGACCGAAACGTGGGCCGCCGACCTCGAGCGCCTGAAGACCAAGATGCAACAGCTCCGAGGCCTCGACCACGCTCCCGACTCCAGCTGGCAGGTCCATCCCCTGCTCGGGCACCTCACCACTCGCGAATGGGGCTGGCTGGCCTATCGCCACACCGATTACCATCTCCGCCAGTTCGGAGCCTGAGCCTGTAGTCACAATGCCCAAAGGAGCCCAGCGTGAAGACCAAGACCTCGTCCCGACTTCCTTTCTTGCTGGTGATCACGGCCCTCTGGCTGGCGACCACACCCCAGGCCCGGGCCAAGGGCCCGAAGTGTTTTCCCCGCGAAGGCCGCTGTGTGAAGGTCACCGTGAACGGGCAGCCGAGCGTCGAGCTCACCCGGGCGACCAAGAAGCTCCTGAAGAAGCTCGAAGAAGTCTCTCACTACGCGGACGACACGAGCTATGAGATTCCCGAGCCGATCCGGGGGGCTCTCGACGTAGACGCGGCGATGGCGAATGGATCGCAGGAATGGTTCGGGGAGACCGGGCAGCTCGAGGTGCAGGTGATCCCGCTGCAAGAGGTGGAGATCGAGACGCGCGAAGGGTTGGTTGCCGATCCGTCGGTGCGGGTCTCGGGGCAGGCGGCGGTGGGAGCGGCGCATTTCCTGGAAGACGACCACCTGCCACCGGGGCAATACCTCCTCCGGGTGAAGATCCGAGGGGCGAAGAACTGGGATCGGCAGACGCTCTTTCTCACCGTCGAGGAGTGAGCCGACAAGCTCCGGTAGAGGCTCCTTCTCCCCGCGCCCAACGCCCGGCGCCCAGCCGCCTGCCGATCTACTACTTCGCCCTCGGCCACGTGTACCTTTTCCTGGCATTCGCCGGATTGGCGGTCTTCCCTCACCGGGCGACGGGCTTCTTCTACAGCTCCTGGATCATGGCACCGGTGCATCTGGTGACCCTCGGCTGGATCACCGGCTCGATTCTCGGAGCCCTCTACATGATCGCGCCGATGGCTCTGCGCAGCCGGCTGGCGGAGAGCCGGCTCGACCAGGTGGCCTTCGTCTTCTTCGGGATCGGCGTGAGCGGCATGGTTTCGCACTTCTGGATCGATAGCTACGGCGGGCTGATCTGGTCGGCCACCTGGGTGCTGCTGGCGGTCTCGCTCGTGGGTTGGCGAGCCATCGCCGCGGTGCGTCACGCGCCGGTGGCGCTGGGGGTGAAGCTGCACCTCGGGCTCGCCTTCGTCAACTTCTGGGGTGTGGCGCTGCTCGGTGCCACGATGGGCCTGGCCAAGATCGGCCATGCCTGGCTCGGCGCGCCGATGAGCAATCTCTTCGCCCACTTCCATCTCGCCGCGATCGGCTGGGTGTTGATGATGGTCTTCGGGGCCGCCTACCGCCTGCTGCCGATGCTGATTCCCGCCGCCGTGCCCAGGGGCGCCGGCCCGGTGGCAAGTGCCTGTCTGCTACAGATCGGAAGCCTCGGGCTGGTGGCGTCTCTGGCCTTCGGCCAACCGTGGCTCGAGATCTCGTGCCTGCTGGTGCTCTGCGGCATCGTCAGCTTCTTTGCGTCGGTGGTCTGGATGCTGCGCCACCGCAAGCCACGCGCGAAGGGCATTCCTTCGCCCGACGTCGGCCTGCTGCACATCGCCCAGGCGATGCTCTACCTGCTCCTCGGCGTGGGTCTCGGCACGAGCTTCGTCTTCGCGCCGTGGCCCGAGGCGCTGCAGTACGAATGGATTCCGGTCTACGGAGTCTTCGCGCTGCTGGGGTTCGCCGCCCAGATGGTGCTCGGGGTCGGTGCGCGGATCTTTCCCCTCTACGCCTGGCTGCTCGCCCTCGCCGACGGCGGCTTCGAGGTGCCACCCGCTTCGCCGCACGGCTTCGCGCCCCGCGGGCTCCAGCTCGCCGTCTTCGTCGCCTGGACCCTCGGCGTCCCGGCCCTGGCCGCAGGAATCCTGCGGCAACATTCGGGCGGGGTCGTGGTCGCCTCGGTGCTGCTCGGCCTGGCCGCTCTGGGGAGCGGAATCTGCTTTCGCCGGATCTTGCTCGCGGCGAGAGGCGGGGCCGCGTGATGACCGGTGCTCCGAATGACCGAGCGATCCCTCGCCAGGCCTTCGCCACGACCCGCTGGAGCCTGGTGCTGGCGGCGGGTGGCACCGGCAGCGAGGACGCGAGGCAGGCCCTGGAAGCCCTGATCGGTGCCTACTGGCATCCGCTCTATGCCTTTGCACGCCGCTCGGGCCGCGACCCCGACGACGCGGCCGATCTGGTGCAGGGGTTCTTTGCCCGGGTGTGTGAGAGGAGCGACCTCAGCGGCGCCCGCCGCGATCTGGGCCGGTTTCGTTCCTACCTGCTCGCCGGATCCGGTACCGCGCCGGAGGGCTCGCCACGTCCCAGAGACGAAGGCCGTCGTGCACCGAGATCGTCCGGCTCGGGCCCTCCTGGCGCACCACTTCCTCGCGCAACGAGCCCGCGGTCATCAGGTACCGGCCCTCCTGCAACCAATCTGCGGATCTCTGCCCTTCCAGTCGGGCGACGAGACGAGACGAGATCAGGTCCCAGATCGCGATGGCAGGCCGATCGTCTTCGACCATCCGGACCGCGACCAGAGATCCGGCGGGATGAAAGACCCCTTGGGCTGCAAGTGCCCGGGCGTCGTTCTCGGGCTGCAGGAACGTCGGACGTCCCGGTCGGCCGACCCACCAGACGCGGAGCCAACCGGTTGCGTCGTCTCCACCGAGGACGAGCCGGGAGCCGTCCGGGCTCAGTAGCGCATGCTGCGGACCTTCGACCCGATCGTCGATGCTGCCGAGGAGCCGGCGGTTCTCGAGATCCCAGACCTCGAGGCCGTCTGGTGCATCGAGACGCGCGGGCCCCGCCGAGGAAGGCCGGCCAGGACGACTTCTTGGAGCGCTGCAACCAGCGCACCAGGGAGCTGCGCGGCCGGGCCGAAACCGGCTCGTCGGCGAGAAAACGTCGCAGATCGGCCCCCAGATCCGCGGCCGAGCCATAGCGCTGCCCGGGCTCCTTCTCCAGGCATTTCAAACAGATGGCCTCGAGATCGGCGGGAATCTCCTGGCGCCGCGCGCGTGGTGGCTCGATCTCGCCGTAGAGGGTTTCGTGCAGGGTCTCGGCCGGAGATTCGCCACGGTGGGGAGGTTGCCCCACCAGCAGCGTGTAGAGAATCGCTCCGAGACCGTAGATATCTCCGGAACGGTTGTCGGCCTCACCATACAGTCGCTCGGGTGGAATGAACCCCGGCGTCCCGAGCACATTGCCGGTGAGCGTGAGCCCGGGCTCCGAGACCGCCGAGGAATCGTAGATCTTCGCCAGGCCGAAATCGGTTCCAGAGTCTCCATTCCCTCGTTCCTACAGGAAGCGGAATCCAACGTTACAGGCTCGGCGGGCGAAACTCTCCACTATCGAAAAACGGCCTGTCACACCTCGTGCGACAGGCCGTCTCGTCCGTAGGGCTCGATTCTCGTCGTCACTCGACGTCGGGAATCACCCAGGTATCCGACAGCACCACATCGAGGTCGTCACAGGCGGACGTCAGCTCGATGGCCGAGAGGCCGACGGAGAAGGCTCCCAGGGCGCTGTGGTTGGCGGAGACCCAGGATTGCGCGAGGGTGCCCTCGGAGCCGGGGTCGAGGTCGAAGGCACCGCCGCCGTCGTCGATCCCGACGTTGAGGTTCAGGTACAACCAGCCGAAGGAGAAGGGAGACGCCAGGTTTCCGGCTCCCACCGAAACCTTCTGGGTCTCGAGGGGAAAACAGACCGGATCGGTGAATTCCGGATCGTCCGGTGGCGAGATCGGCGGCCCCTCGTCGCCGAAGATTCCGGCACAGAGGCCGACCGCGGATTCGGCCTCGTTGAAGGCGACCACCTCGCGCTCGTTGAGCGGATGCCAGACCGGGCCGACCTCGAGCGTTCCGGCGGCTCCGCAGGTGTAGCCGTCTTCGTTGATGTCGAGAATCGTCGAGTCGCGCCAAACCGTGAGAGAGGTGCCGCCCGAGAAGGCCCCCTGCAGGTAGCGAGTGGCCCAGCTGGTGGCGAGAGACTCACGACCGTCGACGGCGGCATTGGGCACGGAGTAACGGCCGTAGAAGGTGTACCCCGTGGCCCAATCGGGATCGTCGGTGGCCTCGATATGCACCAGGCTGTGGCCGGCCGCGGCCTCGTCCTGCCAGTTGAGATGGAAGACGTCTCCCCACAGGACGTTGTTGTTGTTGGCGATGGCAGGATTGACACCGTCGGTGAAGTAGCCGGGATCGTTCGGGAAGAGCAGGCTGCAGACATCGGCGTTGTCGATCGTGATGTACCCACGGGCGATCGAGTCGCCATGGTCGGCGCCGAAGCAGGCACCGTCCACGGGTTGGCCGGTGAGCTTGGCCTGCAGCTCCTCGAGGCGAGCGTCCTGGAGCACCGGATTGATGAAGAAGGGGAAGATGTTGGCGCAGTCTTCGGCACCGAATACAGGGGTGTCCATGAAGCTGCCGTCCCACTCGGGATTCAGCCCGTGCGGGCTGATCGTATCGTCCGGATCACTCTGCTCGTCGGAGGTCACGGGCAGGTCGCCCTCCACGAAGACGTTGAAGAGATTGACGGTCTGGACGTCGTACCCGGTGAGGAAGATGTCGAAATCGAGCACCGGCTGCGACCAGTCGGTCCACACCGAGATATGGGCGATGGTGGGAGATGCCGAGGCATTGTTGATCGAGAATACGGTGTTGATCCCTTCGGGATGAACCGGTGCGAGGTCCACGGCAAAGAAGGGCAGCAAGAGCGTTGCGGCGGGGACGTCGTCGATGGCGCACAGATCGGCGAACAGTGCGCCGCTCGGGGCCAACAGGGCGGCGACCGCGAGGGCGAGAATCGTAGTGTTTTTCATGGTTTCGAAACCTCCAGGCGACGGGGAACCGCCGCGGGTCGACGCCGTGCCGGGGAGAGTCAGGGGAATCCCTGGCACCGAGCTCGGACGCCTGGTAGTGAAAGCCCGCCGGTCGACCGTCGAGCCCCTGCCGGGCAGGGCTCTCGATCCTCGATGCAACGAGAGAGCCCGGGGCCACGGCTGGCACCGGGGAGACTCGAAGGCGAGGACACACGGTTCCCCGATCGAGACGAGACACGGACGTACGGCGGAACTGCAGAAGCAAATGTAGCATTGTTTGCCTCCGAAGACAGGATCTCGCTTCGGCTCGCCGGCTCGCGACGAAGAGAATCCGTCGCCAGATCTCGCATAGCAAGCCGGCAGTAGGCCCCGATGCACCCTTCGATCGCCACCCTCGATCGGTTGGACGCTGCGCGGGGACTCGTGTTCGTTCTTCGCGGCGATCTCGGCCGACTGTAAGCTGCAAATTTCTAACGATAATGAGTAATCGATTGCAACTATACCCGATCGCGTCTACAATTCTCCACGGACTTGCACGAGTGTTCGTCTCCATCCATTCGAGGAGTGAGTATGCACATGTCTCCCCAGCTCCATGCCATTGCCGGAGCCTTCCGAGAGCTCCAGAGCCAGGCTCCCGACGACGACGACCTGACGGCCACTCTGCTCTGGCTCCTGTCGTCGTCCGAGGAAGGGCAGCGGACCCTGACCGACGCTCGCCCGACCGCCAGAGACCTGGAAGAGCTCTGCCATCGCCTCGGCCCTCGAGCCCGAGCCTGGGTTCAGTTCAGCCCGGAAGCCTGCATACTCCTGCAGAAATGATAGTCCTCGAAGACTCTCGCCGACGCGGTCTCGGTACGCCACACGATCTCGACGACTGGCGAGGGCTCGCCAGTCGTCGACCCGGGACCGTGATTCCGATCGTGGAGTAGCTTCTGGCCTCGGCCCGCGGTTACCGCCCTTCCCCCGAAAGCCGCCATCCCGAATCCCCACCTCGAGAAGAGACTTCTCGCCCGCTGATACAGCCCGCCAGAAAATTTCGCGTACTGATCGGTGCTCGACCCATCCCTTCGTTCTGTGCTCCTGTTGGGAGTCATCGTTGGCTTCGACCCCCGGGTCGAGCCCGTCTCATCTCGCTGGAAAGGAGAACGTCGTATGCAGACCACGATCCGTCTTCTACCCGTCGCCGTTGCGGTCACCGCTCTCGCGATCGTCGCCATCGGCCCCTGGAGCGTCGTGGCCTCCGAGGCCTCGGCCGGCCAGAGCTCCCAGGGATTCTGGGATCCGACAGATACCCCAGGAAACCCTTGCCGCTTTCTCGAGACAACCCATGGGGGCATCGAATACATCTGCGCGGACTGGATCACCGATTGGGGCCCCTTGGTCACCTGCTGTATCGAGGCAGGTGCAGTGGACCACCACGACCTCGGCGACTGCCAGACCGTCGTGGAAATGCCGACCACCGATGACAGGCCCGGTCTGTAGATTCAGACCCGGCGGCAGAGGTGGAGAGTCGAGCTCCGAAACCGAAACCCTTCCCAAGGAGGAATCATGAGACGCAGCATTCCGCACATCCTGTTTCTGGCATCCCTGGCCTTCGTGTTCCTGCCGTCTGCCGGCATCGCTGTCGAGGACCCCTTCTGCAGCGAAGAGTTCTGCAGAGATCTACCCCCGGAGCACCCCTGCCTGTGCCCCCACTGTCCGGTGTGGGTAGAATGTCAGGAACGATTCACCTGCACCTTCGAAAGCCCACTGGCCGGCGGCCTCGATGCCTTGACGACGACCGGGCCGGCCGCAGCAGGAAGCGAGGCTGGCCTCGCCTCGACCCTTGCCGGCGAGGCGGAAGCCGCGCAGCCGGCTCTCGATGGCAAAGACCTCTTCGAGACCATGGAGAGGCCCCGGCCCGACCCGGAAGGAGACGCCCGCTAGAAACCCATGCCCCCGACCGCTCGAGGTGAGACCACCGAGCTTCTCCGCGGCTGGAACCGCGGGGAGGCTTCGGCCCGAGACGCGCTGATGGCTCGGGTCTACGCGGAGCTCCGCCGGCTGGCGGCGAGCTTCTTGAACCAGGAGCGGTCGCCCGGAACCCTGGATACGGTAGGCCTCGTGACCGAGGCCTACCTCAAGCTGGTCGACCAGGAGCGGGTGGACTGGCAGAACCGGGCCCATTTCTTCGCCATGGCGGGGCACATCATGCGGCGCATCGTGGTCGACGATGCCCGCCGCCGCCGCGCCGTGCGCCATGGCCACGGCCTGGAGAAGGTCACGCTGGAGTCCGCGGCCGGCTCCCTCTCCCCCACCGACCCCGACCTCATCGCCCTCGACGAGGCCCTCGAAGCCCTCGCGCGCCGCTCCCCGGAGGAGGCGAAGGTCGTGGAGCTGCGGTTCTTCGGCGGCCTGGCCCGCCGCGAGATCGCCACGGTGACGGGCCTTTCGACCGCCACCGTCGCCCGCCGCTGGCGCACCGCCCGCATCTGGCTCCTGCACTACCTCGAAACCGGGCAAGCGCTCGACAGAGACCCTTCCCCGCAGCCTTCCTCTCTCGCGGAAAGGCGATGACCTCCGAACGCTGGCAGCGGATGAACGAGCTCTTTCTCCAGGCCCTGGAGAAAGACGAGGCGGATCGAGAGGGCTTCCTGCGGCAGGCCACCGACGGCGACGAAGAGCTGGCCCTCTCCATCGGCCAGATGCTGCGCCTGGACCAGCAGGCCGAAGCGTTCCTCGATCGCCCCCTGGCGCGAAAACCCGAAGGGGAAGGCGCCTCGGAGGCCGCGCCCCGGCGCGGGCTCGAGCTCCGGGCCGGAGACCACGTGGGCTCCTACCACCTGCTGCGCAAGCTCGGCGAGGGTGGTATGAGCATCGTGTTCGAGGCCGAACGGCACGACGGGGCCTTCCAGCGGCGGATGGCGCTCAAAGCTCTGCGCCCGGGGCTCGCCAGCGAAGACATGCTCCAGCGGCTGCAGCGCGAACGGCAGATCCTGGCGGATCTCGACCATCCGTACATCGCACGCCTGCTCGACGGCGGCACCACCGAGCACGGCCTCCCGTACCTGGTGATGGAAGCCATCGACGGTCTGCCGGTCGACCGCTTCTGCGACGAGCACCGGCTCGACCTCGAGCGGCGGCTCGAGCTCTTCGAGAAGATCGCGACGGCCGTTCGGTTCGCCCATGCCCACCTGGTGGTGCATCGCGACCTCAAGCCGAGCAATATTCTCGTCCAGCCCGACGGCACCCCCAAGCTCCTCGACTTCGGAATCGCCAAGATCCTGGCTCCGGCCCCACCAGCCGGAGCTGCAGACACCCACACCCTGCTGCGCGTGCTGACGCCGGATTTCGCGAGCCCGGAGCAGATTCGCGGGCAGCCCATCACCACCGCCAGCGACGTCTACTCCCTGGGGGTGATCCTCTACCTCCTGCTCACCGGTCGCCTCCCCCTCGAGCTCGCGGGAAAAACCTTCGAAGGCCTGGAGCGGGCCTTGCGCGAGTCTTCCCCGCCACGCCTCGGAGCCCAGCTCGCCGACACCCGTCCCGACGATCCGGCCGCCCGCAGCGCCGCCCGGTCGACAACCCCGCGCCAGCTGCGTCACCAGCTGCGAGGCGACCTGGAGGCGATCGTGCAAAAGGCTCTGCGCACCGAGCCCGACCAGCGGTACTCTTCGGTGGAGCAGTTGCTCGACGACCTGCGCCGCTACCGCGAGGGATTCCCGGTGCTCGCCCGACGCGGAAAGCTTCCCTACCGGGTGGGCAAGCTCCTCCGGCGCCACCGGTTCGGGTCGGCCGTAGGTCTCGGCGCCCTGGCCGCGATCCTCGTGTTCTCCATCGTCGTCGGTCTGCTCTCCCTCCGCCTCGCCCGGGAGCGGGACCGCAGCCTGGAGATCCGGAGCTTCCTCGAAGAGGTCTTCGCCCTCTCCGACCCCGGGAACGGAGAGGGGGATCGCTGGACAGTGCGAGACGCCCTCGACCGCGGCGCTGCCCGCCTGGAAGATCGGCTGGGAAACCAGCCCCGGACCCGGGCCGATCTGCTGCACGTGATCGGCAAGATCTACACCAACCTCGGTCTCCCCGAGCGCGCGGACCGATCCCTGTCGCAGGCGCTCGCCACCCGCATCGAGGCCTTCGGGGACGAGAGCTTCGAGGTCGCCGAGACCCTGGCCGCCCACAGCCAGGCCTTGCTCGCCCTGGGGCGCCGGGAAGAAGCGGAATCCCGGGCCCGCGACGCCGTGGAACGCATGCGCCGGGGCTGGAGCAACCGTCCGGAGCCCCTGGCCGAGGCGATCAATGCCCTGGTCACCGTGCTCTGCCACCAATCTCGGTATGCAGAGGCCGACGCGCTCTCGGCCGAGGCCCTGCAGCTGGCCCGCGGCCTCGGCGGAGACGCCCGCCTCACCACCGCCCGCGCCCTGAACAACCGCGCCGTGGTGCAACGGGGCCTGGGAGACTACGAGCGGGCCGAGGCGCTCTACTCCGAAGGCCTCGCTCTCGGCCAGCGCCTCTTCGGCCACCGTCATCCACTTCTGGTGCGTCTGCAGGGCAATCTCGCCAGCGTGCAGCGCCGCCAGGGCCGTTACCTGCCGGCCATCGCCAACTACCGGAGCGCCCTGCACCGGTCCGAAGAAATCTACGGCCCCGACCATTTCTCCCAGACACAACTGCTCGCGGGCCTTGCCGGGACCCTGGCCAAGACCGGCGACCCGGAGGCCGAGCCGGCGTTCCGCAGAGCCCTCGAATCCCTCGCCAGGCACTTCCCGCCGTCCTTTGGCCAGAGCCTTCGTATCCACTCCTACCTCGCCACCTTTCTGCTCGAGCAGGGGCGGCCAGAGGAGGCCGAGGCGCTGCTGCTCGAATCGCTCCCGACTTGGAGCCGCGAGCGCCCCGAAGGCGATGTCTTCCTCGCCCTCGTCCGCAACAC
>CAZMEL010000286.1:0-10270 GCA_964565225.1 uncultured Thermoanaerobaculia bacterium | reverse complement strand
CAGGTCGACGACGTCGAGCAGGCACTCCGGGCGCGCCAGGAGAGCGAGATGCGCGTGCGGCAGTTCGTCGCCGATGCCTCGCACGAGCTGCGCACCCCGCTGGCGTCCATCCGCGGCTACGCCGAGCTGACCCGACGAGAGCGTGACCCGGTGCCGGAGAACGTCACCCACGCCATCGGGCGGGTCGAGTCCGAGGCCCTGCGGATGCAGGAGCTCGCCAGCTCGGTGGCCCGCTGGTTGCCCGTCCGTTCCCGAGCCCGCACCTCCGCGGGGAGATCCCACGGGGCCGCTCGGCCCGACCCGGCACCCGGCGGTTCCATGCCGACAGTGGCTGGAGCGTCGAGGGCGGAAGCCGCAGAGGAAGACGGGATCGATGCCGAGACGCTGCGGCAGATCCGGCAGCTGGGTGAGGAGCTGGGGCGAGATCTCCTGGACCAGGTTCTGGGCTCTCTGGTCCGGGAGATGCCCGAGCGCCTCGAGAATCTCCGCCGGCTAGAGGCCGACGGCAACCTGGAAACGTTGGCCCGGGAAGCCCATTCGCTGAAGGGGAGCGCCGGCAACGCCGGGATCAGCGGCCTGTCGAGCTTGTTCAGCCAGCTCCAGGATCGTGCGGACAGCCCCGAGCGAAGCTCGATCCTGCTCCGGATCGAAGAGGAGTTCCAGCGCGTCGAGCCGCGGCTCCGAGAAATCCTGGCCGGAGGATAGCCAGCTCAGCGGACGAAGATCCGCCGAAACCAGGGGACCCCGTCGGCTTTCATCTTTGCCCGTTTTTCCTGCAGCAGGCGTCGGTCTTCTTCCATCGCCAGCCGGGCCAGGAACTCCTGTCCTTCGGCTCGATGGCAGTCCTTGTACTTCTTGCCGCTGCCACAAGGGCACGGCTCATTGCGCGGAATCTTGGTGGTGTTGCGCGGGGCGGTGACCACCGACTTGCGTGTCGGCAGCTTTCCGGAAAGCCTTCGGGTCTTGCTCGCCATGGGGAGCTCCAATCGGTCGTCGCGCCAGTGGCTCGCGGGAGCCTCCGGTCGGAAGGTTCTTCGGTGTGGCGGGTCCGGAAGAGGCCGAAGGTTTCCTCGGACTTCCGGGCGAAGAGTTTGCCACAGCGCTCGCCGATTGGAAAGTCGGTGCCGATACGGTCGGAGCGGGCAGGGCCCGAGTCGCGGACCCTGCCTCGAGAGATGTTAGTTCCAGATGGTCCAGTCGCCACTATCCGAGAGCCGAGCCGAGAGCTCGGCGAGACCGACCATGGAGAGCTGGCGAAAGCCAGTTGTAGAGGGGATACCGGTAGATCCAAAAACGAACTGACGAAAAGAAGCGATCGACATGAGGTCTCCTTAGACAAACTCCCTCAGCCCTCTCGAGCCGTTACTCGACCACTACACCGGACAAAGTGAAGTGTTTCAGGGAAATCGCAGACTTCCCTGATCTCGTCTGTCAGAGATTTTAACATACCGACCGGTCGGAAACCACCTCGAAAGCACAAATTTTCTGGTAAGCAGTTGTGTGGAAGCTCGGCCAACCGACCGGTCGGTCCGAGCGTTGGGATCTTTCTCTTGTTTTTCGTGGCGAAAGCCGGCCTGGGAGGGACGAAGATCAGGCTTCGAAAGGGAACGGAATCTGCAGTCGCTCGAACAGAAGGCGAGCGGGAAGGATCAGTTGGTCCAGCAGCCGCTCCAGGGCCTCGGGGTGAGGAACCACCACGGTCGACAACAGGTCTCGGCTCGCTCGGTACCCCTCGATCACGTGGTAGCAGCCGTAGCTCACGGCACCACAGCGCACCAGGATTTCCTGCGCCTCGCGCAGGACCCCGTCTTCTTCGATGCGCGGTGCCAGCTCGAGAAAGCGGTCTCGTTCCGGGTGGTCGGCGAGAGTGGCGTAGAGGAGCACCAGGTTGTTCCAACCGGTTTTCCAGTCCGGGTCGGGAGGATCGGCCAGGGCGTCGGTCATATCGTCGCCGGCCTGGATCATGCGCCCGATCGGTGTGGCCAGGCGCTCGATCTCGGCCGCCAGGGCTTCGTCGGCTCCGCCGCAGATGGCTCCGAGGTAGAAGGCGGTGCCGAAGAGGGGTGGGGTCTTGGCTTCGGCCGAGCGCCAGTAGGATTCTTCGAGGTCGCCGGTGGGTGCGGTGACATCGAGATTCTGTCCGAAAGCCGTACCCAGGCCTGCCCGAGCCACGCTGCGATGGGCCGCCGCCATTCGCGTGGCGTCGAGATCCGACCCCTCCAGAACTTCCGAGGCGGCGGCCTGGAAGGCGACCGCCAGATTGGCGACCGTGCCATGCCCGAGGCGCCGGAACAAGCCGTCCGGGTCGTCGTCGATCAGGTCGTCGATCAGGTGGATGCTGTTGAGCAGGCAGACCGTAGAGGCCACCGCGGGGAGGGCCTTCTCCGGCGCGCTGCCCACGGCTTCACAGGAGAGAAGGGGGTATTCCCAACAGGGAATTCCTTCGGCCGGGCGATGACCGGCTCGAACCACTTCGGCCATCTCGGGCCAGGCTCGAACCTGATCCAGTGAGAGGATCCGCTCTTTGACGCTTTCGATCAATCCCATCGCTTCGCTCCGCCCCGCCCCGTTTCTCTCGGACCCCTACCGCAGCATACCATTGCCCCGCCGCCCTACATCCGGAATCCAGGAGAGAGCGAAGATCCGATCATGTTCGAGCACCGAGACCATGGCCTGCGGGGTCGTCCGTGAGGTATTTATCCAAGCTGGTCTTCTACGGCCTGCTGCTGGTCCTGCTGGGAGGCGGCGGCTGGTGGCTGCGGCGATTTCTCGACCGCCCGCCGGTGGTGGTGATGGTCCCGGTGGTGAGGGACGACGTGACCCGTGTGCTCGCCCTGACCGGCCGGGTGCGTCCGGTGGTGCGCAACGACCTCTCGTTTCCCGTTTCGGGGCGCCTGCTGGAGCTGCGACGCGAAGAGGGTGATCCGGTGGAGGTGGGCGAGATTCTGGCACGCCTCGACGACCGCCAGGTTCGAGCGACGATCGAGCGCCTCGCGGCGGATCTGGCGCGAGAGGAAGAAGGCCTCGAGCAGGCGCGGCGGGATCTGCGGCGAGACCGCGAGCTGGCGACGGGAGGGCTGGTGCCCGAACGGGCTCTCGAAACCAGCCGGCTGGCGGTGGACAGCGCCGAGCGGACGGTGGACGCCCGGCGAGAAGCGGTGGCGGAGGCCGAGGTACAGCTCGACGACTTCCTGCTTCGCTCCTCTCTCGAGGGTGTCGTGTTGGAGCGTCCGGTAGATCCCGGACAGGTGATCGCCGCGCAGCAGAAGATCTACGAGGTGGCGACCCTCGAAGAGCCCCAGGTGGAGGTGGAAGTCGACGAGCGGTTCCTCGCTGCGATCGCCATCGGCCAGCCGGCGCGGATCGGGATTCCCGGCACCGTGGCTCGATCCCTGGAGGCGCAGGTTTCCTACATCGGCCAGCGGATCGATCGCACCAGCGGCGCGGCGCTGGTGCGCCTCGACTTCGTGGGTGAGGTGCCTCGGCTGGCCGCGGACCTCAGCCTCGACGTGAACATCGTGGTCGCGGTCCACCCGGAAGCTCTCACCCTGCCGCGGGAGTCGGTGGCCGGCAGCGCCGGGAATCCCTGGGTCCTGACCATCGAGGGCGACCGGACGGCCCGCCGGGACGTACAGGTCGTCGACTGGCCTTCGCCGCGGGTGGTGGTGCTCTCCGGGGTCGAAGAAGGGGAGCGGGTGGTGCGCGAGCCCCGGGACGTGGGGGTCGGGATCGAGGTGCGAGCCGAGGCGGCGGCCGGCGAGGGCTGAGCATGCCCTTCGAGCTCAAGGTCGCCCTGCGATACCTCTGGAGCAGCCGGCTGCAGACGGGATTGATCCTCTCGGGGGTCGGGGTCGGAATCGTGGCCTACACCTTCATGGCGGCGTTGATCAACGGGCTCGCCGTGAGCCTCACCGACGACGTGATCGGGAACATCGCCCATGTCACCCTGGAGCCTGCCGAGCGCCGTCCGCAGCGGGTCGGGTCCTGGCCCGATACGGAGGTGCTCTGGGCCGAGCAGAGGGCTGCCGAGATCCGGCCGAAGATCGAGGGCTGGCGGCCCCTGCTGGCCGATCTGGAAGCCCTGCCTGAGGTCACGGCGGTGGCGCCCCAGGTGGAGGGCAACGGCTTCTTCCAGCGCGGGAGCAAGGTGCTGCCGGTGGGGATCAACGGCCTGGTAGCGGGCCGGGAGTCGGAGATCGTCGACCTGGCCTCGGGCCTGCTCGAGGGAGATCTACGGCTAGGGCCGGGAGACGTGCTGATCGGTGTGGGGCTCGCGGACGAGCTGGGCGTGGGAATCGGTCAGCGCCTGCGCATCGAGAGCGAGCGCGACCGGGAGCGAAGCCTGCGGATCTCGGGCATCTTCGACGTCGGCAGCTCCAACGTCAACAGCCGCCTGGTGTTCGTCGATCTGCGCACCGCCCAGAGCCTGCTCGAGCTCGAAGGAGCGGTGACCGGAATCGCTCTGAAAATACGCGACATCTACTCCGCACCGGCCCTCGCCCGTCGGCTCGGCGCCTCCACCGGGCTGCTCGCCAAGGATTGGATCGGCGAGAACGAGCGGCTGCAGCAGGCCTTGCGCGCTCAGGGAACCACCGGCGACCTGATCAAGCTCTTCTCTCTGCTGACCATCGTCATCGGGGTCGCGAGCGTGCTCTTGCTGGCGGCGGTGCGGCGACGGCAGGAAATCGGCATCATGCGCGGAATGGGGATCAGCCGGGGCTCGGTGCGCCAGATCTTCCAGCTCCAGGGTTTTTTCATCGGCCTCCTGGGCTCGAGCGCCGGAGCTCTCGGCGGCTGGCTCTTCTGCCAGGCGCTCCTCGCCCTGACCACCCGCCCCGACGGCTCGGCCGCCCTGCCGGTCGATCCGGCTCTGGGCGAGTACGGGACGGCCATTCTGCTGGCCACCACCGCCAGTACCCTGTCGGCGATCCTGCCGGCGCGGGCCGCGGCGAGAGTCGATCCCCTCGAGGTCATCCAGTCGTGAGCGGTGAGCCGGCGCTCCCCGAGCTGCTGACCGTGCGCGAGGTGGTGAAGACATTTCACGACGGAGATCGAGAGACCCGGGTTCTTCAGGGCATCGATCTCGACCTCGCCCGCGGCGCTTTCGTCGCTCTCATGGGACCGAGTGGCAGCGGCAAGAGCACATTGTTGTCGATCCTCGGCACGTTGTTGCGACCCACCTCGGGATCGATCGAGATGGAAGGGCAGCGTCTGGAGACGCTGAAAGAGAAGGAGCTCACCGCGTTTCGCAACCGCTCCCTCGGCTTCGTCTTCCAATACCACCATCTGCTGCCCGATTTTACCGCGCTCGAGAACGTGGCCTTCCCATCGTATGCGATCCACGGCCGGGAAACGCGGAGCGCCCGGCAGCGGAGCGGCGAGCTGCTCTCGCGGGTCGGCCTGGCGGATCGAGTCGCCTACCGGGCGAACCAGCTCTCGGGTGGTCAGAAGCAGAGGGTGGCGGTGGCCCGCGCGCTGATGAACCGTCCTCGGCTGGTGCTCGCCGACGAGCCCACCGGCAACCTCGACCGTGAATCCACCTGGCAGCTCATGGAGCTGTTGCGCGAGGTGGCGGCAGAGGAGCAGACCACCTTCTTGATCAGCACCCACGATCCGCAGATCGCCGAACGATGTGATCGTACGATCGTCCTGGTCGACGGCAAGATCGCGGGTGCCGGGGAGGCGGAGGCGAGTCAGTCGAAGTTGCAGACCTCTTGAGTGCAGCCCCAGCCGAAGGGCACACAGGCGTTGCAGGTGGGGTTGCAGCAGTAGGTTCCGAAGCTGCAGAAGACACCACCGCAGGCCTCTCCTCGGGCCTCGGCCTGGGCGGTGACCTCGAAGCGGGCGATGGAGTCGAGCGTGGCGTCCGAGTCCGGCGCGGCGCAGGCCTCGGCGGCTTCGAGCTCGGTCTTCGAAACACGGACTTCCTGACCGGCGGCAGCGACGGCCGCAACCTCGGAGTCCGCGCTCTCGGCCGCGGCTTCGGCGGCCCAGATCGGGCCGGTTCCGGCGGAAACGAGAAGGACCAGGAGTAGGGTGAAGAGAGTCTTGGGCATGGGGATTCACTCCATTCTTCGAATCGGTCGGTTTGGCTTCGGCCAGGGGCCGGGCCGGCGACAGGTTCCCGACAGGGATCCCGAGAACGTATCGAACGAATAAGACAAATAGTACTGGACAATGGCATCATACTGGAGATCCGATCGTTCTCGCAAACCCGATCGACGGATTCGTGTTCGGACCTGCCAGCTTTTTCGGTGTCGCGGTCATTTCTCGTCCGTTCGGGGGAACGGGTCGAGGTCTTGGCCGGGCCCCTTCCGGCCGGCCGGAGGAGGCTCGCGTGGTATTCTCGAACGGTCAACCCCCATCCTCGGGAGTCGGCCGGATCCCCTTCCCGGGCTCCGGCTCTTTGCGGTTCTGGAAAAAACCGCGACTCGGATCTACAGGAGGACGATGCCATGAATTCCTGCCGCTCGGTGCCCGTGTTTCTCGTCCTGGTCTGGTGCCTGGGTCTTCCTGCCTGCCAGCGACCCGATCCTCCGGCCCCACCGCCACCCGTGGTGCCGAGCGCCGATCTCGACGTCGGCCTGACCGCGGCTCAATCGACCCTCTGGCGCACCGCGCCGGAGGGCAGCGACCTGGCGCCGGTCGACATTCTGCGGGCGATGAAGGATTTCGAGACCGGCCGCCTCTACATCGATGCCCTCGACTACTACGGCTTCATTCCGAGCTCGGCGTCGGCGGCCAACCCCTATGGTCTGCCGATCGGCTGGGCCACCCACGTGCCTTCGTATGCCGTCTTCGGCCAGGACTACGTCAGCATCAACTGCGCGGCCTGCCATACCGCGCAGATCGAGTACCAGGGGCAGGCCATGACCATCGACGGCGGCTCCAACATGGCCGATATCGAGGCCCTGGCGTTGTCGATCCAGTCCTCGGCCGAGAAGATGTTGCAAGACCCGATCGAGGTTCTGCTCTTCGTGCACCGCCTTCTGAGCCTCGAGCCGCCGCCCGGAGCCGAGGGCAAGAGTCTCGGCGCGCAGGTCGACAGCAATGTGAAGCAGCTCGTGAAGACCTATGCCGAAGCCGTCCAGAACGACGTTGCGGAGCCCGAGGACTTCGTGGCCCACGCCCTGGGGAAGACGATTTCTCGACTCCTCGACGACGACTCCGACGACCGCTCCGTAGAAGACATGACCTCGCGGTTGGTACGGACCGCCGACGGGACCGAAGAGCATCGCGGCAAGCTGCGGGATCTACTGACCTGGTTGCGCGACTTCAAGGCCCTGCTCGAGAACCGCCTGCAGCTGGCGAAACGAGCCCTCACCGCGCTCGAGATCTCGCAGCCCGCTGGCCCGGGCCGCGACGATCCGTGGGGCATCATCCGCAACGTCCTCTTCGACAGCGGCACCGAGCTCGACGCTCCCACCAGCATTCCCGCGCTCTACCATGCGCGCGACTTCGGCTGGTACCACGCCGACGGCAACACCAACTCGGTGATGCAGCGCGACATCGCCCAGGCGGTGGCCCTCGGCGGATTCGTCGATCCGAAGACGCAGCAGTCGTCGCTCCTCCCGCGGGTGATCTGGCAGCTCGAGGAGGTGATGCGGGATCTGCAGAGCCCTGCCTGGCCGGCCGATCGTTTCGGCCCTCTCGACAGCGACGCGATCGCCCGTGGCGAGGCCCTCTTCGCCGAGCACTGCCAGGCGTGCCACCGGTCTCACGACGGCACGCTCTTCCCTCTCGCCGGTATCGGCACCGACCCCAACCGTGCCGATAGCTTTCTGCGGCCCCAGGACGGCAAACCCTTTCACGAAGCCCTGGCCCAGGAGGTAGAGACGCTCGAGACCACCGTCTACGAGCAGGCGGGTATCACGCAGGAGGAGATCGAGGAGCACCAGTACAACGGCCCGCCGGTGTGGCGCGGCACGGGGGAGTACCAGGCGCGGTTGTTGACCGGAGTCTGGTCCACGGCGCCCTACCTGCACAACGGCTCTGTGCCGACCCTCTACGACCTGCTATTACCCTCCGAGCAGCGCCCGGCCACCTTTCAGCTGGGCAGCCGGGAGTACGACCCCGAGAAGGTGGGCTACGTCACCGAAACCGGTGAGAGCTCGCGTTTCCTCTACGACATCACGACCCACGGCGGAGCCAATACCGGCCACGAGTTCGGAACCGACCTCGCCGACGAGGAGCGTTGGGCCCTGGTGGAATACCTGAAGTCTCTGTAGCCGCGGCAGCGGCCGGCCCTGGTCAACGAGCGCCGAGAGAGGCTTCGGAGCCCCGAGGGCCGACGCGACCCTTCGAGGCCTGGCGGAAGGAACGCCGACTCGACCCTGCGAGAGTCTCTGCCAGAGTCGAGCTACCGCCTGCGCCGCAGGCACTGCAAGATGATCAGGTGCCGGGAGGTGTCGGCAGCGAGGTAGCGGGAGACGGCGTGCAGGATCCGCCCCTCGGTGGTGTGGTGGTTGAGCAGGATGGTGGCCTGGTGCCGCCGACGGTAGATGGCGCGGATCTCGTTGATCCAGGGGACGTAGTAGAGGAAGGCGCCACCCTTGGCGGGGGAGTCGTCGCCGAGACCGTAGAGCACGGGGAAGACGTCCTCTCCCACCCATTCCTTCGGCCAGTAGAGATCGCGGTGCCAGCCGATGCCGGCGACCTCGAGGCTCTGCAGGGAGAGGGTGAGGGTGAAGGCGTCGCGGTCGAGGTCGAAGCCTGTGAGGCCGGCGAACGATTCGCCCGCGAGGCCCCGCTGCACGAGATCGAAGAGCTCGGGAGCGTCGCTGGGCTCGAGCTGGCCCCAGAAACCGGCCCGGCTTTCGGCGAGCGCGGCGATCTGCCGGTCGAGCTCGGCCCGCTGCCCGGGAGTGAAGAAGTCGGCGATGGTCACGCAGTGGGTGGCTTCGAGCTCCTCACGAGCCGCCGGGCGATTCTCGGCGCCATACACGGTGGCGCTCTCGGCTCCGGGGGGGACCACCGGATCGTCCACCAGCTGCTGGAGCCGCAGCCAGTCGGCTCCCACCTTCGCCAGCTCGGGCCAGACCTCTTCGGGCAGGCTCGCGAGGGTCCGGTTGTCGGCCAGCCGGGGGAGATCGGCGGCCACCTCGAGGAGCTGAAAGAGCGCCGGCCACGAAGATCGGTCGAAGGCCCGCCAGCGCTCACCGGTCTCGAGATCGGCGGGCATCTGTGCCAGCAGACGCAACACCTCGGAGGAGGAGAGCGATGGGTCGGAGGTTGCGGGAGCTGGGGCCATGGTCGTCTCCAGGGGTTGGATCGTCGCCTCGAACGGTGCTTGCCGTAGCCGTCGAGTATAGCGCCGCGGGCCGCTCGGCCGGGCGGTAGACCGGTGGGAATCGTGGTAGATTCGAGCCCGGTGGCGGTTGGTAGGAGCCGAGGACAGACCGCCATTTCATTCTCGCAACAACAACCGGACGAGCGGTGCCCGGTGCCTCGATTCGAGCTCGCCGGAGCCGGTTTCGGGCCATTGGCAGGTACCGCTCGCCGCTTCCTATCTCGAGGAGCCCCATGTCCGACTCTCCCGCATTTCTCGCGGATCTCTCCGAATTTCCCTCGGTCGATCTCTCCGCCTGGCGAGATCGGGTCGAGGGGGAGCTGGGAGGCCGCTCGATCGAAACGAGCCTGTCGGCACGACTGGCCGGCGGGTTGCGGACGGCACCTCTCTACAGTGCCGAGTCCGTAGATCTCGCAGAGCCCGCGCTGCCGGGAATGTTTCCTTTCCTGCGCGGCGACCGGACCGAGGGTGCCGCTTCCGGCGCCTGGCGGATCGTCGCCGAGGTTTCCGACGCCGATCCGGAGGCAGCCACGGCCTCGGCGGCCCTGGACCGCTCCCGGGGCGCGGATCTGATCTGGCTACCTCTCGCGGCGCCCCGGCGCAGCCGAGGGGCGGTCGAGGGCGGATCCGGGGGCGGGATTCGCACGCAGGCCGACCTGTGTCGTGTGCTCGAAGCAGCGGCGGCCGAAGGCGCATGGATCTTCGACAGCGGGGCGGCCGTGGGTGAGGTGGTACAAGGGTTACGTCGGCTCGGCGAGGCCGAGGCCCGCCGCCTGGCGACCTGCCTCGGCGGCGATCCGCTCGGAGCCCTGGGGGCGTTCGGCGGCCTGGGAGTCGATCTCGATCGGGCCTGGCAGGAGCTCGCCGAAAGCGCTGCCTGGTGCCTCGAAGGAATCGATCCGGCACCGCGGGCGGCCCTGGTCTCGGCGGTGCCGGCCCACGACGCCGGAGCTGCTCCGGCCGACGAGATCGCCTGGGTCC
>CAZMEL010000285.1:0-10518 GCA_964565225.1 uncultured Thermoanaerobaculia bacterium | reverse complement strand
GAGCTCCATCATCTGCTTCGTCGGCCCTCCGGGCGTCGGCAAATCCTCCCTGGCCAAGTCCATCGCTCGCGCCACCGGCCGCAAATTCGTCCGCCTCTCCCTGGGCGGCGTGCGCGACGAGGCGGAGATCCGAGGCCATCGCCGGACCTACATCGGTGCCTTTCCGGGTCAGATCATCCAGATGATGAAGAAGGCCGGTACGGTGAATCCCGTGTTCCTTCTCGACGAGATCGACAAGATGGCCATGGACTTCCGCGGGGATCCGGCAGCAGCCCTGCTCGAGGTTCTCGATCCCGAGCAGAACGACACCTTCGCCGACCACTACCTCGACGTCGAATACGACCTCTCGAAGGTGATGTTCATCGCCACCGCCAACGTGATCCACACGGTGCCGGCGCCCCTGCGCGACCGGATGGAGGTGATCGAGCTCACCGGGTACACCCCGAACGAAAAGCTGGCGATCGGCAAGAGCTTCCTCCTGCCGCGGCAGATCAAGGCCCACGGCCTGGAATCGAAGAACGTCCGGATCGAGGACGACGCCATCCGAGCCCTGATCGACCACTACACCCGGGAAGCCGGGGTCCGCAACCTCGACCGCGAGGTGGCGTCCATTTGCCGCAAGGTGGCGCGCCGGATCGTCGATGGAGAAGGGAAGAAGGAGATCGTGGTCGAAGGAGCCGATGACGTTCGGAACCTCCTCGGCAAGATCCGCTTCCGGCGTCGCGAGAAGCGGGAAAAATCCGAGGTCGGCGTATCGACCGGCTTGGCCTGGACCCAGACCGGCGGCGAAATTCTCGAAACCCAGGTGGGCCTGATGCGTGGCCGCGGCAAGCTCACGCTCACCGGCAAGCTGGGAGACGTGATGCAGGAATCGGCGCGCGCTGCGGTCTCCTACGTGCGGGGCCGCAGCGAGCTGCTCGGCATCGATCCCGATTTCTCGAGCAAGACCGACGTGCACATCCACGTGCCGGAAGGCGCAATTCCCAAAGATGGTCCCTCGGCGGGTATCACCATGGCCACGGCCCTGGTTTCCGCCCTGACCGAGATCGCAGTCCGGAAAGACGTGGCGATGACCGGCGAGATCACACTTCGCGGAACGGTCTTGCCAGTCGGCGGAATCAAGGATAAACTCCTGGCTGCCTTCCGCGCCGACATTACGGAGCTCGTGATCCCCGCGGAGAACGAGAAGGATCTGGAAGACATCCCCGCTGAAATCCGCGATGAAATGACCATTCATCTGGTCGATTCGATGGATGAAGTCCTGACCATAACTCTCGATGGCGAGGTAACCCCTCTACCCAAGACGACGGATCAGGAAGTTTCCTCCGAAGGAGTGGACTCGGGTTCCTTGGCTCATTGAGCCGACGCGCATGGCCGCGAGGTCCGAGCCGTAGGAGTCGGCAGGACCGGGCGGTCGAGAGCTAGTCGTCCCCTCTGGTCGAAACCCAGATCGACGTCATTCCGTACCGTGGTTGGAGAGCTCTCCGACCGGTATCGGGTTGCACCGGCCGACGAGATGGCTGGCGTTGCCCCGGAGCCCGTCTCCGGATCCGCGGCGCCAGTCGCCTTCTCGGCGTCCGGTATCCCGGAGCGATACCACCAGATCGTTCCTTTCTACCTGCCCGTCAGGGCTTGTCTACCCGACCATCGACAGTCTGCCCTCTAGGGAACAATCTTTGACAGCATCGAGCCTGGTTGTGGGTCTGGAGAGGGAGCCCTACCAGGAGAATGAGCAGAAATTGTGAAAATCGACTCGGCCGACTTCGTCTTGTCGGCCACCCACCGTAGTCAATTCTTGAACGACGGCCGACCGGAAATTGCTTTTGTCGGCAGATCCAACGTCGGCAAATCCAGCCTCCTCAACAAGATCGTGGGGCGCAAGAAGCTGGCTCGCGTGGGGTCGACGCCCGGGAGGACCCGGGCCGTCAACTACTTTCTGATCAACCAGCGTTTCTACTTCGTGGACCTCCCCGGCTACGGTTTCGCCAAGGCCGGCCGCAAGGAACGGGAGAGCTGGGCCCGGTTGATTGACGACTACTTCACGGGCGGGCACGCCGGAGACTCCTCGAAGACGAAGGCATTTCCCAAGCAGCTGGTGCAGTTGATCGATAGCAAGGTGGGCGCCACGCCACTGGACGTGGAAGCCCAGGAGTACTTTCGAGAACTGGGGATGTCCCCTTTTCTCGTGGCGACCAAGATCGACAAGGTCCCCAGGAGCCGAAGAAAACGAGCGATGGATGCCATCCGGCATCGCCTCGAGTTGTCGGAAGATGTGGCCTTGGTTCCCTTCTCCGCCGTGTCAGGGGAGGGCGTCCAACAACTTTGGAAAGGAATCTGGGGTTTCCTGACCGATTCCAAGGGAGACCCCGATGAACGACGATCTCATGACGAAATCCAATAAGAAGCAACAGGGGCCGCCTCCGCGGGGGGCGTCTCGCGGCAGAGGCAAACGGCCCGGCGGTGGCGCTGGCGGCGGCGGCGGCGGAGGAGGGGTGTCGTTGAAGGATCGCCCGACACTCGACATTCGAGAGCTGAAGGAGATGAGCATCTCCCAGCTGGTGCAGATCGGCAAGGATCTGGAGATCGAAGGAGCGACCGGCACCCGCAAGCAGGAGCTGATCTTCAAGATCCTGCAGGCGCAGACCGAGAAGAGCGGCCTGATCTTCGCGGAAGGTGTGCTCGAGTGTCTGCCCGATGGCTTCGGATTCCTCCGCGCGCCGGAATACAACTACCTGCCGGGGCCCGACGACATCTACGTCAGCCCGTCGCAGATCCGGCGTTTCGACCTGCGGACCGGTGACACGGTTTCCGGGCAGGTCCGCAAGCCGAAAGAAGGGGAGCGCTACTTCGCCCTGATCAAGGTCGAGGCGGTCAACTTCGAACATCCGGACGTGGTCCGGAACAAGATCTTCTTCGACAACCTGACGCCGCTGTATCCGCTGGAGCGTCTGCGCCTCGAGGTGGCCGGAGACATGGCCTCTCGGGTCATGGATCTGACCACACCCATGGGCAAGGGGCAACGAGCCCTGATCGTCGCACCGCCCCGTACCGGCAAGACGATGTTGCTCCAGTCCCTGGCGTCGTCGCTGGCCAAGAACCACCCCGAGGTGGTCCTGATCGTGCTGCTGATCGACGAGCGCCCGGAAGAAGTCACCGACATGCAGCGCTCGGTGAAGGGCGAGGTCGTCTCCTCGACCTTCGACGAGCCGGCCACCCGACACGTGCAGGTCGCCGAGATGGTGATCGAGAAGGCGAAACGCCTGGTCGAGCACAAGAAGGACGTGGTGATCCTGCTCGACTCCATCACCCGCCTGGCGCGCGCCTACAACACCGTGCAGCCGCCCTCGGGCAAGGTGCTCTCCGGTGGTATCGACGCCAACGCCCTGCATCGTCCGAAGCGTTTCTTCGGCGCTGCCCGGAACGTCGAGGAAGGTGGCTCGCTGACGATCATCGCCACCGCACTCGTCGACACCGGCAGCCGCATGGACGACGTGATCTTCGAAGAGTTCAAGGGTACCGGCAACTGCGAGATCCACCTCGACCGCAAGCTGGTCGACAAGCGGGTGTTCCCGGCGATCGACATCAACCGCTCCGGCACCCGCAAGGACGAGCTGTTGATGCCGGCCAGCGAGTTGCAGAGAGTCTGGATCCTGCGCAAGGTGCTCAATCCCCTGTCCACGGTGGAGAGCATGGAGCTCCTGCTCGACAAGCTGTCGAAGATGCGGTCGAACACCGACTTCCTCAGCGCGATGTCGAAGTAAGGGCTCGCCCCCGACTCCGATCGTCCACATTTCCTGGTTTCGTCGTCTATTCCGGGCATCGACCCTTCGGAGGCTGCTTGGCAGATCGAGAGCTCGTACCGCTGCACGGCTGGGGCCGCCACCCGATCGTCGAGGGGCGGGAGCGGGTCTCCGAGAGCCTCGAGACTTCCACCGTCGCCGCTCGCCTGGCCAGGGGGCTGGGACGCTCCTACGGAGACGCCTCCCTGCCACTCTCCGGCGACACCGTGGCCGGTACACGCCTGGCCGACCGGATCCTGGGCTTCGATGCCGAAACCGGTCGCCTGCACGCCGAGGCGGGACTGTCTCTCTCGGACCTCACGTGGGTCTTCCTGCCAAGAGGCTGGTGCTCGCCGGTGATGCCCGGCACGGCCCGGATCACCCTCGGCGGCATGGTCGCGGCCGACGTGCACGCCAAGAACCACCACGTCGACGGAACCTTCGGCCAACACGTCGAGCGGCTGCGCATGCGTCTCGCCGACGACTCCGTGGTCTGGACGAGCCGGGAGGAAGCTCCCGACCTCTTCCGTGCCACTCTCGGGGGGATGGGGCTCACCGGCCACATTCTCGAGGTCGTCTGCCGACTGCAGCGGGTTCCTTCGCCCTGGATCTGGGCCGAAACCGAGAGGATCCCCGATCTCGACTCCTTTCTGCAGAGCCTGAAGCTGGCCGCCGAGACCTGGCCCCTGACCGTCGGCTGGATCGACTGTCTGAAACGAGGGCCCCGTATGGGGCGGGGCATTCTCTACCGTGGACGCTGGGCGACGGCCGAAGAGGCGCCACCCGAGCCACCCCGACCCAAGCGACGGGTCCGGGTGCCGTTCGACCTTCCCGGTTTCCTGCTCAATCGATGGACCATGGGCCTGCTGAATTTCGGCTACTACCACTCTCATCTCCCGCGAGTGCGCCGTGGAATCCACCATCCGGAGAGCTTCTTCCACCCCCTCGACAAGATCACCGACTGGAACCGCGGCTACGGCTCGCGGGGTTTCACCCAATACCAGTGTGTATTGCCCGATGGCGACGGCGAGGCCGCGTCGACCCGGCGTTTCCTCGATCTGCTGACCGGTCTCGGGGTGGCCTCGTTCCTGTGTGTGATCAAGGATTGCGGTGCCGAAGGAGACGGCTTGCTCTCCTTTCCCCGACCCGGCACCTCGGTGGCGGTGGATCTTGCGATCCGCCCCGATACGGAGGCGATCGTCGCCCGGTTGAACCAGCGGGTGATCGCAGAGGGGGGCCGGATCTACCTGGCGAAAGATACGTTCACCTCGGCACGGGATTTCCGCGCCATGGAGCCCCGGCTGGCGCGTTTCCTGGAGGTGCGCCGCCGATACGACCCCGAGGGGCGGCTGCGCAGCCTGCTGTCGCGGCGCCTGCTCGATCCTGGAAAAGTGGAGTGACCAACTGAAATGAATGTCGTCTTCTTGGGAGCCACCCGGGGCATGGGCCGGGAGCTGGCGAGGCTGCTCGCCGAGCGTGGGGAGCGTCTCTTCCTGCTGGGTAGGAACGCGGAAGACCTGGAGCGTAGCTCCCGCGATCTCGAGGTGAGAGGAGGGCAGGAGCCGGGATGGTTCGGCTCGGCGGAAGCCGATCTGGAGGATCCCGAGACCCTGGGGCCGGCCCTCGATGCGGCCTGGGAAACCCTCGGCAGGGTCGATGGTGTGGTCCTCACCGCTGGGATCTTCGCCGACCAGGAAGACCTGGAGGCCGATCCGGTGTTGGTGCATCGCCTGCTGGAGATCGATTTCACCCACACGGTGCTCTTCTGCGAAGATGCCAGGAAACGCCTGCTGCGGCAAGACGGTGGTGGTTTTCTGTGTGTTTTCGGCTCGGTGGCCGGAGATCGTGGCCGCAAGCCGGTGATGATCTACGGCGCCGCCAAGGCGGGCCTGGCCTACTATGTCGAGAGCCTCGACCACAAGTTCCGGTCCCAGGGGCTGGTGTCGATCCTCGTCAAGCCGGGGTTCGTACACACGAGTATGACCGCCGGCCGCAAGCCGCCGCCCTTTGCCGGCCGGCCGCAGGACGTGGCCCGGCGAGTGCTGCGGGCCATCGATCGCGGCGAGCCCTTGGTCTATACACCCTTTGCCTGGCGCTGGGTCATGCTGGTGATCCGCCTTCTGCCGCGGTTCGTCATGCGCCGAATCGGTTTCTAGACAATACGCCAGCAGCTCGGTCTGCTGATATCATCCCCGTCCGATCTCGGGCTGCCCCGAGTGTGGGCGGTTCGTCCGTTTTTCCGAACAAGACAAGGAGAAGGATCATCAAAGAAGAACCTATAGAGCTGGAAGGCACGGTTGTCGACGTCCTGGGCAACGGCAACTTCAAGGTCCAGGTGGCCGACAATCACACCGTGCTGGCGCAGATCGCAGGCAAGATGAGGAAGTTCAGGATTCGTGTGCTGCCGGGAGACCGGGTGAAGGTCGAGGTCTCTCCCTATGACGTGCAGCGTGGCCGGATTACCTACCGCCACAGAAACTGACCGGAGCCCCGGCTCCGCCGGCTCGTGCCGGTAGCCGGAGCCCCACGTCTCCGGCCTCCGCCGCCTTGGTGCAGGGAGGGGCAGCGTCGAGCCGGAGAGAGATCGCCGTAGACGGCGGTATGGCTCAGACTCGAGCCTTGCGAACCGATTGCAGGTAGAGGGAACCGGTATCCATGGCCCGGGCGAGCACCAGCAAGTGGTCGGCGTCGAAGTCGGCAACCTGTGCCACATGGCCCAGCGGCACTGTCTCGTCGGTCACGCCGGTCCGCGGCCCCGCCGGTTCCGAGATTCCCTCTCGGTTCTGCGCCGCTTCGATATCGTCTCGTGAGATCCGCATGACGCCGCGGCGGTTGTTGACCACGAGCACGAACTCCTCCCCTCGCCGCTCATAGGCCACGATGTCGGTCGGTATGTTGCCAGCGCCGAGCTCGGCGATGGTCTTGCCGCGCAGCTTCTTCTGCGAGCGGATCTGGTCGAGGGGGAAGGTCACCAGCGGCGTACAGAGGTAGCCGGCGAGAAGGTGGGTCTTCCCTGCGATCTGGTAGGGAATGAAAGAGAAGATCGGCGCGAACGTTTCGTACTCTCCATGCGCTCCATGGTAGATCTCGAGACGGGTGATCTCCACGTCTCCGGTGAAGGGATAATGCGCCCGTCGCAAGGTCGACGCGAACTCCTCGTTCGACAATCCGGCGATGAACAGCTCGCCATCGATGAATTCCAGATCGGTGATTGTGAACGTGCGGGAGTCCCAGCGGTAGAGCTTGGCATCGGCGGCCGGCGGTTTGGGAATCTCCAGGCGGCTGTACGGCGTGCTCTCGAGTGAGACTTCCGAGAGCTCCCCGCCGGGGGCCAGAGAGAGCACCACCGGCAGGGCACCGTCGTCGCGTCCGCGCATCACCGAGAAGTAGGTGGTGCCGGTGGACGGATCGGCGACCATGTCCTGGATCGCGACGTCCCGCACGCCGACCCCGAGCAGGGAGGCCATCTTCTCGTCGAGATCCTCTACGGTGGCCGGAGCCTCGGGCTCGGGCGACTTGGCCTTGCCGAGCTCGAGGGCATACACGGCGCTGCTCTTGTTGTCGCCAACGAAGAGCACCCGGTTCGGACCGAGCTCCAGAGCGCCGACCGACTGCCAGGGCGGCACTCCGTTCGTGTCGGGCGCCGCAGTCGCGTCGGTGGTGGTTCCGCCCGCCATCACGAAACCGAGAGCGAGCAGGGCGAGAGCCGGAGAGAGCTGCCAGATCTTCATCGAGGCCTCCTTCCTGAGCGTGGGTAGGGTCGTCTCTATCCTACGCGGGCCGGGCCCCGCGGGTTTTCCGGGCGGATGACCGAATCCGGTGTCGGCTGGCCAGTGGGAAAAAACTCTCGAAGTTGATCGAGTCGTCGGGTCCCGCGTCCAGGCCTCGAAGGGTCGCGCCAACCGTTCTCCGCCCTGGCTCGCTCCGAGGCGCTGTGTCCGCTTGGAGTCTTCGCTCCGCGGTATCGTCGACCCGCTCGGCCCGGCCGCGGGACCCGACGACTCTTCCGTCTACGCGGGTTCTGTTCACAGCCGTTCCGGCGCGGCGACGGTGCGTTCGGATCCTTCCTGGTCGCCGGTGTTGAGGGTGGAGGCGGGCTCGAACATCATCAGGAGCACTTCTTCTTCCGCCACCGGGCGGTGCTCGACGCCGCGGGGTACGACCAGCATCTCCCCGGGACCGAGCTCCAGGGTCTGGTCGCGAAGCTCCATGCGCAGACGACCCTGCACGACGAAGAAGAGCTCGTCTTCGTTCTCGTGTTGGTGCCAGATGAACTCACCCTTCAGCTTGGCCAGCTTGACCTGCTGACCGTTCAGATCGGCGACGATCTTGGGGCTCCAATGTTCGTGGAAGAGGCCGAACTTCTGCTCGAGATTGACTTTTTCGAGTGCCATGGTCGATGTCTCCTGGGTGATCGTTGGAGGTCTCGGATTCTACGAGCGAGTGCCCGGGGCGAGCCGGGGCCAGGTGGAGGCTGGCTCAGAGATCGGTGACCACCCGCAGGGAGCTGCGGCCGCCGCCGGCCTTGAGCACGTCGATGCGATGGGCGATCCGCTCGCGCAGGGCACCGGCGTGGCTGATCAGGAGGATCTGGGTTCCCTGCTCGGACTGCAGCTGCTCCAGCACCGAGAGGGCGGTGTCGAGGCTCTGGTCGTCGAGGGTGGCGAATCCCTCGTCGAGGAACAATGTGCCCAGCCGCAGGTCGCCCCGGTGCAGATCGGCGAGGGCGAGGGCGAGGGCGAGGGATACGAGAAAAGTCTCACCGCCCGACAGGGTGGAGGCCGGGCGCCGCTCGTCGGCCAGCTCGTGATCGATCACCTCGAGGTCGAGCGAGTCCACCACCTGGGCGAGGCCATACCGCGGGCTGAGGCGTCGCAGCTGGCGGTTGGCCAGAGCGAGGAGCTGGTCGAGGTTGAGCCGTTGGGCGAAGCGGCGAAACTTGCCGCCGTCTTTCTGGCCGATGACCTCGTTGAGCCGGGCGGCCCGGCGGCAGGTTTCTTCCAGCTCGGCCAGCTCCCGACTCTTCTCCCGCCGGTCCCGACGCGCCGCCTCGTCGCTGGCGAGCTGCTGGCGCAAGCCTCCGAGGCGTTCCCGTTCCTGGTCGAGCCGCAAACGGAGCTCCCGGTGTTGCGAACGTGCAGAGGAGAGCTCCGCCGCCAGGTCGTCGAGCTCGTGTGCACCCGGCGCCTCGCCCAAACCGGTCCCGGGTCGGGCAGCCTCGCGATGTGCCCGGAGCGCTTCCATGGCGAGCCGGTGGTCTCGCCGAGCCCGCTCGAGATCTCGGTCGAGAGCTTGCAGACGCTCCTGCAGGTCGGCGAGCTCCTCGGGCTCGAGCCGGGCGTCGAGCAGATCGTCTTCATCCCCGAAGCTGCTGGCGTCGAGGGCCGAGCGCAGGGTTTTCTCCTGCTGCTCTCGGTCTTGCACATGGCGCTCGAGCTGGCGCTCGAGGGTCGTCAGCTCCTGGCGCAGGGGAATGACCCGGCGGGCGCTCTCTTCGGCGGCGTCGAGAGCGCTGCGCAGTCTCTCGGAGGTCTCTTCGAGGGGCCGATTGGCTCCTTCGCCTGCGCCCTCGCCCTCGGCCGCGGAGGCGGGAAGCCCCTCGAGCAGGGCCTTCGTCCTGGCTGCCACCAGATCTCGCAAGGGCACGGCTCGACGATGGGCCTCCTCGACCTCGCGCCATCGCGCCCGCTCGTCCTCCAGCTGCTCGAACCAGCGGGAGAGATCGTCCGTGGGAGCGGGCAGACCGCAGGTCTCCGCCAGGTGCCGGGTGGTGAGCCGCAGCTCGGCCCGGGTCGCCTCCCGCTGCTGCTCGGCCCGCGAGATCGCGCCTTCGAGCTCCGAGGATCGCCGCTCGAGCTCCTGCAGGCTGCGGGACTCGAGAGCCGCTGTTCTCTCTCGCTCCTGTACCGCTCTTTCGGCTTCACCGAGCGTGGCCCGCGCGGCCCGGATCTCGGGCTCCAGTGTTTCCAGGCGCCGCCACCGGGTGTCGAGGGTGGCGAGAGAATCGCTCAGCTGCCGGGGGTGGATCCACTGCGGATCCTCGGGCAGGTCCCGCACGTGTCGGCGCAGGTCGCGCCACTGCGCGAGCAGGCGTTTCTCGAGGTTCTGGGCGCCCTGTGCGGCTTCCTCGGCCCGGGTCTGCGCCAGCTCCGCGGCCTGGGCCTCGCGGCGTGCCTCGGCGAGGGCCCGCTCTCGATCTTCGAGCTGCCCGCGCAGCTCTTGTAGGGTCTCCTCGGCTCGCCGCAGGGCTCCCTGGCTCTCCTCGGCCGGTCGATCCCGGTGCGGGTGCTCCGGCGACCCGCAGAGCGGGCAGGGCTCCCCGTCCCGCAGCAGGTCTCGATGCTCCGCGAGGTGGGCTCCCCGCAGGGCGAGCTGCAGCAGGCGGTCCTGGTCTGCCGTCGAGGCTCTCGCCCGCTCCACTTTCTTTTCTTCACCGTCGCAGGTCGAGCGCGTGTCCTCGACCCGTTTCCGGGCCTCGCGAGAGGCTTTCGCCAGGGCCTGCCGGTCGATGGCGCCGAGTTGCTCGTGAAGCCCGAGGGCTTCCTTGGTGGCATGGCGCTCGTCGGCCAGCTGGGTTGCGGTGCGCCCCGCGAGCTGCTCGGCCGATTGGGCCTCGAGGCTCTCGAGCTGCTCGGCCGCCGCTCGCCGCCTCTCCTCGGCTTCGCGGTGAAGCTCGGCCGCCGTTCGTGCCCGTTCGCGCCGAGCGTCGAGGTCACTGCCCAGGGACTCGAGCTCGAGG
>CAZMEL010000284.1:0-10535 GCA_964565225.1 uncultured Thermoanaerobaculia bacterium | reverse complement strand
GCACTACACCAGCCCGCGGGTCGGCCGGCCGTTCCTCGCTGTCAACTGCAAGGCCTTTGCGGCCGGAGTGCTCGAGAGCGAGCTCTTCGGACACGAGAAAGGAGCCTTTACCGGGGCCGAGAGCCGGAGGCTGGGTTGTTTCGAGCGAGCCAGCGGCGGCACCTTGTTTCTCGACGAGATCGGCGAGGTGGATACTGCCTTCCAGGCCAAGTTGCTGCGGGTGCTGCAAGAGGGCGAGGTCTTGCCGGTGGGCGCCGAGGCCCCGCGGCCGGTGGACGTGCGGGTGGTGGCGGCCACCAACCGGGATCTGCGGCAAGAGATCGCGGCCGGCCGGTTCCGGGAAGATCTCTTCTATCGCCTCAACGTGATTCCGGTGCTGCTGCCACCCCTGCGGCAGCGGCCGGAAGACGTCTTGCCCCTGGCCCGTTTCTTCCTCCGCCGCCAGGAGGAGTCCGGGGGCCTGCCCCGCTCCCTCTCCTCCGCCGCGGAGTCGGCGCTCCGGACCCATGCCTGGCCCGGCAATGTGCGCGAGCTCGAGAACGTGGTCGAGCGGGCGGTGGTGCTGGCGCGGGGAGAGGTCATAGGGCCCGAAGATCTGCTGCTCGAGGCGTCGGCCCCGGGAGCTGGCGAGGGAGTGCTCGACACCGGGCAGGGAACGCTGCAGGAAGGGATCGACCGCTGGACCGAGGAGCGGATTCGCAGAGCGCTGGCGCACCACGGAGGCAAAAGAGCCGCCGCCGCCCGGGAGCTCGGAATCGACCGCACCACCCTTTTTCGCCTGATGAAGAAGCTAGAGATCTGACGTTGTCGGACTCTTTCTCGAGGTCGAGCTGGCGTTCCTTCCTCCAGGTCTCGAAGGGTCGCGTCTGCTGCGGGAGGCTCCGAAATCTCTCTTGGCGCTGTGTTCCGAAGGCGTCAGGCCGGGGCGTAGAGCCGCCAGAGGTTCTCGAACTCGGCGCGATAGGGCTCGAGAACCTCGGGATCCTGGCTGATCAGCAGGTTCTCGCGGTTGTGCTCCGAGGCGCTGTAGGTCCAGTTGTAGCTGCCGGTGAGCAGCACCTTCTGGTCGAGGATGGCGAATTTGTGGTGCATGTGGGTGGGGTCCTTGTCGGTGCGGACGGCGATGCCGGCGCGGTCGAGGCGGAAGATGTCGGACCCCTTGTCGAGGGATTTCAGGTCGTCGGTGATCACCCGTACCACCACTCCGCGCTCGTGAGCCGCCAGGATCCTGCGGGTCAGGCGGTTGTCGGTAATGGTGAACACGCAGAGCTGCAGGCTCTCGCGAGCCGCATCGATCCGCTCGCCGATCCGCTCCGCCACGGAATCGTCGGGTGCGAAGAGAACCTCGGTCGCGGGGGCGCTCTCGGCCCGCCGCGGGCTCGCGACCACCCTCTGCGCGATCTCGGAGAGCCAGTGCAGGGTCGCCCGGTCGCGTTCCCGGCCGAGCCGCTCCTGGGCGAGCTCCAGGGCTCTCTCCAGGAAGGCGCGGCGTTGCGATTTCGTCAGCGGCCGTTCTTCGAGGGCCGCGTCGAGCGCCCGGCGCTCGCCCCGCGAGACCCGTCCGTCGTCGAGGGTCGCGGCGAGAAAGCCGAGCAGCTCTTCGAACCGGGCTGTCTCCATCCGACCCGGCTCAGCCGATCAACGGCTCGAGGATCTGCAGGTAGCTGCCGGCCGACATGGGTTGCGGATTCGACCGGTTGGAGCCGTTGCGCACCGCCCGTTCGGCGATTCTCGGCAGATCCTCGCGAGGAATGGCGAAGGATTCCAGGCTCGGCAGGTCGCAGTCCTTCTCCAGGCTCTCCAGCTGCGCGAAGAAGTGGTCGGTGCCCTCGCCGGCATCGCGGCCGGTGTAGGGCTCGGGCAACAGCCGGGCCAGGTCCGCGAGCCGATGCTCGATCACCGGGCGGTGGTAGAGCAGCACCGGGCGCAGGAGCAGGGCGTTCAGCAGGCCATGGGCGTGGTCGTACATTCCTCCGAGGCCCTCGGAGAGGCAGTGCACCGCGGCCACGTCGGCATTGCCGAAGGCGAGGCCGGCGAGAGTGGACGCCCGCATGATCGCCTCTCGGGCCTCCGGATCTCCGGCGATGTCGGCCACGGCGCGGCGCAAGAAGCGGAAGATCAGGGCGATGGCCTTCTCGGCCAGGGCGTCGGACACCGGGTTGGCGGCGGTGCAGGTGGTTGCCTCGAGGGCGTGGGTCAGGGCGTCGAGGGCGGTCCACGCTACCAGGTTGGGCGGCAGGGTGGTGAGCAGATCGGCGTCGACCAGGGCCTGGTCGGGAAACATGGATTCCCCCTTGACGCTGATCTTGCTGCGGGTCGCGCGATGGCTCAACACGGAGACCCAGGTGACCTCGGAGCCGGTGCCGCAGGTCGTGGGAATGGCGACGAACGGCAGCGGCGGATTGGCGTAGCGGTCCTTGCCCTCGTACTGCTCGATCTTGAGCTCGTTGGTGGCCAGCATGGCCGCAGCCTTGGCGGCATCGAGAGCGCTGCCACCGCCCAGGGCCACCACGCCGTCGATTCCTTCGGAGCGGATGATCTCGGCCAGCTCGGTGACGGTCTCGGTGCGGGGATTGGCTTCCACCCGATCGAAAACCGTGCTGGGCAGGGCGATGTCGTCCAGCAGATTCGTGGTTCTCGTGGGCCACTCGGTTGCGGCGAGGCCGGGGTCGACCACCAATACGACGCGGTCCATGCCCAACTGGCGGGCGGCTTCGGGAAGGCGGTCGAGGCATCCCGGCTCGATGTGGACCCGGGTGGGAATGCGGTAGCCGAACATCAGTAGGCGAGCTCCATAGGTCGTCTCCTTGACTCGAATGAAGCCAAACTCTACCCTCAGCCCGGCGCAGGTGCCAGCCCCCTTGGGCCTGACGCCTTCGATTTGCAATCACAGGGGACTATCTGAGGAGCCAGAGGATGAAGTCGCTGCTCGTTCTTTCGATGGTGGCCGGGCTCGCCGGCGTCGCTGTATCGTCCCGAGCCGAAGAGGATCGGGGCCGAAATCCGCTCACGGTGGAAGACCTCTGGGCCATGGATCGGGTGGGCTCCCCTGCGGTTTCTCCCGATGGGCGCCTGGCGGCGTTCCCCGTGACCCGGTATTCCAGGGAAGAGAACAAGGGCAACAGCGACCTCTGGCTGGTGCCGACCGATGGCAGCGAGCCGCCTCGACGCCTCACCTGGAACGAAGGCAGCGACTCCAGCCCCGCCTTCAGCCCCGATGGCCGCTGGCTGGCGTTCGTCTCGAAACGTGGCGAGGGCAGCAGCCAGCTCTACCGCCTGCCCTTGGGAGGTGGTGAGGCGGAGCCCCTGACCGAGCTGCCGATGGGTGTCCGCAACCCGAAGTGGTTTCCCGATGGCCGGCGGATCGCCTTCGAAGCCGACACCTATCCCGGGCTCGGCGAGGATTTCGAGGCGATCGAGAAACGAATCCAAGAGGCCAAGGACGACAAGACCCAGGCGAAGATCAGCGACAGCCGCCTGCTCCGCTACTGGGACGAATACCGGACCACCGGCACGGTGCCCCACGTCTTCGCCGTCGATCTCGAGTCCCGGGAGGTCGAAGATCTGACCCCGGATCTCGATCGTCTCACCGGCTTGAGCTCGTTCTCCTGGGATCTCTCTCCCGACGGCGGGGAGATCGCCTATTCCGCCAACAGCACGGATCCCCCGTTCCGATCCCTGCGTTACGACATCTACCTGCAGAGCCTCGCCAGCGGTGAGACCCGGAACATCACCTCCGGCCACGCCCCTGCCGACGGCTCACCCAAATACTCCCCCGACGGCAAGTGGCTGTACTTCGGGCGCAACCGCCGGGTCGAGATCTCCCCCGATTTCACCCGCCTGGCCCGCTACGAGCGGGCGACGGGCGCCATCGCCGAGGTGCTGCCCGACTGGGACGCCGAGCCCTCGGATTGGGTGTTCTCCGACGACGGACGCACCCTCTTCTTCCACGCCCAGAACCGCGGCCGACGCTCCCTCTACTCGGTCGCGGCAGCGGGTGGCACGCCCCGGGTGCTCTTCGAGGGCGGCAGCACCGCGGGGGTGGCGACGGCGGGAGATCACCTGGTGTTCCTGGCCCAGTCGTTCCACCAGCCTCCCGAGCTGATGGCGATTCCGGCGGCGGGCGGCGAGGCACGAGCCCTGACCGCGCTGAACGCCGAACGCCTGGCGGAGATCGAGCTCGGCGAGGTGGAAGACGTCACTTTCGAAGGGGCGGGTGGTGAGCCGGTGCAGATGTTCGTCCTGAAGCCCCCCGGGTACGATTCGTCCAAGAAGTGGCCCCTTTTGATGTTGGTGCACGGCGGACCCCACGGGGCGTGGCTCGACTCTTTCCATTTCCGCTGGAATGCGGCGCTCTTCGGCGCTCCCGGGTACGTGGTGGCGGCGCTCAATTTCCACGGCTCCACCGGGTTCGGGCAGGCGTTCGCCGAGTCGATTCTCGGAAATCACGCGGAGAAGCCGTTTACGGACGTGATGAAGGCCACCGACTTTCTGCTGGCGCGGGGGGATATCGATCCCGAGCGCATGGCGGCCGCGGGTGGCTCCTACGGCGGGTACCTGGTGTCGTGGATTCTCGGCCACACCGACCGGTTCGCGGCGTTGATCAATCATGCCGGAGTCTACGACCTCATGGCCCAGTTCTCCTCTGATTACACCTGGAGCCGGTCGAACAACTACGGAGCCTCGCCCTGGGAAGATCCCGGTCGCATCGACCTCTACTCTCCGAGCCGATTCGCGAAGAGGTTCGAGACCCCGACCCTGATCCTGCACGGGGAAAAGGACTACCGGGTGCCCTACACCCAGGGAATCAATCTGCACCACGTGCTCACCGGCAAGGGAGTGCCGTCGCGGATCGTGATCTTCCCGGAAGAGAATCACTGGATTCTCAAACCCCAGGCGGCGGAGCTGTGGTGGAACGAGGTCCACGCCTGGCTCGAACGCTACATCGGCGGCGGAAACGACTCTACGCCCAGCGAATGAGGAAACGCACCGCCTGCTCGTCGGCCTCGATCCGGCAGTCGGGCTCGGGAATTCCCATGAGCTCGGCGGTGCGCAGATAGAAGCCGGCGGCCACCTGGCGGTCGGCCTCGCTCAGGGGAGCGCCGCTGACCTGGATCTGGCAGCGGCGCTGGAGCTCGTCGAAGGAAAAGTCGACCCGGCCGGCGCTGTAGAAGCGGCGATGCAGAATACGGATCCGGTGCAAGAAACGCAGGAACGCGGTGCCGGATTCCGGATTGGGGTCGAAGGTGGTCTCCAGGGCCATCTCGGCGGAGAACTGGCCGACCTCTCGCAAGCGGGGAAGCTCGCCGTCGAAGCAGAGCTCGGCGAGGCGACGCAGGAGACCATCGAAAACGCCGTAGGCGTACCACTCGTGGTCGAGGATCGGATCGATACCGTGGGAACGGAGATCGGTCTCCAGGCCGGAACGCACCGAGTCTCCACAGCGGTGGTGGGCAAACAGCAGCTTGGAGCGGAGAGTGCTCCCCTTGATCTTCAGCTCGGTGCTCATGGCTCGGCCCCCGTACATGGCGTCCCCTCGCGGCCCGGCCTCGCAATGGCTCGGAGACCTCTTTGCTCGGAGACTTCGAAGGGTCTTCGGGCCGCGATTCTCCTTCTCTCGTATCGATCCTATCGGCGAGCCGGGTCATTCGGATGCACCCGACGACGGATTCGCCGAATTCGTGGACGAGTCGCCCCTTCCCCCGTGTGCAGCCGCCTCATGGCCAAGACTTTGCTTCTACTTTGTCAGATTCAGAAACTCGTGCGAAAGAGTCGGCGTTCCTGGAGCCAGGTCGAGCGGGTCCACGAGAATCGTGCCGAAGATGCCGACTCGACACAGCGCCGAGAGGGATTTCGAAGCCCATGTGGCCGGCGCGACCCTTCGAGGCCTGGTGGAAGGAACGCCGACTCGACCTGCGAAAGGTCTTGACAAAGTAGGGCTACTTTCGCCTCGAATGCCGCCGCCTACGGCGCTCGCCGCGGCTCTGGCGGCGGCGGAGGCTCTCCTCGAGCTGTGACTGACCCTCGATCCAGCGCGAAAGCGAGCGCAGGGTGGGGGTTTCGTACAGGGCGGTGGGGGAGATCTGGAGCTCGAAGCGCTTCTTGATCTCGGCCACCAGCTGTACACCGATCAGGGAGTTGCCGCCGAGCTCGAAGAAGTTGTCGTGCACTCCCACGGGCTCGACGCCGAGGAGCCGGCTCCAAACCTCGGCCAGCTGTTCCTCGAGCTCTCCGGCGGGGGCCACGAAGGTGCTCTGCAGGCTCGGTCGCGGATGCACGGTGAGCGCTTCGTCGCGCCGGGCGGGGGAGAGCCAGCGGTCGATTCGTGCCGGGAGATCGGCGGTCGAGACCAGGACATGGCCCGGCGGGGCGCCGCGTAGCAGGCGATCGAAGGTGGCGACCCCTTCGGCCGGCAACATGGCGAGGGCGGCCGTTTCGGAGCCGAGGCCGGCGGCGCGGGTTTCGTCTTCGGGAAAGAGCCAGGCGTCCCAGCCGATGCTGAGCCACTCGGTGTGGCCGGTGCGATTGGCGTGCTGGGCGGAGAGGTCGAGAAAGCGATTCGCGGCGGCGTAGGCGGCGAAGCCGAAGCCTCCGAGCTGGGCGGCGAGGGACGAGAAGAGCAGGCAGAGCGGGGGCGGATCGGGCAGCGGGGCGAGGGCTTCTTCGAGCACCCGGAGACCTCGGACCTTCGCTCGCAGCTGGCGCTCACATTCGGCCGGGCGGAGATCCTGGAACGGAACCATGGAGGTTTCGCCCACGTCTCCCGCGGCGTGGACCACCACGTCGATCCGTCCGAAGCGCTCGCGGACCTGCTCCAACACTCGCCCCATGTCCTCCGGATCGGCGACGTCGGCCCGGCCGCTCCACACCTCGCCGCCTCGGGTTTCGATGTCTCGAAGCGCTCGGATCCGTCGCTCGGTGACGGCATCGACGGGGGTTTCAGGAATTGCCGAGCGGCCTACGAGGGCCAGCCGCGCGCCGGAGGATTCCGCCAGGCTCCCGGCGATCTCGAGACCGATCCGCCCCAAGCCGCCGAGGATCAGGACCACGCCGCCCTGGGGAATCCGAGTCTCGACCCGGGCATCGATCTCGACCTTCTCGAAACCCTGGACCCAGCGGTGGGCGCCGCGGTAGGCCACCGTGGGCTGCGGTGCCTCTGCTCTCAGGTCTGTCGCCAACCGGCCGAGGAAGCGCTCGAAGCGTGGTGTCCCGGGCTCGGGGTGTGTGCAATCGATCGAGCGGCAGCGCAGATGAGGAGCCTCTTGGGAAATCACCTGGCAGAGACCGAGCAGGGTGGCCCGAGCCGGGTCGAGGGTTTCTTCACCGGTCACTTCCTGGCCACCACGGGTGAGGGCGGTCAGGTCGATCGCTGTGCTGCCGCTCCCGGCGGCGAGGGCCTGGCAGAGAGACAGGAAGGCGTAGAAACCCAGCTGCTGGACCGTGTCGAACGAATCGACGCCCGGCTCACCGGTCAGCCAGGTGTGTACGACCCGCCGCGGCGAAGACCCGAGAGCCTTGAGCAGGCTGTCGTAGTCGGCCCGGCGGGGGGGAAACACGGTGTACGTGGTTTCGTCGAGCCGCTGGTATCCCTCGCCGGGCAGCACCCGGATCACGGTCTCGCCCTGGGCCTCGAGATGGTCCGCGAAGGGCCCGCCCAGGCCGGCTTCGTGGAGCAGGAGCAACCAGGGGCCGGTGTCGGGTTCCTGGTCGCCGCGGGCCGGCAGGGCCGAAGCTCGGCGTCGCCAGACGGGAGCGTAGATCCAGTCTTCGGCGGGGCCTTTCTCCAGAGGACCGGAGCTACCCTTCGTGGACCCGCGCCCGGGCTCGATCCAGAAACGCTGACGCTCGAAGGGGTAGGTCGGCAGGGCGACCCGGTGCCTGGTTTCCCGGCGGTAGAAGCCGTCCCAGTCGATCTTCACCCCCTGCAGCCAGAGCTGTCCGAGAGTCCGGAGCAAGTGGGCGAGGTCGGCATCCTGGCTCTTGGGATGGCGCAGCGTGGCGAACGCCGGCAGCCGGGCGTCGCCGGTCTGGCGTCGGGCCAGGCCCACGAGGGTGCGGCCGGGTCCCACCTCCAGCAGAACCCGCCCGGGCTCCCGGAAGAGCTCTGCGGCGCCGTCGGCAAAACGAACCGTGTGCCGCAGGTGCTTCACCCAGTACTCCGGGCGCCGGACCTCCTCGGCGGTGGCCCAGCGGCCGGTGAGATTCGAGAGGAAGGGGATCTCGGGCGCCCGCAGCTCCACCCGGGCGACCTCGGCGGCGAAGGGCTCCAGCACCGGGTCCATCATTGCCGAGTGGAAGGCGTGGGAGGTGTGCAGGCTCCGAACCGCCACCTCCCGCGCGACGAGCTTTTCTTGCATTGCTTCAACCGCCTCGTCCGGGCCCGCGACCACACAGAGCCCGGGGGCGTTGACCGCCGCGAGGGCGAGAGGTGGCTCCAGAAGAGGCGAGAGCTCGGCCTCCGGGAGCGGCACGGCGAGCATCGAGCCGGCGGGTAGCTCCTGCATCAGGCGCCCGCGGATCGCTACCAGATCGAGGGCGTCTTCGAGGGAGAAGACCCCTGCCAGGCAGGCGGCGACATACTCTCCGAGGCTGTGGCCGATCATCGCCCGCGGGTGGACGCCCCACTCCATCCACAGGCGAGCGAGGGCGTACTCGACCACGAAGAGGGCGGGTTGGGCGAAGGCGGTTTGCCGCAGACACTCGCCGGCCGCTTCTTCGTCCCCGGGTGCGGGAAAGAGGATCTCTCGCAGATCCGTTCCGAGATCGAGGCGTTCGGCGCAGGCATCGACGATCTCGCGGAAGCCGGCTTCCCTCTCGTAGAGCCCCCGGGCCATCCCCGGGTACTGCGCCCCCTGGCCGGGAAAGAGAAACGCCACCGACCGCTCGCCGAGAGCTCCGGACACGACGTCGAGCTGGCCCGGCTCTCGGGAGCGGAGCCGGGTCGCAGCCTCCGTGCGGTCGTGGGCGACCACCGCCGCCCGGTGCTCGAAGACCTTGCGGCCCGCCTGGAGCGTATAGGCGATGTCGGCGAGAGGGGCCGTGTCGTCGCTCTCCAGGTGCTGCGCCAGCTCGTCGGCGGCCTGGGCGAGGGCGGACTCGGTCCGCGCCGAGAGCAGGAGCAGCTGCGCGGCCCGGGAGCCCGAGGTCGGTTCCGGCGCGGGAGCTTCCTCCAGCACCACGTGGGCGTTGGTGCCGCCGATACCGAAGGAGCTGACCCCCGCGCGCCGCGGCCCGTCCGACGAGCTCCAGGAGCCCAGCTCTTGCTGGACGAAAAACGGGCTGCTCGCGAAATCGATGTCCGGATGCTGCGACTTGCCGTGCAGGCTCGGTGGGATCTCTCCGTGGTGGAGGGCGAGGACCGTCTTGATCAGGCCGGTGATGCCCGCTGCCGCGTCGAGATGGCCGAGGTGGGTCTTCACCGAGCCGAGGGCGCAGAACCCGCGACGATCGGTGCCGCCGCGAAACGCCTGGGTCAGGGCCGCGATCTCGGTGGGGTCGCCGAGCTCGGTGCCCGTGCCGTGCGCCTCGAGGTACGAGATCGAGTCGGGCGTGACCCCGGCGGCCGCCTGGGCGGCGGCGATTGCCTCCGCCTGCCCGGCGATACCGGGTGCCGTGTAGCCGACCTTCCGGGAGCCGTCGTTGTTGATCGCCGAACCCTTGATCACGGCATAGACGAGGTCACCATCGGCCCGGGCCTCGGCCAGCCGCTTGAGCACGACGATGCCGGCGCCGCTGGCAGGTACGGTGCCCCGAGCCCCGTCGCTGAAGGCCCGGCAGTGGCCGTCGGGGGAGAGGATGCCGCCCTCGCGATAGTAGTACCCGGACTGCTGGGGCAGGCCGACGGAGGCGCCACCGGCCAGGGCCAGCTCGCACTCTCCGCCGCGCAGGCTCTGGCAGGCCAGGTGCACCGCCACCAGCGAGGTGGAGCACGCGGTCTGCACCGCCACGGCGGGCCCCTGCAGATTGAGCTTGTAGGCGATCCGGGTGGGCACGAAATCCTTGTCGTTGGCGAGCATCGTCTGGTACTCGCCCGCGGCGTCGGCCTGGCTCCGGCCGGGAAGGACATTGCGCACCAGGTAAGAGCTCAAACCGGTGCCGACGAATACTCCCGCCGGAGCCCGAGGGCGAGACCCGGGACCATGCCCGGCGGCCTCCAGGGCCTGCCAGGCACACTCCAGCAGCAGCCGATGCTGCGGATCCAGGAGCTCCGCCTCCCGGGGGCTCACATCGAAGAAGGCGGCGTCGAAGCCCTCGACCCCGTCGACCACGCCGCGCGCCTTGACGTAGCTCGGATCACTGAGAACGTGCGCCGGCACCCCGGCGGCCCGCAGCTCTTCGTCGTCGAAGTGACGGATCGACTCGCGGCCTTCCCGCAGATTGCGCCACAGCTCGTCGATATTGTCGGCTCCGGGAAAACGCCCGGCCAGACCGATCACCGCGATCGGCTCGTCCGCCGCCGGGCCGCGCCGGGCTCGCGCCCCGGGCCGATGCGGCGCACTCTCGGCGGCCTCGTCTCCCTCGGAGCCCAGGTACCG